>CAIXGY010000101.1 GCA_903919035.1 uncultured Planctomycetaceae bacterium | reverse complement strand
GCCTGAAGTCGCGGCGCGGCGCGGTCGTCTCCGACCGGGGTTCGCGTTCCAGTGCAGGCTCGCCGGGCGTGGTCGACTCGGGAAACGGCACCGGTAACTGGACGGGCGGCTTCGTCGGCAGCCGGCCAGGCGTGGGCGGGGGAGGAGAAGGAACGGTGGCCGGAGCAGCCGGCCCCGGGGCCGTCTGCGGCTGCTTGCCGAACGGATTCAGTTCGTCGGCGAACGGATCTTCCGTCGCGATTCCGGGCTCATCGGCACCGCCTGTTCCCACCTGTGCCACCGCGACCCGCGGCAGGGCCCACGCGACCGCGGCACAGGCGCAGACCGGCCCTGCGACCGATAGCCACGACTTCCGGAAGACGTTGAATTTCATGGGCGCAGGATACTTCCACTTGGGTGATCGGCAAAATCTCCGGGCCATCCGCCGTCCGCCGGCCACGGGACGGCTTTGCCGGAGCAATCGGCACCACCGTCAGGCGGACGCGACCCCCAGGAGGCCGCCGATCCGGTCGCTGATGCCCGTGCGAATCTGCCCGGCGAACATCCCCGCAAGAGCGGGCAGCGTCACCCGGACCACGACCTCGCCCGGGCTGAGTTCCACCTCGGAGTCGATCGTCATGCCCATCACGGCGAATCCGACATCGAGTCTGCCGTCGTCGCGCCAGGCCGCCCGGATGTCGCCGACCTGATCGGCATAGTCATTTCGGGCCTTGGCGATGCCCCGATCGATGCGACGGCGCACCTCGGCGTCGTCGAGTCCGTGCGGCACGCGAACTTCCAGCGGCTTCATGGGGCCAATCGCTCCGAAGGGCAACGGCCCTCCGGCGGCCGACGGAGCCGATTATAGCAGCCCGAACGCCCCCTCCCCGAAACCAGCCGTGGTTACCCGGGCGGGCCGCCGCCCCCGTTCACGGCGGCGGTGCACCGTGACCAGTCAGGGACGCCACGGCACACGCCACGAGCCGGCGATCCACCCTGCCGAGCCGCCCCGCAGGGCACACGGCCGATCGCACGGCCGCGACGTCGGCCCCGAGCGCCGCCACGCGCTCCAGATCTCCGATGGCCAACCGGCCGGCGACGGCCACCGCCATGCCCGCCGCCCGTGCCTGTGCGATCCAGCCGGCGAGATCCGGGGCCGTCGCCAGCACGCCGATCGCCGCCTTGTCGAACGTGTCGATGAGCAGCGTGCGGCAGCCCGCCGACGCGGCCGCTGCGACGAGGTCGCACGGTTTCGGCGACCTTGCCGTCGCCCAATCCGCGTAGGCGACGGCGATGGGCTCCACACCGTCGGGCAGCCCTGCTGCAAAGGCCGCGAAGTGATCCCGCCATGCCGCCAGGCCGAGCGTCGCCGGCCCGGCCTTCGCGGCGCGAGGTGGCGGCGTGCCGACCGGCAGCAACGCCGCCGCCGCCCGCACGTGCTCCGCGGCCACGCCGTCGGCGAGTTCGCCGCAGGCCAGCGTCCATGGAGCCCGCGCCGCGACGAGGGACGCGATCTCCGCCGCCACAGCCACATCCGCCGCCCCCAGCGGGCCCCGGCGGGGCTCCTTCACGTCGATGATCGCAGCCTTGCCTGCGAGCGCTTCCACTGCCTCGGTCGCGTCGCACACGCTCACCAACAATCCGGCCCAGGGCTGCGTCACCGTCATCGCGGCCCCCCTGCGGTCGACGCCTCGCGTTTTGCCTCCAGCAAGCGCTGGCTGATGGCCCGTGCCTCGTCGGAGGTCAGCGGCGCGCACCACCGACCGTCGACGATCGCGTGGCCGTCGCGCCACGTGCCCCAGGGGCCGAACGTCGGCCGTTCGCGCCATGCGGTGGCCCGCTCCGCGAACCTGATCACGAGCGTGCCCACCCGCCGGGTCGGCGTCGGGCCAGCATCGGCTGCATGGTCGGAGTCGGTCGCGAGCGCGGCGCCGACCAGCGGCTGCGATCCGGGAAAGACGCACTCCACGAGCCCCAGCGGCACGACCTCCGTCCGCCACGGCGCGAGGTGGAGCAGGAGCGAGTCGCCCCGCCGACCGAGCCGCGGCGCTGCGGCGGCCCGGACGAGCGGAATCAAGGCCGCTGCCGCAAGCGCGGCAACTGCGGCCAGCGAAGCCACGACCGCGGCCCGGGCCCCGAAACCCGCGGCGACCGCCGCCGCGAGCGCGGGCAGGGCGACGGCGATCGACCCGCAGGTCAGCACCGGTCGCACGTTGCCGCGGAGCCACACGTCATCGGTGGTGGCAATCGTGCTTCCGCCGCTGGCCCTGGTGCCGTACGCTGTCGCGGACTCGACGACTCTGGAAGATCCGCTCATGCACGAAGTCCCGCACCGTTCGGCGGCCGCCGGCTCGTCCAGCCGCCGCGATCCAGCCGGACCATGCATCGCGGCGATCCTCATCGCCTATCTCCTGGCGGCGGCCGTCGGCTGGCCCCAACATGGTCGTGATTTGCTGGTGGCCGCACAAGCGGGCCACGGGGCCGCGCATGCGGCGGCCGACGCCCACCATGCTCGGGCCACGGCGCCTCCCGCGGCGACCGTGATACCGTTCGCGTTGCTCCTGGCGGCGATCGCGATCCTGCCGCTCGTGCCCGCCGCCGCCCATCGGTGGGAACACAACTCGAGCAAACTGCTGGTCGCCGGCGGGCTCGGACTCGTGACACTCGCCTACTACGCCTTCTTCCACCGCGGCGGCGTCGACCTGCATTTCCCGGCCCACGCCGTGGTGTCCGCGGCCGAGTCGGGGCCGTCATGGGCGGCGGCCGGTGCCGTCCTCGCCAACGCTTTTCTGGCCGAGTACGTGCCGTTCATCGTGCTGCTGTTCTCGCTCTACGTGATCACCGGGGGGGTGCGGATCGAGGGCGATCTCGAGGCCACGCCCACCGTCAATGCGGCGTTTATCGCCGCGGGCGCGCTGGCCGCGAGCTTCATAGGGACGACGGGCGCGGCGATGCTGCTCGTGCGGCCACTCCTCGAAACCAACCGCGAACGGCGGCACGTGGCCCACACGCTGGTCTTCTTCATCTTCGTGGTCTGCAACTGCGGTGGCTGCCTGCTGCCGATTGGCGACCCACCGCTCTTTCTCGGCTACCTCCAGGGCGTCGATTTCTTCTGGACGCTGTCCTTATGGAAGCCCTGGCTCGTCACCAACGGCCTGTTGGTGGCCGTCTATTGGATCTGGGACACGTTCGTGGCCCACCCGCGCGAGACTGCCCGCGACCTGGCCCGCGACGCGCGACTCGCGGGTCGCCTCCGCATGTCCGGACTGTGGCCCAACGTGCCGCTGTTGGTCGGCGTGATCGCGGCCGTCGCCCTGCTCGATCCCTCGAAGGCGCTGCCCGGCACCGGCTGGCATCCGTGGGTTTTCCTCCGCGAGGCCGTGCTGCTCGGCCTCGTGGGGCTCTCGCTCGCCCTCGGCTCGCGGGACGTCCGCCGTCGCAACGGCTTCACCTACGGGGCGATCCTGGAGGTGGCGGCGCTGTTCGTGGGCATCTTCGTCTGCATGCAGCCGGCGCTCGCCCTGCTCGATGAACACGGCGCGAGCCTCGGACTCGAGTCGGCGCGAGCCTTCTTCTGGGCCACCGGCTCGCTCTCCGCGGTGCTCGACAACGCGCCCACGTATCTCGTGTTCTTCAAGACCGCACAGGCCCTGCCGGCCGCAGGTCCCTCGATCGCGGGCGTGGACGAAGCCCGATTGGCCGCCGTGAGCCTCGGGGCGGTATTCTTGGGGGCGATGACCTACATCGGGAACGGCCCGAACTTCATGGTCAAGGCGATCGCTGAACAGGCCGGCGTGCGGATGCCGAGCTTCTTCGGCTACGTCGTCTACAGTTTCGGCGTTCTGCTTCCGATCTTCGCGCTCGTCTCGATCCTGTTCCTGTGAGAAACCGCCCCCCACCCCGACAGTCTCCTCGCGAGGCCCGCGACGACTTCGAAATCGTCGCCACCGAGCCGCACCTGCGCGACCTCGTGAGCCGGCTCGAGTCGCTGCCGCACGTCGCCTTCGACACGGAGTTCGTCTCCGAACACACCTATCGCAGCCAACTCTGCCTGGTGCAGGTGGCCGCGCCGGGCGTGCTCGCCGTGATCGACACGCTCGCGGTCCGTGAACTCGAGCCCTTCTGGCGACTCCTCACCGACCCCGGTCGGACGACGATCGTGCACGCCGGACGCGAGGAGCTCGGATTCATCCTCCAGGCGATCCAGGCCCGGCCCGCCACGCTGTTCGACGTGCAGGTGGCGGCGGGACTCGTCGACCACGACTATCCCGCAGGCTACGCGGCGGTCGTGCGGCGGTTCCTCGGCCTGCCCACCAACAAGGGCGAGACGCGAACCGACTGGAGGAAGCGGCCACTCTCCGAGGGTCAGCTTGCCTACGCCGTGGACGACGTGCGTCACCTCGAGGAGCTCTGGCGGACGCTGGCCTCTCGCCTCGACCGGTTCGGCCGCACCACCTGGATGGCCGAGGAGATGCTCGCGTGGCAGGACGATGTCGAGGAGTCGTTCGTCCGCAAACGCTGGCGCCGCGTCTCGGGCCTCGGCAACCTCTCGCGGCGGGAACTGGCGGTGGCCCGCGAACTCTGGCACTGGCGCGATGCGGTGGCGGAGGAGCGCGACATGCCGCCGCGACGGGTGCTCCGCGACGACCTGCTCGTGGAACTCGCCAAGCGGAAGGATGCCGACGAGCGGCAGATCTCGCTGATCCGGGGCATGCAGCGATCCGACCTGCGTCACATCCTCAAGGGCATCGTCACGGCGATCGAGCGTGGCCTGTCGCTCCCCGACGCCGAGCTTCCCGGCGGCGAGCGCCACCGGGCCCCGCCGGCCCAGTTGGCGGTTCTGGGACAGTTCTGCGCCACGGCGATCGCCGGCGAGTGCCGGCGGCAACACCTGGCACCGGCGCTGGTGGGCACGGCATCGGACATGCGTGACCTGCTCGCGCATCGGCTGGGCCACGGCGACGACGATCGGCCGCCGCTTTTGGCCACGGGCTGGCGAAAGGAGGTCGTCGGCGACCTCGTGGACGACCTGCTCGCCGGCCGTGCGGCGCTGCGGATCGGCGACGTGCGAGCCCACGACCCACTCGTCATCGACCGGCTGGGCGGCTGACCGGCGCTGCCGCGTCAGTTCGCCGGTTCGACCGCCGGCGGTGGTGCGGCGGCCTGGCGGGCTTCGCGTTCCCACTTCTTCTTGAGCTCGAGCCCGAGATAGGCCACCGTCGCGAGGCCGACGAGAAACAGCACGACGCGAATCGCGAGCCCGACTTGCTTCATCGCCATGGCCTCCGGTTCACCGTGTCCGCCCGCACGGCGGGCGCTCGATTGCCGATCACGGCGGCCGCCGTGACGCCGGCGGTGAGACACAACGGAGGGCACGGGATTCGAACCCGCAACCGGTTTCCCGGCATCTGATTTCGAGTCAGACCGCTAGCCATTCGCTTACCCTCCGGAGGCAGTCTAGGCCGCGAACCACGGAGCCTCAAGGCTCGGGCGGCGGTGCGGCTGCGCCGCCGGTACCGGTCGCGCACGACGTGCCGAACCGACGCGGCGTGCGGGCGGCGCAGGGCGGCGCCACGTCCACTGGCCCGGAGGCGGCAGGTGTGCCGAAATGCTCTCCGACGCGAATCCCGCAGCCCGGCCGGCGGCGACGGATCGCGGGGAGCGCACGCACGATGGCCAAAGACACCTGGCGACTGGTCACCCGGACGGCGGACGGCGAACTCGTCTTTCACGATTTCGACTCGCCTGCCGGCATCCTCAAGACCCACCTCCAGATCGGTGCCGACGATTGCAGCACCGACCTCGACCTCCGCGGGGCTCCGGTTTTCCGGGCGCTCGTGGGGCCGATCCCCGAGGGGAAGAACGTCGTTCGATACGAGACTCCGGAGGTCTTCGAGGCGCTGACGAAGGAGTGGGCGGCTCCCAAGGCTCCGCGTCGACGCCGGCGTGGGGCGATTGCCGGAGGAGAGGCCGCCGGTCAGGCGACCACGGATGGCTGACACGATCTTCGGGCGAATCATTCGCCGGGAGATTCCGGCGCGGGTCGTGCACGAGGATGAACTGTGCCTGGCGTTTCACGACGTCGCGCCACAGGCTCCCGTGCATGTGCTCGTCATCCCCAAGCGGCCGATCGTCTCGCTCGCGGACGTGACGTCCGACGACAGCCCGCTGCTCGGCCACCTCGTGACCGTCGCCTCGACGCTGGCCCGCACGCTCGGACTGGCCGACGGGTTCAGGCTCGTCGTCAACTGCGGCCGCGACGGCGGCCAGTCGGTGGATCACCTCCACGTTCATCTGCTCGGCGGCCGCCGCCTCGGTTGGCCCCCGGGCTGAAGCGAGACGCGGCCCCCCGCTACTGCCACCACCGCCACATGCGGTCGAGCACACCCGTCCGCTCGACGGGCTTCTCTGGCGCGGGAGCCGCGACGGCCTGTGATGCAGGCTCGGAAACCGCCGGCACCGGGACGTGGGCTTCCAGAAATCTCGGCCAATGGCCGTCGAGCGCCGCGAGGCACGCTCCCACGTCACCTGCCTCGACCGCGGCCTCGAGCGCACCGATCTGCCGCGTGAGCCGCACCCGTTCCGGCTCCGCGAACGCCAGATCGAACACCCGCACGTCGTCGATCTCCACCGTACCTGGGCCCAGGAGGTCGAATCGCACCCGCAACGACTCGAGCCCCGAGTCGGGCAGGTCGTCCACCTGGAGCACGAACTGCTGCCAGTCGGTGGCGAGCGGCCGTCCGCCGGTCAATCCACCGACGGCGGCGAAGCGATAGTATTCGCGGTCGTCGCGCACTCCCTCGAGCGCGATCCGCAGCGGGGGCTGGGGATCGCCGTCGCGAATCCGCAGCCTCGCCGCCACGCTGACACGTCCCGAGGTGGGCGGCGGGAACGGATTGCTGCGGAGCGTCGCCAGCCCGTTCGTGCTGGCGAACGACGCGGCCCGGCCCGACTCGTCCGCGCCGGCGACCAGCGTGAGCGTGCCGCGACGGGGCTCGACGAGTTCCCAGCCCGACGTGGCGGCGGTCGGCCTGCCGCCGTCCGTCGCGGAGCCGCCCAGATCGAACCCCGGATTGTCGAGCACGTCGCGCGGGATCGGGCGTTCGAGGGCCACCCGTCGCCGGGCCAGATCCGATACCCGCGCGGCGACGGCGGCAGCCACCCGCGGCGCATAATCCAGCCGTGCTCCGGTGACGCTCACGTCGCCGCCCAGCCTGACCGCCCGCATGCCCCACGCCGGCACGTCCACGTCCACCGCCCCCGGACGGATGTCGAACGCCGCCCCGGTGACCACGTCGAGCGCGTCGACGGGGCGACCGGCGATGGCCAACGTGGCCCGGACGGCGGCGGCCGCCGGATTGACCACGTGCACCCATGTCGCCTCGCCGCGGGAGGTTCGCACCACGACGGGCGTCGGCAATCCGGCGACCGCCGCAAGCGAGCCGGTCGGCAGCGATTCGAGCGCGGCCCGGTCGGCGGATCGGGCGGGCGGCAGGCCGATGGCGAGCCGCGCGTCGAAGACTGCCTCGACGTCGGCGGCCGCGAATGCCTCGGCGAGCGGCCGGCCCGCGTCGGCGCCCGAGTCCATCGCGACCACGTCGAACGGGGCCGGAGCCCGGGCCGACCCGAATGGTCCGTGCGGCACCATCGACCGCACGTCGAGCGGCCGCCCGCGACCGATCACGAGCGCGCCCCGCCTGGCCGCCGGAACGGCCGCTCGGGTCGCCAGCTTGTTGCCCGCGGCCAGCGTGCCGCGGTCGCCCATGCCGGCGCCGCCGAACACATGCGGCGCCACGAACACCACCCGGCGGTGCGCCGTGCTCCGCAGCGGATCCAGGCCCGCCTCGCGGAGCACCGTGTCGTCGACGGCGGATCCTGCGAGTGTTGGACGGAGCCGCTCCGCGATCCAGCCCTCCGCGGTGAGCGTGGTGGGCACGACGTAGAGGTTCCAGCGGTCATCGTGCTCGGCGAGCGCATCGGCCAGCCGGGCATGGAAGCGGGCGACCTCGGCGGCCCGCCACTCGAGCCAGCGGTCGCGGAGCGGACCCTCGACCAGGGCGGCCCGCGCCGCGAATCGGTTCGCGGCCCCCACCGCCTCCTCGACCCCGGTCGCCTCGCGAAACCTCGCGAAGGTCGCGTCGTCGAGGCCTGCGGCCACCCCGGGCAGATGGAGCCAGCCATGGTGCGGCAGCACGAGCGCCACGCCATCGACCGCCACCGCGCCGCGCAGCCTGCCGGCCAACTCGCGCACGAGTGCCTCGACGGCCCGCTGCACGCGCACGTCGAGGATGTTGTAGTGGGTGCCGCCACCGTCCGCCGTCCGGAGCGACCTCCCGTCGCGGCCCACGCACGCGATACCCGCACTCTCGGCCGTCGCGCCGGCCAACTCCGCCTCGAGGGCGGCCAACGGCGCCGAACACGAGATCGCGGGCACGAGCCGGAGCCCCTCGCGAGCGTAGGCTCGGCAGGCCGCCGCAAGCATGTCGGGCGTGGCGGCGTCGACTCCCGCGTCGTCGGCGCCGCTGCCCCAGCGGGGCGCCTCGCGGGTGCATCGCGACGGCCAGACCGCGGCCCCCTCGGCGTACGACACGAGCATCGCCCCGGCGGCGCCCTGCGCGGCGATCGCCTCCGCGGAGCGGGCCACCGCGGCGACCCGCGCCGCCGCGTCGTTCGTCGAGCCGAAGTCGGCGCACGCCGGGTCGCCGAGAAAGGCATGCACGGGCCGGCCAGCGGCGGCCGCCGCGGCGGGCAGGCGGGACGGGCCGGCGAGAATGCGCACGTGACCGACGAACGCGGGCCGGTCGCCCGACTGGTTCGCGAGCAGCACGACCGGGTGCCGCGTCGCCGGCCAGAAGACGAAGCGGTGGACCCGGAGTTCCGGCGCCTCATCGACATCGCGACGCGTTGCGAAGCCACCGACATACCGCGTCTCCACGAGGCTGCCGTCGGCATCGAGCTCCAGAACCGCCACCGCGACCCGCGCGTGTTGATCCGACGGGAACTCGACCTCCACCACGTGCGGCAGGTGCGGCGTCGCGCCCGCGATCACGATCCCCTCCCAGGCCGGCGCGGCAGGCGACTCGGCCGGGGGCAGCCGCAGCATCGGGCCGAGCGCGTGGGGCTCCACCCGCGAGTGGCCGGCGGCCAGCAATCCGCTCAAGCGCGGCACCATGGACGCCAGCGGCGGGACCTGCGGGAGGCTCACGGGCGGCATCGGCACCGCCGGCAACGAGACCTGCGGCAGCCGCGGCAGCGACGGTCGCGTGATGCTCGGCAGTGGCACCTGCGGAAGCGAGACGTGCGGCAGGCCGACACCGGGCAGCCGGCGCAGGCGTTCATGGAGGCGCGGGCTCCCCGGATCCAACTCGTAGACGGTCCGCCATTCGGCCGCGTCAGGAGCCGGACGTTCCGCAGCGAGGGTGACGAACCGCAGCTCCCGCGTGGCGACCGGCCGAGTCCAGCCGAGCGCGGAACTTTCAACGACCTCGAGGCGGGCGATCCAGCCCCCCTCCTCCGCCGGCAGGGCGAAATCGAAGCGCACCGGATCGAAGCGGGTCGGCCGGCGGCCACCGGCGGGCACCGTGTCGTCCGGGGCCACGTCGGGCTGAGACACGAGCGGGCCGGCTTGCGCGAGGATTTCGGCGCCGTCGCCTGCTGAGACGAGCCGCAGGCGCAGCTCCAACGTGGCCGCGACGTCCGCCCGCGCCGGAACGAGCGGATCGACCGTGATGCCCACGCGCTGGCCCGGCAGACACGGCGTCGCGCCGGCGCTCACGGTGACCCGCAGGCCGTCGCCCGGGGCGGGCCGCACCTCGAGCCGGTTGCCGTCGCCGTCGAGCGGCTGCACGGCCGCCTGGGAGACGAGATCGGCGACGGCCACGTCCATCCGGGCCGCGGTGGCGGCGCCCGCGGGACCGATCGCAGCCACGATCCTCCAGCCGCGCACGTCGGGCACCTCGATCTCGACGCCATCGGACGAGACCGGCCGAGGGTGGTGCACGACGATCGCGCCCGCCTCGTCGTGAACGAAGGCGGCCGCGTCGGTCTCGGTGGCGAGGGTACGCCACGCGGTCACCGGCCGCGTGGCACCGGATCCATCGACGAGCGTGATCGTTCCCGACCAGGCCCGCGACTGACCGCCGCCCCAGGTCACCCGCACCGTGACGGGCCGCGATGCGGCAGGCGGCACCGGCGATTCGGCCGCGTTCGCCGTCGCCGCCCACGCCGCGATCGTCACCGCCACGCACAGCGCGCGGACTGATCGGGCAGGTCTGGTCACGGCGACACACCTCGAGGGCCGCGCGGCCGGGCCTCGAAGCCAGGACGGCGGGGGGCGGGATGGTAGCGGGCCGGCCCGAGGGGTTCAAAGCGGGTTTGCCGCGGAAAATCCACCTCTTTCTACGGATCTCGCACGATCCTCGCGCATGGGGAGGCGTCTCGATTGCAGCCGGCCTCTTCGCCAACCGGCTCGGGCGAGGCGTCGGGGATGCCCGTGCCGTCGAGCCGGCGTTGCTGGCCGAGCGCAGCAAGGATTGCGAAGCGAGGGCAGCATCGAGCGAGCGAAGGGCAGGAAGCCATTCGCGAGCGTCCGGACGAGACGGCACGGGCATCCTCGATGCCGGCTGGGCGCGATGATGATGGGCGAGGATCACGTGTGGTCCG
>CAIXGY010000100.1 GCA_903919035.1 uncultured Planctomycetaceae bacterium | reverse complement strand
GTTTGCGGAGAAGATCGCGGCGGCCGCCGGCGCTGACTGCGCCGGGATCGAAGAGGAGCTGCTGTTGATTTCCCTGCAAAGGTCCAGCGCCCCGGATGCGCCCTCTCAGTCGCCGCCAGACGACGACTTGGTCGCGCTCACCAGCCGGGAGATCGAGGCCACGGATCCCGCGGTGCTGGATGATGCCGAGCAACTCCTGGCCGATCCGGCGCTGATCGACCGCATCTCCGCTGACATCGAGGCGGCCGGCGTTGCCGGGGAGGAAGACCTGCGGCTGACGCTCTACATGATTGGCACCAGCCGACTCCTGCGCCGGCCCTTGGCCGGGATCGTGCAGGGACAGTCTTCGAGCGGCAAGTCGTACACGATCGAGCGGGTTGCCGCGATGTTTCCGAAGGAGACCGTCATCCACGCGACGCAGATGACGCCCCAGGCACTCTTCCACGCGCAGGCCGGCAGCCTTTCCCACCGCTGGGTCGTGGCCGGTGAGCGATCGCGCATCGACAACGACGACAAGGCCGAGGCGACCCGCGCCTTGCGGGAAATGCTTGCCGCCGGGCGCCTCTCCAAAATGATGCCGGTGAAGCTGGGAGGCGAGATCAAGACAGTGATGATCGAGCAGCCCGGCCCGATCGCGTTCGTCGAGTCCACGACCGCGGCCCGCATCTTCGAGGAGGACGCCAATCGCTGCATCCTGCTCTCGACGGACGAGCGCCGTGGCCAGACAAAGACGATCCTGCGCCGTCTTGCCCTGTACGTCAGCGGCAAGGTCGCACCCCCGGCCGTCGACGTGCTCGCGCGCCACCACGCCCTGCAACGCTTGCTCGAACGCCGCGACGTTGTGATTCCCTATGCCGAGGCGCTAGCCGCCGAGTTGGAGCTGTACGCTGATCGCTGCGAGTGCCGCCGGGCTTTCCCGATGATCCTGTCGATGATCCAGGCGTCTACCTTGCTTCACCAGCGCCAGCGCGCCACGAATGAGAACGGATCGCTGATTGCCGGGCCCGCTGACTACGAAATCACGGCCCGGCTGTTGTCTGGCCCGCTCGGCCGGACCCTGGGCGAAAACCTGTCCGACCCCGCTCGCCGTTTCCTGGACCGCGTGCTCGCTGAAGTTGACGCTCCGACCGATCCGCTACCCGTCCCATTCACGGCGAGCGCCGTACGACATCGGCTCCAGGCGGGGCGGTCCACCGTAAGCGGGTTCCTGGCCGAGCTCGAGGACAAGGGCTATCTCGAATACGCCGAGACCGCTCCCAGCGGACGCGGCCGCCCGCCAAAGGCATGGCGACCTACCGATCGCGCCGACGATGGCGGTGACGTTCTGCCACCGTGCCGAATAGTTTTTCGTGATCCGCCGTCCGGCAGCGGAAGCGTAGAAATGGCCTGACGCCTGAAACGCCAGCCTGTTACCGGTTCGGCTCCTGCGGCGGCACAATCCGGAGCAAACAGCAAAAAGCTTTTGCTCCGGGTTCGGCCGGATTTCTCCCACCGCCGATTTACGCCAGGAATCCGAGCGGATTGCCTTACTCCGCGAATTCCGCCACCTTGGCCGCAGGGCTGGTTTTTTTCGCCGTGGACCAGGGTTGTCCCTGTCCGCCGCCATGCTGGCGAGATTTTGCCCCGTGCCGCCCGGCTAGTCCCGCTCGCATGGGGGAGCATAGATTCTGCGGTTTGCAAGGATTCCCCATATGAGCACCGAAAATACTGCCGCCGACGCCGTCGAGCCCGTCGACCCGCCGCACGACGTGGTCCAGCTCGTAGACCGATTCAAGAAGCACGCGGAGAGCTATCGGTCCGCGGAGTATCTGGAAACCCGCGTGCGCCGCGAGTTCCTCGATCCGTTCTTCGCGGCGCTGGGCTGGGACGTGGACAACCGCAGCGGCTACGCGGAGGCCTACAAAGAGGTCATTCACGAGGACTCGATCAAGGTTCCCGGTCGTGACGGCGGCACAAAAGCGCCCGACTACTGCTTCCGCATCGGCGGCGCACGCAAGTTCTTCGTCGAGGCGAAGAAGCCAAGCGTCAACATTCGTACCGACATCGACCCGGCCTACCAACTGCGCCGCTACGCCTGGAGTGCCAAGCTCCCGCTTTCGCTACTTACAGACTTCGAGGAGTTGGCCGTCTACGACTGCCGACTGAAGCCAGCGCCGACCGACTCGACGAGCACGGCTCGAACCTTGTACTTCACGATCGACCAGTACCTCGACCCAAAGCGATGGGCCGAGATTGCGGGGATCTTTTCCAAAGACGCGATCCTCAAGGGGTCTTTTGACCGGTACGTCGACACCTCCAAGCGCAAGCGAGGGACGGCAGAGGTTGACGACGCCTTGCTCGACGAGATCGAGAATTGGCGGGAGCTGCTCGCGAAGGCTATTGCCAAGCGCAACCCGCAGCTGAACGTGCACCAGCTCAACCATGTCGTGCAGGCCACGATCGACCGGATCATGTTTCTCCGCATCGCCGAAGACCGCGGCATCGAGCCGTATGGCACGCTGCTCGCGCTCACGAACGGTGAGGGCACCTACAAGCGCCTGTTTGAACGCTTCCGTCTCGCCGACCAGCGATACAACTCCGGCCTCTTTCACTTCGAGGAGGAGCGCGGCCGCACTGGCACACCCGACGAGATTGCGCCCGACCTGCAGATCGACGACAAGCCCGTCAAACAGATCCTGAAGGGCCTCTACTACCCCGAGAGCCCCTACGAGTTTTCGGTCTTTGCGCCGGAAATCCTCGGCCAGGTTTATGAGCAGTTTCTGGGCAAGGTGATTCGCCTTACCCCCGCGGGCCTGGCCAAGATCGAGGAGAAACCGGAGGTAAAGAAAGCGGGGGGTGTCTTCTACACGCCCGCCTACATCGTCGACTACATCTTGGAGCAAACCATCGGCGCTCAGTTGACCGGGAAAGCGCCTGAACACATCGGTGCGCCCTCGTCGAGTGCCAAGCCATCCGCTATCGCAGATCGGCAACAGTTCACCGTGTTGGATCCCGCGTGCGGCTCCGGGAGTTTCCTGCTGGGTGCCTATCAGTTTCTTCTCGACTGGTATCTGGCTCAGTACTTGCAGGCGGGACCTGCCAAGTACGCCGACGGCAAGCAGCCGCGGCTATTTCAGAAGGCCAAGGATGATTGGCGACTGACCTCCCATGAACGAAAGCGGATTCTCACAAGTCACATCTACGGCGTAGACATCGACCCGCAGGCGTGCGAGGTCACCAAACTCTCCCTGCTTCTGAAGGTGCTCGAGGGCGAGAACGATGAAACGATCGGCGCCAACCTACGCCTCTTCCATGAACGGGCGCTGCCGGATCTGTCTCGCAACATCAAGTGTGGCAACTCATTAGTCGGCGCTGACTTCTACGACCAATCGCATCTTCCGGTCGTATCAGATGACTTGCGGCTACGCACCAATGTCTTCGACTGGCGAGGCGAGTTTCCGGACGTGATGAAAACAGGCGGCTTCGATGCCGTCGTGGGCAATCCGCCATACATCCGGATTCAAACGCTGCGGGCTACGCAACCTGAGGTGGCCGACTACTTGGCTCGGTACAAGTCCGCCGAAGCCGGGAACTATGACATCTATGTCGTGTTTGCGGAGAAGGCGATTTCGCTCCTTCGCGAATCCGGCCGCCTCGGGTTCATCATGCCGCACAAGTTCTTCAATGCCGAGTACGGCGAAGGACTGCGACGACTGATCGCCGATGGTCGCCACCTGGAGCACCTCGTCCACTTTGGCCACCAGCAAGTGTTTCGGGGCGCAACGACCTATACATGCCTCATGTTTTGCGACGCAGCCGCGCGTGCATCGATCCGATATACCGAGGTTTCCTCGCTCACCGATTGGCGTAACCGAGTCGGCGGGTTCGTCACTTCGGAGGTTCCGGCTTCTGCAATCACCGCGGAGCCCTGGTCGATTCGCTCCGGACGGAAGGGAGACGTGTGTGCGAAAGTCGAGGCCGCCGGCCCAACGCTTGAGGCTATTGCCGAGATCTTCGTCGGCGTTCAGACGAGCGCGGACAAGATCTACCACCTCGAGCTCTGCTCAACATCTGATCGAACAAAGACAGTCAAGGACGCTGAGAGCACAGAGCCGTTTGAAGTCGAGTCGGAGATCGCTCATCCGCTGGTTAGCGGCGGCCACGTAAAGCGCTACGTACTCCACGACAACGAAAGCGTCATTCTGTTTCCGTACGACGCGGCCGGTTCGTTGCTGCCGGAGAAAGCCCTGCGCGATCAGTATCCGCTCGCCTACGCCTACCTCCGCCAGCATCGCCGTACGCTGGAAGACCGTGAAAAACGCAAGTTCGCAGATGACGCCTGGTTCCGTTTCGGTCGAAATCAAAACATTGGGCGGCAACACCAGCCCAAGCTTTGCGTGCCGCGATTGGTCGAGCGACTGCGATGCGCATGCGACCTGACTGGGCGGGTCGTGATGGACAATGTCGATGTGAACGAAATCGTGTGTCGCGCCGGCATCGACCTCGACCTTCGCTACATCGCAGGCCTCCTGAACTCACGGCTCATGGGATGGTTTTTCCCAAACGTGAGCGCTCCGTTTCGCGGCGGTTGGTATTCAGCGAATCGCCAGTTTCTTGGCAACGTGCCGATTCGCACGGACTTCGCCGCGCCCGAAGACGCCGCAATGCGAGACAAAATAGTCGACGCTGTTGACCTGTTGACGGAACTCTATCCCCAGAAGGCAGAGAAGAAGACTGCCCTCGAACGCGACGCTGTGGCCAGACAGATCGCGTCGGTCGAGGCTCAAATTGATCGATGCGTCTACCACCTTTATCGGCTTGATGCCGACGACATCGCTCTGATTGAGCACGACCCGAGCACCGCATCGGCGAGCGATTGAATACGCCACCGTTTCCCAACTTCGCTAGAGCGGCGGCCTCCGGCCCGGGCGGCACGACTCCAGCTCGTTGGCGGCGGCTTCCGTCGTGCCGCGAAGACAATAAAGCGGAGGTCGGGCATCCTGCCCTCCCCCTGTTCTGAGCAGCGGCTAGCCCTCGATGCTGATCTCTGCGGGGGGCTCATCAGGGGGGAAGGGGGCTCGTCTCCGCATCCGGCATCGACTCGCCCCCCTCCCCCTCGCCGCCCCCCGCGGTGCGGCATTCGCCGCGCCCCCGGCTTCCCCCTCCCCTGAGTGCGGAATCGAGGGCCTCCCCGCCGCTGAAGGGCCGCATCGTGCGGCTAGAGGAAGCGGCCGCAAGCGGCCGCCAGAAGGCATCCTGCCGGCTTTAGCGGCGGCCTCCTGCCGCCGAGCCCCCGCCGCCCCCGAGGCCGCCCTGGGCGAAATGGTGGCCCGCGGCGGCGGCTTCGTGTCGCCGCCCGGGTTGGCGGGGCTCCGCTCCCGCGGCGGCGGCTCCCAGGGGCTCATCCTCAGCCCCGATCGCCGCGTGCCGCGTCCGCTCCCGGGGCGATCAGCAGGGCCGCAGCCTCCTGGCAGCGACCTCGAGCGTTTTCAGCGGAGCAGCCGGTGCCCGGCTGCGGGGCGGCTTCCTGCCGGTTTCAGCGGCGGCATCGTGCCGCCGCGGCAGGCGAGCGCTCGATCTGCACCTTGCTCAAGGCGTAGCGGACTACTTCCTGCCCACAAACGTGTCGTAGTCAGCGTGAGTACCGATCCAATACCAGACGTTGATTCCATCGTCGGGCACGTAAATCGCCCGATATCCCAGCGTCACGGATATCGAGATAGAGCCATCGCGATGATTGCCCCGCCTATTCGGCTTCAGTTCGTGGCGACGAAGCGACTTGCGATGTGGATCGTTGTCGAAGACGACACACGTTTCCCTGACGCCGCTCTTCACATGCGCCGGGAGGGCCGCGTAGAGGACGCGAAACGGCCGGGTGGTACGGTTACTGTTCCGGAAAGAACTCGGCAGTCTCGCCATTGCGATGTTCTTTCAGCGCCACCGTCTCCATGTCGATCAACGCATCAGACATCACGTGCGCGTCCTCGGCCAGCGAATCCACGATCGACTCCATCTGCCTGCAGCACTCGTGGAATCTGTCGACGTTGTCGATCTTAAAGCCCTTGCCCTGGATACGGGCAATCCACGCCCGCGCGAACTTACAAGGCCGCAACCAGCCGCGGCACAGCGTATCAATCGCGGCGATCACCGAATCCTCTTCGTCGCTGGGCAAGGCCCCGCTGGCAACCGCGCCTCGCAGCCAAAGATCGGCGCGCTCGATCCAGTCGTAGGCATCGATGCCCAGCTTCAGGAAATCCTCGAGATCACGGCACTCGTTCGCTTCGGCACACCGAACAAGCAAATCGTCACACTCGTGCTCGTGCCCGTACTGCTCGTACTCATGAACGCGACTTTTCGCAGTTCGGACTTGAAAGACTTCTGTAGCCATGATCGTCACCGTTTGGCCGGCTTTGCGCCGTGCTGCCTGCCGAAAATCCGTCCGCCTTCGCCCGTATCTTTTATCGGAAACCTTCCAAATGAACTCTATGTGTCGTGGGGACGGTGTCAACAAACTGGGCAAATCTAGCCGGCCACCTCGTAGGCCGGAAAGTCGAAACTAGCGGCTTTGCCCTATGCCCTGAAAAAAAGCCCCGGGTTTCCGGGCCGCCGCCTCCCTACCGCCCCCACCCACGTACGCCCCCATGCCCGGTCCGCCGAGCCACCCCTGTTCCGCCGACCGACAGGATTGGGCCACCGGCCTTCCTGAGTCCCCCAGCCGCGTGCTCGCTGGCACTCGGCAGCGCCCCGGTAGCACCGCCGCGAAACCGCTCCTGCGGTAGCACCGAGGTAGCGCAACGCGTTTTCAGCGCCGCGGCGGCCGAATGGCCGCCGCACAGAATCCATCTGTTTTGATGGATGAAAATGAAGCTGGGGAACTAGGATTCGAACCTAGACTAACTGGTTCAGAGCCAGTCGTGCTACCGTTACACCATTCCCCATCGCGCGGCCCACCAGGCAAGCAGTGGAGCGTCTCTGGAAACCGGAGGGTACACGCCACTGCGGCGGCGGGCAATCGGGGTCGCTCGCCGGGTTCTGGCCGTCATCCCGCGCCCGGAATGGGCAGCGCGACCTCGATCGTGGTGCCCGCCCCGGGTTTGCTCGTGATCCGCGGTTCGCCTCCCGTCAGATGGCAGCGCTGGCGAATGCCCTCGAGGCCGAAACGATCCTCGGGCACTGCCGCCGGATCGAAGCCGCGGCCGTCGTCTGATACCCGCACGTGAAGCCGCCCGCCGGTTCGCGACACCGCCACCTCGACGGTGCGTGCCGCCGCATGTTTGCGGACATTGCTCAGGGCCTCCTGCACGATGCGGAAGACGATCGTCTCGATCTGCGGTGGCAGGCGATCACCCGAAAGTTCGTGCGTGAAGGAGATGCGGGGCACGTCGGCGCTGGCCTCGGCGACCAGTGACTCGATCGCGGCGACGATGCCGAGTTCGTCGAGCGCCGGGGGCCGCAGACCGCCGATGAGACGCCGTGACTCCTCGGTCGCGGCCTGCAGCAACCGGAGCCCCTGCTGGAACTCGCCCGCCCGGGCGTCGGCGGGGAGTGCGTGCTCATGGGCCTGAAGGTGCATCAGCGCGCCGGCGAGATACTGGGCCAGGCCGTCGTGGATCTCGTAGGACACGAGCCGGCGTTCCCGCTCCTGGATCTCGAGCAATCGCCGGAGCACGTTCCGCTCGCGGGTGAGTGCCTGCTCGGTGTGCTTGAGGGGGCGGATATTCTCGCAGCAGATCAGGGCCGCCACGACGCGGCCGTCACGGCTGATCGGTGCGAGCCGTAGCGCGAAGTAACTGAGCCCGCCGTCGAGTCGCCGCACGGTGGTCTCGAGCGTCCGCAATTCGCCCGTCGCGAAGACCTGCCGCAGCATCTCGCCGAGCGCCGCCGACGATTCCGGCACCGTGAATTGCACGAGGCTGTGGCCGACGATCTGGTCGATCGTGAAGTCGTCGTCGACCCGGTTGCAGGCGCGGATGATGCCCTCGCGGTCGACCACGACGACATATTCCCCCGTCGTCCGCCAGATGGCTTCCCAGAGTGCGGCGGGATCACGGAGGGCCGCGAGCACGTCCGGATCGGGGTCGGGGACCGGTTGATTCGCTCGCGACGGGGTGTTGGATGTGGCGCGTCCCATTTCCACAATCGTAGGGATCAGGCCCGCGACTGAACCCCCCTCGGCCTGCGCCGCGGCGGACCGCGGAGGTCCAGTCTGGCAGTCTGCACCCGGTGGCGGAGCCGGATGGCCGTGCGGTTGGCCGGACCAGGCGCCCCACCACAGGTCACAAGGTTGCACAGCCTCCGGCTGTGCCGGATACAACCCGGCCAACGCGGCTACAGGCTCTTCGGTCGCGGAATGCGGCCACCGGACGACCCGCCGCCCCCCCGCCGCCCACGGCCGCCACCGGCCCGCTTCGGGCTGCCGTCCCGCAGAGCCGCGATCTCGTCTCGAATCCGGGCGGCCCGCTCGAAGTCGAGTTCAGCAGCCGCCTGCATCATGTCGGCCTCGAGCTGCTCGAGGAGTTCGGTCTTTCGCCGCCGGTCGTCGTCTCCCTGGCCCACCGCCTCGAAGGCGACGGCCCGCGAGGTCGCCTCCGCCTCGATGCCGGCCCGGATCTCCTTGCGGATCGTCTCGGGCGTGATGCCATGCTCGCGGTTGTAGGCCTCCTGAAGGGCCCGACGGCGGCGGGTCTCGTCCACCGCCTGCTGCATCGATTCGGTGACCGAATCGGCGTAGAGAATCACGCGGGCGTCCACGTTGCGGGCCGAGCGGCCGATCGTCTGCATGAGCGACGTCTCGCTCCGCAGGAAGCCCTCCTTGTCGGCGTCGAGGATCGCCACGAGCGAAACCTCCGGCAGATCGAGCCCCTCGCGCAGCAGATTCACGCCCACGAGCACGTCGAACGTGCCGGCGCGGAGGTCGCGGAGCAACTCCACGCGCTCGAACGCGTCGAGTTCGCTGTGCAGCCAGCGGCAGCGGACGCTCCGCTCCTGGAAGTAGGCGGTCAGGTCCTCGGCCAGTTTCTTCGTGAGCGTCGTCACGAGCACCCGCTGGCCGGCGGCCACCGTCTTCGCGATTTCCTCCGAAAGGTGCACCACCTGTTGCTTGGCCGGCACGATCTCGATCACCGGATCGAGCAGGCCGGTGGGACGGATCACCTGCTCCACCACCTCACCCCCGGTGCGGTCGAGCTCCCACGGGCCCGGCGTGGCCGACACGAAGACGGTCTGGTGGAGCCGCCGCTCCCACTCGTCGAACATCAGCGGCCGGTTGTCGAGGGCGCTCGGCAGCCGGAAGCCGTGGTCGACGAGCGTGGTCTTGCGGGCCTTGTCGCCGGCGTACATGCCGCGGACCTGCGGCACGGTCACGTGCGACTCGTCGACGAAGAACAGGAAATCCTCGGGAAAATAGTCGAACAGCGTCGTCGGCGTGCTGCCCGCGGCCCGCCCGGAAAGCGGCCGCGAGTAGTTCTCGATGCCGGGGCAGAATCCGGCCTCGAGGAGCATCTCGATGTCGAATCGCGTGCGGGCGTTGAGCCGCTGGGCCTCCAGGAGCTTGCCCTGCGACTTCAGTTCCTCGAGGCGTCCCTCGAGTTCCTGCTTGATCGTGGCCACGGCCGCCCGCACGCGGTCCTCCGGCATCACGAAGTGCCGCGCCGGATAGAAGTAGGTCTCGTCCTTCTTGGCCGCCACCTCGCCGCTCACGGGATGCACCACGGCGATCGACTCGACCACGTCACCCCAAAACTCCACCCGGCAGGCGAGCTCGTCGTAGGGAGGCCAGATGTCGACCGAGTCGCCGCGGACGCGGAATTTCCCGCGCTCGAGGGCCATGTCGCTCCGCTCGTAGTGGATCGACACGAGCCGCTCCAGCAGTTGGTCGCGGGTGAGCGTCATGCCGCTCGCCAGCCGCACGACCATGGCGCGGTAGTCGGCGGGCGACCCCAGGCCGTAGATGCACGACACGCTTGCGACCACGACCACGTCGCGACGACTGACGAGGGCGCTCGTGGCCGCCAGTCGGAGGCGGTCGATCTCCTTGTTGATCGCCGCGTCCTTTTCGATGTAGATGTCGCGCTGCGGGATGTAGGCCTCGGGCTGGTAGTAGTCGTAGTAACTGACGAAGTAGTGCACCGCGTTGTGCGGAAAGAAGTCGCGAAACTCCGCGTAGAGCTGGGCGGCGAGCGTCTTGTTGTGGGAGAGCACGAGCGTCGGGCGGCCGACGCGGGCGATAACGTTGGCCATGGTGAACGTCTTTCCCGAGCCCGTGACGCCCATCAGCACCTGGGAGCTTCGACCCTCGTCCACGCCGCGGACGAGGGCGTCGATCGCTCCAGGCTGGTCGCCGGCCGGCCCGTACGGAGCCACGAGTTCGAAGACACCGGGACGGAGGGGGGTGGGAGACGGCATGCTGCTCACCGGGCGGCGGCCACGGGCCGCAGGTGGGGCCGCATCTGAGCGAGTGTCGCCGGGCCGATGCCGGGCACGTCGAGCAGGGACTCGAGGCTCGTGAAGGGGCCCCGCGCGCGGCGATGCTCGACGATTCGCCGTGCGGTCGCGGGGCCGAGGCCGGGCAGCTGGGCGAGTTCGGTGGCGCCGGCCGTATTGACGTTCACCGTGAACCCCGGCGGGGCGCCCTCCGGCGGTGCATCGTGGTGCACGAGGCTTCCGGCCAAGCCCCCTGCGAGGACGTACCAGGTGGCCATCGCCGCGAGCCCGCAGGCCACGGCCGCCGCGATGAATGGTTGCGACCTGCTGGGCAGGATCGCCGGGCGGTCGTCACGAGCGTCCATCAGCCTTGCCTCCGACTGCTACGATACCGCACCGGCGCCACGAAGACTTCCCCGGCCTCGCACTCTCGACCCATGACGTTCTCCACCGCCATTCGCAGCGGGCAGCGTGGCTGCCCAGAGTTTCGCCAGGTGGAGTGGGACGGACATCTGGCGGATCACGTGGCCGCGGTGGCGCCGGCATGGTTCGCCGAGGATTTGGGCCACGAATGCGATTGGACGAGTGTGTCCCTCGTCGATGCCGGGGCGGTCAGCAGCCTCGAGCTGGTGGCCCGCGGTGCCGGGGTGATCGCCGGACTGCCGGCGGCGGCGATCGTGACCCGCATCGCCGACCCTGGTCTGACGCTCGAGCCGTTGGTGGCAGACGGTGCCGCCGTGGCGGCGGGCGCGGTCGTGGCCCGGCTCACCGGGCCCACGCGGAGCGTGCTGGCCGCCGAGCGGGTGACGCTCAACCTGCTCGGCCGACTCTCGGGCGTGGCCACGGCCACGCGACGACTCGTCGAAGCCGTGGCCGGCACGGGCTGTCGCATCTACGACACGCGGAAGACGGTGCCGGGCTGGCGGTTGCTCGACAAGTACGCCGTGCGCGCCGGCGGAGGCTGGAACCACCGGCTCGGCCTCTACGACGCGATTCTGATCAAGGACAACCACCTGGCGGCCCTCGCCGCGGCGCGGCGGACGCCCTCCGACGCGGTGCGTCGCGCCCATGAGTTCGTGCGGAAGACCTTCCCGCCGTCGCGGCACGAGGCGATGGTGGTGGAGGTCGAGGTGGACTCGTTCGCGCAACTCGAGCAGGTCTTGCCCGAAAGGCCCCATGTCGTGCTGCTCGACAACATGGGGATCGATGAACTCTCGCGGTGCGCGCGGTTCCGCGACGGCGAGGCGCCACACGTCGTGCTCGAAGCGTCGGGAGGCATTCGCCCCGACACGGTGGCCGCGATCGCGGCCACCGGCGTGGATCGCGTCAGCACCGGCTGGCCCACTCACGCCGCGCCCTGGCTCGACGTGGCCCTCGACTGGCGTTGAGCGGTCGCTCTTGGCCATGAGGCACCAGCCCGGAGGGCGGTTTGGTTGTGCCGCAGCGACCCGAGGTCGCGAAGGCACGGAAGCCTGCCGAGGCCAGGAGGGCTCGGCAGGCGTACAGTCAGACCCCCAGCAGCCGATTTCGCTTGGTGCGACGCTCGGCGCGAAGGCGGGCTCGGCGACGAGTCTCGCTGGGCTTCTCGAAAAACTCGCGCTTCCGCATCTCCTTCTTGATGCCGCTGCGCTCGACCAACTTACGGAAGCGGCGGACCGCCTCCTGGATGCTTTCGCGATCCCGAACCGTCAACTTGACCATGCAGACTCCAGAGGATCGGACCCGGAACGGGACCGCATACAAGGCTGACTCATCGAACGAACCGAGCCGCGGAGTATAGGGGAACGGTCTCGCCCCGTCCAATCGGGCTTTCCTGCAGCAGTGGGCCCGGTTTGCCCGGTCGATTCGACACCGGCACAATGCGGCCCGCCGGGTCCGGGCCGGCGCCCGCCACGACTCTTCCCCCCAGATCCACCCGCGCCATGCGTCATTCCGAAGTGCTCGCGGCGGCTGGCCTGCTCCCGTTCCCTGCCGATGGCGATCTCCGTCGGGAGTTCGTGGTGGCGGTCGTGGCGGCGGCGGTGCTCACGGCCGTCCTGCCCCGCGGGCGACGCCGGCTGGCAACATGGCCGCTCCTGTTGATCCTGCTGACGCCCGCGCCGTTCCTGATCGCCCTGCTCTTTCCCGCGGAGGCGGAGGCCTTTCCCACGGCGACCCTGGCGGCCCGATTCCTCCTCTTGGCCTCGCTGTTGCAATCGGTGCTGCTCGGTGTGGCGGTGGCCGCATGGGAGCGCGTCGGCAGGCCGCTGCCGCGGATCTTCCTCGACGTGCTCCGGTGGCTCGTGAGCGCGGCCGCCTTGCTCGCGATTCTCTACGAGGCCGGCGTGAAGCCCGAGAACCTGTTCACGGGCTCCGCGGTGGTCACGGCCGTGCTCGGGTTCGCGCTCAAGGACACGCTCGGCAATGTCTTCGCGGGTCTGGCCATCCATGCGGAGCACCCGTTCGAGGTGGGCGACTGGATCCAGTACGACGCCAATCAGGCGCATATCGGCCGGGTGGTCGAGATCAACTGGCGGGCCACGAAGGTGATCACCCTCGACGAGGCCTTCGTGATCATTCCCAACGGCCAACTCGCCCAGGCATCGATCCGCAACTTCACGAAGCCCGAGCCGTGGTCGCGGCGGTCGCTGTTCGTGATCACACCCTACGACGTGCCACCCCAGCGGGTGCAGGAAATCATCCTCGGGGCGATCCGCGGGAGCTTCGGCGTGCTCGCGGAGCCCGCACCGTCGGTCGTCACCAACGCGTTCACGGAACGCGGCATCGAGCACTGGGTGCGGCTGTTCACCACCGACTTCGACAAGCGCGACCGGGTCGATGGCATGGCACGCGATCGGATCTGGTACGCGCTCGCGAGGCACGGGATCGAGATTCCCGTCGCCACCCATGCCGTGCGGATCGCGGAACGGCAGGTTGCGGAACCGGCGACGGTCGCCGCGGAACGGCGACTCGAGGCGATTCGCGGCGTCGACGTGTTCTCGTCGATCGGCGTCGATGAACTCTTGCTCCTGGCGGCGGATGCGGCCGAACGCATGTACGCAGCGGGCGAACCGGTCGTCCGGCAGGGGGACGCGGGCGACAGCATGTTCGTGGTGCTGTCCGGGCGGGTCGAGGTCAGCGCGGCCGTGGGCGGGGCGGCGGCAACGCGGCTGGCCGAGTTGGGGCCGGGGGGCTTTTTCGGGGAGATGTCGCTGATGACCGGCGTCCCGCGGTCGGCCACGGTCACCGCAGTCGTGGAGACGCAGCTCGTCGAGGTGCCGAAGCGGGCCATGCGCAGGCTCTTCGATGCCCAGCCCCGCCTCCTCGAAACCATGGGCCGGACGCTCCGCGACCGTCAGGCGGCGCAGGCGGCGATGCTCGCCGGCGTCGAGGTCGTCGCGGCCGATCCCCAGGACCTGGCGACGCGAATCCGTGAATTCTTCTTCGGGAGTGGTGGCTGAGACGGCTGCGACCGGCACCTCACGCGTCAGTGCGCCCAACCCGGCGTCGGGGATGCCCGTGCCGTCTCGCTCGGACGTTCGCGAAGGGCGTCGTGTGTCGCGGTTTCAGCGGCCGTCGACGAGCACGTCGATGGTGCCGGTTTCGACGCGGTACAGCCAGCCATGGATCCGCGGCAGCCTGCCCTTGGCGTGCATGTTCTTGATCAGGGCGAGGTTCCTGAGGTGCTTGATCTGGAGCTTCACGTTCTCTTCCGTGAGCACAGCCAGCTTCTCCTCGCGCGACAGGCCGCGTTCCTTCGCGATTCGATCGGCCGCCTCCTTCGCGCCGGTGGCGATGCACAGCCAGTCGGCAATGTAGTTCTCGTGGACGCCGTCCTCGATCGCCGCGATGCCGCCGCAGCGGGTGTGTCCGCAGACGATGATGTCCTCGATCTTCAGGTGGACGACGCCGTATTCCAGGATCGCGGAGATGTTGACGTCGTTGAAGGCCACGATGTTGGCGACGTTGCGATGGACGAACATCGTGCCCGGCTTCGAGCCGGTCATCTGGTGCTCGCTCACGCGCGAGTCCGAGCAGCCGATCCACAGCACCTTGGGCGTCTGCCGGGTGGCGATCGCGCGGTAGTACTCTTCGTGCGCCTGGAATTCTTCGGCGACGAAGGCCTCGTTGCCGGCGAGCAGATGGTCGATCATGGGGCGCGATCTCCCGGGGACGGCGAATCACGTCGGAGGCTACCGCCACGGCGACCGCGGCGGAAGCCTCCGCCCGCGCCGCCGAGCCGTGGCTCGTCCGGCGGGCTGCGACTGCCATCTCGGCATGGGATTTCGAGCGCCGTGACGCGGCACGCCGGTCCAGGGTAGGGTGAGGGCCATGCATGACCCGCGGACGATCGTGATGGCCGAGGACAGCCGCACACAGGGGCTCGTCCTCAAGAAAGCCCTGGAGTCGCGCGGCTACGTGGTGCACTGGGGGCAGACGGGCGCGGCGGCGCTCGAGTTCGTCCGCCGTCATCGGCCGGCGCTCGTCGTCTCGGACGTCGAGATGCCGGAGATGGACGGCCGCGAACTCTGCCGCACGATCAAGGCCGACGCCGATCTGCGGGCCACGCCCGTGCTCATGCTCACGTCGCTGTCCCGGACGAGCGACATCCTCGCGGGCCTCCAGGACGGGGCCGACGCCTACGTCACGAAGCCCTACGATCCGCCCCAGGTGCTCGACCGGATCGACCACCTCCTTGCCCACGCTGCGGAGCCGGACCTCGCTGGCCAACGGCTCGCGCTGCAATACGGCGGCGAGACCATGCACCTCGACGTCACCTGCCGGCAACTGCTCAACCTCCTGCTCTCCACCTACGAGAACGTGATCTGGCAGAACGACCGCCTCGCGGAGATGCGCGACCGCCTCCAGGAGACCGGCAAGCAACTCGAAGGCAGCCTGGCCCGCACTCGAGACCTGCTCCACCGGGTCTTCCCGGGCGAGATCGCCGACGAGCTGGCGGAGCATGGCCGGAGCGAGCCGCGGCACTTCGACTCGGCGACGGTGCTGTTCAGCGACTTCGTGGGGTTCACGAAGGTCGCGGAGACGATGCAGCCCCGCGACCTCATCGACGACCTCGACGACTACTTTCGGCGGTTCGACGCGCTGACGGCCGGCTGCAGCATGGAGAAGCTGAAGACGATCGGCGATGCCTACATGGCCGCGGGGGGCGTGCCCCGACCGACTGCGACCCATGCGATCGACTCCGCCGTGCTCGCCCTGAAGCTGCGGTGCTGCGTGGCCGACGTGGCCCGTGAACGTGGCGAACGCGGCCTGCCGTCCTTCGCGATCCGCATCGGTCTCCACACCGGGCCGCTCGTGGCCGGCGTGATCGGCGCCCGGCGATTCACCTACGACGTCTGGGGCGACACCGTGAATACCGCAAGTCGCATGGAGACCGCGAGCGAGCCCGGTCGCATCAACGTGTCGGGCGACACGCAGCGGCTCCTGGAGCCATGGTTCGTCTGCACGCCGCGGGGGCGGATCGACATCAAGAACCGTGGGGCGATGGAGATGTTCTTCCTGGAGCGGCTCCGTCCCGAGTTCAGTGCCGACGCCGACGGCACGGTGGGCAACGACCGGTTCGCCGCGGATCACGAGGCCCTGTGTCGGCGGTGAGCGTTTGGGCGTACGCTGGGCTGGCACCGCCGTGAGGTCAGGCATGAAAGTCGAACTGGTTCCATCGAGCATCCCGGCCGGCGACGCGCAGTTCCTCGTGACGTTTCTCGTGAACGACGCGGTGGCCGTCGATGCGGGCTGCCTGGGCCTACTCGCGGATCTCGACCGACAGCGGAGGGTGCGGCACGTGTTCGTCACGCACGAGCACATCGACCACATCGCCACGCTGCCGATCTTCCTGGAGAACGTCTACGATCCCGGCCCCGACTGCGTCGAACTGCTCGGTCGGGCCGACGTGCTCGAGTTCCTCCACCGCGACGTGTTCAACGGCCGCGTGTGGCCCGACTTCTTCGCGCTCTCCACGGGTACCGACCGGTTCGTGGTCGGCACTTCGCTCGAGCCCGGTGCGCCGGTCGAGCGTGCCGGGCTCGTGGTCACGCCGCTGCCCGTCGCCCATGCCGTCGACACGCTCGGCCTGCTGGTGGACGACGGTCGGGTCGCCGTCGCGTTTCCGTCGGACACCGGCCCCATGACCGACCTCTGGTCCACGCTCGCTGCCTGCCCACGGCTGGCCGCCGTGTTCCTCGAGTGCAGTTGGCCCACGAGCATGGCGGAGCTTGCGGCGGCGACCGGCCATCTCTGTCCGGCGACCTTCGCCGCGGTGGTCAGCCAGCTCGGCCGCGACGTTCGCGTGATCGTCGTCCATCGCAAGGCCCGCTACGCCGCCGAGATCGCCCGGGATCTCGCCGCCTTGCGGCTGCCGAACGTCGAGCTCGTCCGGCCCGGCGCCGCCTACGAGTTCTGACGCGGCGGCCGCCTTGCGGGACCGCGCGGCGGCGGCAACGGTCCGCCGCCGCGCGGTCCGTCGCCCCGGTGATTCAGATGACGGCGCGGAGGGCGTCGAGCACGTCCTCGACGTCGATGCCGGCGAGACACGGATGGCCGGGCTGGTCGCAGTGCGTCAGCCAGCACTGCCGGCATGGCACGTCGCGCTGGAGCACGACTCCGGTGGGGCACGGCGGATAGTACCAGCGGCCGGTCCCCCGCTGGCCGTAGATGGCCACGTAGCGCACGCCGCAGGCGGCTGCCAGGTGCGTCGTGCCCGTGTCGAGGCCGATGAAGGCCGCGCACTGCCGGAAGAGTGCGGCGGCGCCCAGGATGGAGAGCTCGCCGGCGCTCACGAGGACTTCCGGGCAGCGGGCGGCGATCTCCCGGCAGGTCACGACGGCATTCGTCCCGCCACAGAGCACCACCTCGTGTTCCCCACTGGCCTCGAGTGCCTGCGCGAGTGCCACGAACCGCTCGGTCGGCCAGCGGTTGGCCGGGTAGGACGCGTCGGGGGCGATCGCGACCAGCCGTCGATCCGGGTGTCGGCGGTGCCGCTCCAGCCAGGCCGCGGATTCCCGCACCGCCGCCTCCGGCGGCACGAGAAAGGGAGCGGCCGAAGCGGCGGCCGGCACCTCGGCGATGCGCTGGCGGCGCAGGGTTTCGAGCAGGTGCCAGCACAGGGGGCGGTCGTCCGCCGGTGCCGCGCCGGTGGCGGGATCGGCCATGAGGCAGACCCTGTGGGACCAGCGGGCCGCGAGCGTCAACAGCGCGGGCTGCGCGGCGAAGGGCATGAGCATCACGATATGGTCGAAGCGCCGGCCGAGGACCGCCCGCCACACCAGGGCCTCGATCAGGGCGATGCCGAGCCGTCCGCCGGGAACCACGCGGTGACCGATGCGATCCACGAGGCCGAGCGGCGCGAGGATGTGGGGTGCCGCCGTCTCGTGTGGCGCGACGCCCCCACGACTGGTCAGGAACGATTCGACCCAGATCTCGCCGTCCCGGCCGAGATGCGTGCGGAGGGCGGCGATGGCCGGGATCGCATGGACGGTATCGCCCACCGCCCCCCAGCCCACCAGCAGCACGCGTCTCATGCCCGATCCTCCAGGCGGGCGAGCAGTCGGAGGGCCTGCGGCGAGTGCTGCAGGTAGGGAAACGAGCGCACGAGCGGCGCGAGGTCGCGAATCCGAACCGCCTGCCCGTGCGCCTGCCACCAGTCGCGGCCCTCGTCGAGCGAGCGACAGAACGAAATCGGCACGCCGAGATAGGCCCCCCAGTCCCGCCACTTGGACGGACTGTCGACACACCCGTCCGTGTACGCCGCCCATGGCACGCCGTACGCCTGGGCGAGAATCGCTCCGTGGAGGCTGCCGGTGAGCACGAAGGCGGCGCCGGCGATCCGGTCCACCGTGTCCCAGAGCGAATGGACGCCCACCCGACGTAGTCGAAGCCAACGCCGGAGATCACGGAGCAGCATGCCCGGCGGAACGCGTCGGAGGGTGTCCCGCTCGAACGCCGCATACACGTAGGGCGACCGCACCTCGTCGCAGCCGGCGGCGGCCGCCCACTGCCGGGCCGTCGGGGATTCCACGCGGTCGAGGTGAGGCAGCAGCAGCGTGCGACCGTGCGGCCGTCGCGGGCGCGGGCACAGGTGCGGCAGCAGCAGCGCGGGATCCCCGAGGGCGACGTCGACGCCGGGGCAGAGGCCCGCGGCCGTCAGCGGCCCGCGGACGGCGTGGAACGTGAGGTCTCCCTCGAACCCCTCGAAGGCCTCCCCGCCCTTCCAGCCACACCCCCAGACGTCGATCGGCCCGGCGATGCGTCGCAGGTCGGCGCTGGTCAGCAGCGAGCCGATGACGAGCAGGCACCGGCCCGGGTTGATCACGGCGGCATCGGCCGCGGACCGCGGCACGCAGCGGAATCCCAGCGCGCGGAGCAGCCGCGGCACGAGCGCGTCACCGAGGTTGTGGATCCACCCGGCCTCGGCCTCGAAGCAGACCTTCAGCGTGTTCATGGCGGCTCCCGTTCGGCGCGAAGCATCGTGCGGGCCTGCGGCTCGGTCAACCCGTCGTGACGGTGTGCATCGCCCGAAGCACGTCGTCGTGCCCGAAGCGGAGCAAGGCGCAGCCGTCGGTGTGCGCGCCGGCGGAGACGATCCAGCGGTCGCCGTCGAGGATGGCGCCCGACACATACAGCACGGAGTCGTTCCACGGCGACAGCGCCGGCCGCTCCGCCCGCGGGCGGAGCGGTGGCTCGAACAGGAGACCTGGCGAGCACCATGCGGGAGCGAACGGAGGCTCGGCCCGGAACGCGTAGACGCCGGTGCCGTACGTGAAGGCTCCGAGAGGCTGGCCGCGGAACGCGGCGTTCACCAGGCGCGTCGCGAGCGGCCTGCGGTGGCGGGTGTGGAAAAACGAATAGTAGAGGTCGCCGCAGCGGATGGGGGGCGCGCTCCCCCGCGGGTCGCCGTAACGAGCGGAGAGCCCGCGGCTGTCCCAGGTGGTGCAGTGGGCGGAGCGGCAACGGACGGGCCCCGCGCCGTCGAGTTCCACGCGGTGCACCCGATGCGGGGCGATGGAATACACGGCGTAGAGCGCGTCGTCGTGCGCGAAGAACATCCAGTTCTTCTCGACGGGCGATCGGGGATGATCGAGCACCAGCGTGCGGCACGGACCGAGCGGATGGAGGGTGGCGGGGTCGAGCTCGACGAGGAAGATGTCGTTGGGATTCGGATTGCCGTTGTTGAAATGCAGCAGCAGCCGCCCGCCGAATGAGCAGCAGCGCGGGTCCGCATGCCATGGTCCCCCGTCGACCAACAGATCCGACAGCGGCACGGCGCTCCCCGGCATGACGCGGTACTCGTGATCCAGCCTGCAGATGGCGATCCGGCGACGCAGATCCGGCAGCACCACCCGATAGGCCAGGATCAGCCCGCCGTCGTGGGTCGCGATGGAGGGGTTGAAGAAGCAGCAGCGCTCCGGAGCGGCCTCGTGGCGCCACGACGCAGGCAGCAGTGGCTCCACGGGCAGGAGGTCGAGCGGCGGAGCGGGCGGCGGTCGGCGCGAAAGGGCGTGCATGGACATCCAGGGTGGGACTGCGAACGGTCGGAGGGAGCGGATACAACGATGCGGTGCCGGCCGGATGCGGCCGAATCGAGTCACCCACGCCGCTGTCGAGACCAGGGACAACCCGTGAAAATAGCAGTCTTCGGCATGGGATACGTGGGCGTGGTCACGGCGGCCTGTTTCGCCGACGACGGACACGACGTCGTGGGGGTGGAGCCCGCGGCCGCCAAGGTCGAGATGCTCAACGCCGGCTGCTCGCCGCTCGTCGAGGAGCACGTCGGATCGCTCGTGCAGAGGGGCGTGGCGGCGGGACGGCTGCGGGCGGTGACGGATGGGCGGGCGGATCTCCGCGACGCCGACCTCGCGATCATCTGCGTGGGGACCCCGTCCGCGGCGGATGGCACGGTCGATCTCCGGTTCGTGCGCAGGGTCTGCGAGGAGATCGGCGCCGCGGTCCGCGAGCGATCGGAGCCGATCAGGCTGGTGTTTCGCAGCACCATGCCTCCCGGGAGCATGCGGGGCATCGTGCTGCCCACCCTGATCGCCAGCTGCGGCGCCCCAGCGGGCCGCCACTTCCGGGCGGTGTTTCACCCGGAGTTTCTCCGGGAAGGCTCGTCGGTGAGCGACTTCCGCGAGCCGTCCAAGATCGTGGTCGGTGCCGACGACGAGGGTGATGCCCGCGCGACGTTGGCGCTCTACCCGCCGACGTACGCGGCGCCGCGGATCACCTGCTCGCTCGAAGTGGCCGAAATGGTCAAGTACGCCGACAACGTCTTCCACGCTGTGAAGATCACCTTTGCCAATGAGATTGGGCTCTTCTGCCGCGCGCATGCCATCGACGGCCACGAGGTGATGAGAATCTGCTGCGCGGACACCAAGCTGAATCTTTCGCCCGCCTACCTCGCGCCGGGCTTCGCATTCGGCGGTTCGTGCCTGCCGAAGGACCTGCGGGCGTTGCTCGCCGAGGCGACCCGCGCGTCGATCGAACTGCCGATGCTGGAAGGCGTGCTGCCGAGTAATCGCCGGCACCTTGAGCGGGTGCTGGAATTGGTCGCAGCCAGGAATCCTCGGGCGGTGGGCCTGTACGGACTGGCGTTCAAGGCGGGGACGGATGACCTGCGCGACAGCCCGTTCGTCGAACTTGCCGAGCGGCTGTTGGCCGTCGGCAGGCGGCTCGTGCTCCATGATCGTGGCGTGCACGCGTCGCGGTTGATGGGCAGGAACAAGTCGTTCATCGACTCGCGGTTACCGCAGCTGTCCCGGATGCTCGCGGAGGACGACGCGGCCCTGTCGGCGTGCGATCTGGTGATCCTGTGTCATCGCCCCCCCGAGTCGCTCGTTCAACGTTGGACGAGCCAGGGAGTGGCCCTGCTCGACCTGACAGGCGCCCTGCGGGAGGTCGACGGCGACGCCTGGGGCTCGCTCCGCTGACGCGTGTGCCTGGTCGCGCCGCGCGACGTTCGCCGGCTCGGGCCGAGGGCCGGTCAGACGGCCGCGGCCTTCTGCCGCGACTGTTTCCGCCGCTCGTGCTCCGAGAGCAGGATCTTCCGCAGGCGGATCACCGCGGGCGTGACCTCGACGAGCTCGTCCTCCTCGATGTATTCGAGGGCCTCCTCGAGCGACATCCGCCGCGGGGGCTTGAGCAGGATGTTGCGGTCGCTGCCGCTGGCCCGCATGTTCGTGAGCTTCTTTTCCTTCGTCGGGTTGACGGTCATGTCTTCGCTGCGGGCGTTCTCGCCGCAGATCATGCCCTCGTAGACCTCGTCGCCGGGCTCGATGAAGAGATCCGCCCGCTCCTGGAGGCCGTCGAGCCCGAAGGCCACGGCCTTGCCCGGCACCATCGACACGAGCACGCCGTTGGCGCGGCCGGCCACCTCGCCCTCCACGGGCGCCCACTTCTCGAAGCGGTGATGCATGATCGCCGTGCCCTGCGTGGCGTTGAGCACGCGGGTGCGGAGGCCGATCAGGCCGCGGGCCGGGATTGAGAACGTCGTGTGGGCGAACTCGCCCCGCGAACCCATGTGCTTGAGCTGGCCGCGCCGGGAGCCGGTGAGCTCCATCACCGGCCCGAGCTTGTCGTGCGGCACCTCCACCACGAGCGTCTCGAACGGCTCGTAGGTCGTGTCGCCCTCCTTTCGCAGGATCACCTTCGGCTTGCCCACGGAAATCTCGAAGCCCTCGCGCCGCATCGTCTCGATGAGCACGGAGAGGTGGAGCAGGCCGCGGCCCGACACGGCGAACTGCTCGGTGCCCTCGATCGGCTGCACGCGGAGCGCCACGTTTTTCTCGAGTTCCTTGTCCAGCCGGTCGCGGAGGTGCCGAGTGGTGAGAAACTTCCCGGAGCGGCCCACGAGTGGCGAGGTGTTGATGCCGAACACCATCGAGAGGGTCGGCTCGTCGACCGTGAGGCGGGGCAGCGGGCGGGGGTCGGCGGCGTCACAGATCGTGTCACCGATCTCGACGTCCTCGATGCCGCTCACCGCCGCGATGTCGCCCGCCGTCGCCTGCTCGACGTCGACGCGGCCGAGCTTGTCGAACAACTGCACGCCCACCAGTTTCGCCGGCGCGAGTCCGCCGGCCGCCGTGGACCGCACCACCTGCGACGCCTTGGTGATCGTGCCCGACTCGACGCGGCCGATCGCGATCCGGCCCACGTAGTCGCTCCAGTCGAGCGTCGTCACGAGCATCCGCAGGGGCGCCGTCTCGTCGACGAGCGGGCCCGGGATCTTCTGGAGCACGAGGTCGAGGAGCGGCTCCATCGTGCCCTCGCGGACGGTCGGGTCGTGCGATGCGTAGCCGCCGCGGCTCGAGGCGTAGACGAAGGGAAAATCGGCGAGGTCGTCGTCGGCGCCGAGTTCGAGGAACAGGCCCAGGATCTCGTCGAGCACCTCGTGGGGGCGGGCGTCGGGACGGTCGATCTTGTTGACCACGACCACCGGCCGCAGCCGGCATTCGAGGGCCTTGGAGAGGACGAACCGCGTTTGCGGCATCGGCCCCTCGGCGGCATCGACGAGCACGAGAGCCCCGTCGGCCATCCGCAGCACCCGCTCCACCTCGCCGCCGAAGTCGGCGTGGCCCGGGGTGTCCATGATGTTGATCTTCGTGCCCTTCCACTCCACCGCGATGTTCTTGGCGAGGATCGTGATGCCCCGCTCCTTTTCGAGGTCGTTGGAGTCGAGCATCCGCTCGGAGAGTTGGCTCGCGCGAAACTGGCCGCTCTGCTGGAGGAGGCAGTCGACGAGCGTGGTCTTGCCGTGATCGACGTGGGCGATGATCGCGATGTTGCGGATGTCGGTGCGGCGGGTGCCGGCGGGGACAGGTGTGGACACGGGGGGCGCTATGCCATGCGGTGGGAAACCGGCCCAGGTCGGCGGCCGGCGGGAGGTGGGACGACGACCGGGGCCGTCACGTTCGATTATTCAGGACCGCCGCGTCGTTGCATAGAGCCGTTCGAGGGGCGGCCCGCGGGGGCGATGGATGGCCCCGCGGGCGTAAAGATGGAGACGATGGGGATCGAACCCACAACCCCCGCCTTGCAAAGGCGGTGCTCTCCCAATTGAGCTACGTCCCCGGGAGATCGCCACATGGTACCGAAGCCTGCCGGGACGTCATAACAGTTCCCGGCTCACCGCGATGTGGCCGCTCTCTGCGTCGTTTTGCGGGTGCGCTCCGTCGCCCGCCACTCCCAGGGCGGCATGGGGTCGGCGTCGGCCCACAAGCCGCGGTGCGCCGCCCGAGCCGTGCGTTCCGCCGCGGCCAGCGTTTCGCTGTCGCTGTAGCGTTTGAAGTGCCAGGCCAGACCCGACGCGACCATCCGCTCGGCCACGTCATCGCCGCCGATCTCCAGGGCCCCGAGCGTGCGGCCGTAGTGGTCCTTGCCGTGATCCCGGACGGCCACCGTCTTGCGCAGCACCATGGCCCGCAGGCCATCCCGCGACTTCGTGCCGAACGGCTGTCCGATCTCGGGTGCGTCAATCCCCACGAGCCGCACCTTGCGCTGCCGACCGCGGCCATCGAGGCACAGCACCGTGTCGCCGTCGTGGACGCTGACGACCCGCCACTCCGCGGCCACCGTCTCCGTTGCCGCGGATTCCGCCGGCGCCCGCGCGGGCGGTGCCGGCCGAGGTGGTGCGGGTGGCGGCGCAGCGGGTGGCGGGGGATCGGGCGTTGCGGCTTCCGCCGACGTCACGACGTCGCGGGGGGGCGCGACCTCGGCCGGGGGCGCGGCATCGGCTGGCGGTCGCTGCTTGACGACGGCAGCGGGGCGGCGAGGCGGGCGATCCGACCGCTGCGGCGGCTGTGGGGCGGCCCGCGGTGACTCGGTCGTCGTCGTGGCGGTCTTCGGCTTCGCTGCCCGCCGCTGGGGCGAGGGTGCGCAGCCGATGGCGAGCGACACGCACACACACGCGAGCAGCAGCCTTCTCATGCCCGCAGGATAGCCGCCGGGAGCCCCTCGCGGCCACGTCGACCGAAGTGCGCGCGCCAAGATTCGAACTTGGGACCTCCACCTTATCAGGGTGGCGCTCTAACCAACTGAGCTACGCGCGCGATGCCTCCGCCGCCCTGGCGGGCAGCCGACTGACTCGGAGTGTAAGGCTCGTGGTGCACGAATTCAAAGGGTCGTCCCGCTCCCGCCGCGAAGCGGCGAGGTCTTTCGGAACCGGCAAAGCGGCGCTGGCGCCTGCGGACGTTCCGGATACCTTCATGCGGATGTAGTCGCATGCCCCGGGAAGGAGCCTGACCATGTCGATGCCCCGTGTCGCCCCTCCGCGCCGCCTGACCGCCGTGAGCCCGATGGTTGCCGCTGTCGCGTTGGCCGCGGTTGCGGCCCTGGCCCGGTCCGCGGTCGCCGCCCCGAGCGTCGACGACGCCCTGAAGATCGAGCCGAGGCTGGGCCGGGTGGACTGCGACCGGCCGTCGGCCGAGGCCGCCAAGCAGGCCACGATCGGCCAGGAGAAGGTCGACGGCGTGTCGGCCCTCGTCGTCCGCGGTCCCGGCGGCGAGATCATCCGGGCGTTCGCCGACACCAACGGCGACCGTGTCGTCGACCGCTGGAGTTTCTTCAAGGACGGCATGGAGGTCTATCGCGAGATCGACTCCAACCACGACACGAAGTCCGACCAGTGCCGTTGGCTCAACTCCGCGGGCACCCGCTGGGGCGCCGACACCGACGGCAACGGCACGATCGACGAATGGCGGCAGCTCTCGGCGGAAGAGGCCACCGCAGAAATCGTCGCGGCGCTGCGGGATCGCGATCCGCTGGCCTTCGCCCGGCTCCTGCCCTCGAAGGGCGATCTCGAGGCCGCGGGTTTCGAGGGCGGGCGGCTGGCGGAACTCGCCGCCCGCGCCGCCCGCGCCGCCGAGCAGTTTCCCAAGGTGGCCGCAGCCCAGAAACAGGTCGGAGAAAAGTCGCGGTGGTCGAGCATGCTCGCGCCGCAGGCACCCGGCGTGATCCCCGCCGGCGCGGCCGGGGTGGCCCGCGACGTGACCGCCTACGACAACGTCGTGGCGCTCGTCGAGAACCCCGGCGCGGGCGGCGTTTCCGAGAGCGGCCAGGTGTTCGTGGGCTCGCTCGTTCGCTGCCGGGACGCGTGGCGTCCGATCGATCTGCCGCAGGTGGCCGGCGCCGATGTCGCCGATGCCGGCGGATTCTTCGCGCCGCAGCTCGGCGGGGGCGGTGTCGCGGGGGCGGGTGCCGTGCAAGACGAAAAGCTCAAGCCACTCGTCGCCCAGCTCCAGGAGATCGAGCAGAAGATGCCGTCCGCCGACGCCGCGACGCGCGGCAAGCTCGCCGTCGGGCAGATCGCCCTGCTGGAGCAGGTGCTGGCGGCCTGCGCGGAGGGCGACAAGCCCTTCTGGACGAACCAACTCGTGGAGACGCTCGCGGCCTACGTGCAGGAAGGGCTCGTGCCCGATGGGGTCGCGAAGCTCGAGAAGCTCGCGGCGGCGGCCGGTGGCGACGACCGGCTGGCCGCCTTCATCGCGTTTCGCCTCGCGCAGGCCCGCTACGCGGCGAACATGCAGCAGCCGGGCCAGGATGGCGAAAAATTGCAGAACCAGTGGTTCGACGACCTGAAGGCCTTCGTCGAGAAACATCCCCAGGCGGCGGAGGCGGCGGAGGCGCTCCTGCAGCTCGGCTTCCGCGACGAGTTCGAGGGGCGCGAGCAGGAGGCGGTGGAGCGGTACGGAGCCATCGCCAAGGACTTCCCTGGCACGCCCCAGGCCCGGAAGGCGACGGGCGCCGTGCGCCGACTGCAGAGCGTCGGCAAGCCGCTGGGCCTCGCCGGGACCGACGTGGAAGGCAAGCAGGTGAACGTTGAGTCCTTCCGCGGCGTGCCGGTCATCGTCCATTGGTGGTCCACCGATTGCGAGCCCTGCAAGGTGGATCTCGCGCGGATCCGCGAATTGCAGAAACGTCACGGACCCAAGAAGCTCGCCGTGGTGGGCGTGGCCCTCGATGGCGACAAGGCCCGACTGAAGAAGTTCCTCGCGGCCGATCCGATTCCATGGGTGCAGTTTCACGAGCCGGGCGGCCTCGACAGCCGCCTGGCCGAGGAGTTCGGCGTCCTCGCGCTGCCGACGATGTTCCTGGTCGATGCCGACGGCAACGTGGTCGACCGCAACGTGTCGATCACCGACCTGGAGCGGAAACTCGAGGCGCTGATGGGGGCGAAATAGGCGGGCTCGGGCAGGAAGGGCGGCCTGGGGCGGTCGCGGGCGGTGTCGTCCGGCGGCTCGCGGGCGGTTTGGGTTTGCCGGGCGCAGCGGGCGCGGCTAGGGTTTGGCCGCGTTGGAACGGTTCGGCTGTCCCTCGATTCTGCTGTCGCCATGACGCTGCTCGCGCTTTCCGTTAGCCCGTCGCTCTGTGCCTTGGGCGCCGTGCAGGTGCTCGGCGTGGCGACGGCCGGCATTTCTCGGCTCATGGAGGGCACGCGGCACGAGCGGCTCGGCCATTGGCTCTGCCTCGGTGGTCTGGCGGTCATCGGTGCGACCTGCGGCGCGGCCGTGCGGCTCGGGCCCGATGCCGCGGCGTGCTGCGCCGTCACGCTGGCCATCATGACGCTGATCGCCGTCTGCGATTTCGCGCCGCAGACGCGCTGATCATTCGCCGTGTCGCCCATCTTGCCTCGTTCACCGGGGCGCGGGGCGGCGCCCGTCGAATCGGAAAAAAACTCCCCTGCGGCGCGACCGGCTGCCGAATGAATCCGTGAGCGTGCGACGGGCTTCCCGCCCCATCCCGGCTTTCGGGAGTCGCCGCGTCGGGTCGCGGGTCTCGCTTTCAGGAGTCATGCATGTCCATCACGAAAGCCACGCTGCTGGCGACGCTTGTCGCCGTGACGCTCCTGCCAGTCGGCGTCCGGGCGGCCGACCTCGCCGCCGACGTCGCCGCGAAACTCCGGGAGTCGGGCGCGCTGCATGGCTACCGCGTGAACGTCAAGGCGAAGTCGGGCACCGTGTGGCTCGAGGGCCGTGTCGCGGATGAGCGACAGCTCGCGGCCGCCGTGGGCATCGCGGAGGCGAGCCCGGGGGTGGAGCGGGTCGTGAATCGGCTCACCGTCGAGCCGACGCAGCCAGTGGGCGGCACCGGCTTCAGTCTGCCGGCCTCCATGCAGGCATTCGTCGGTTCAGCGCCGCAGGCCGGATCGGCCGGCCAGGATTCGGTCCGCCTCGCGCAGGCGGTCGTGCCGGAGGGGCGATCGAAACAGGTCGCGCCGGTCTCGGGCCTCAAACCGCTGCTGCCGGCATTCGGCGCGAAGCCGGCCATGCCTGCCGCGCGGCAGGCCGCCGGCCTGCAGCCTGCCGCATACCATCGCGGCGCCATGCGTGGCGGCCCGATGACGCTGCCGGCACCGCAGGGCATGGGCGGCGTCGCCGACGGCCAGATCGTGCCCGGTTCGATGCGCTACAGTGACGGCGGTGACATGGCCGCCGGAGTGCCGGAAGGATCCGTCGAGGGCTACGCGGGCGGTCCCGTGGCGGGTGGTCCGATGCCCATGGGAGGCACCGGCGTGGGCATGCCGCCGATCCCGATGCGGGGCGACGGACCCAACATGCCGAATTACGCCTGGCCGAGTTACGCCGCGTATCCGAACTACGCCGCGCTGCAGTATCCGACCCAATACTCGCCAACGGCCTGGCCCTACATCGGCCCGTTCTACCCATACCCGCAGGTGCCGCTCGGCTGGCGGCGGGTGTCGCTCGAATGGGACGACGGGTGGTGGTGGCTCGACTTCGACGAGCGGCACATCCACAGCCACCACCGCTGAGGACCGCCGCGATCGGTCGACGACTCACGAAGACCCTCGGGCCCGAGCCCGGGGGTTTTTTCGTGCGCCGGATGACCTCCGATCGCCGCCCGGGCGCAGGTTGCCCAGTCGGAAAAAGCGGAAGTTCCGCCGCCGCATGGTCGATACCACCCTCACGGTCGCGTGGTCGGCCGCCCGTCGAGGAGCGAAGTCATGAAGGCGAAGGTCCGGTTTCTGGTGGCGGCCCTGGTGCTCGCGGCCATCCTGCCCCTCCAGAGCGGCTGCTTCTGGGTCATGTCGCAAGGCCCGAACCTCGGCCCCCTCGCGTTTCCGATTCCCGTGCCGACCTACCTCCAAAAGTCGAAAGAAGACAAATTCTGGAACTACGAGCGCTACGAGCGAGCTCCGGTGCTCGGCCCCTTGCAGGCCGGCGGACCGTGCGAGGCGCTCGACGAACCGAGCGACGACGAGGTGATGCGGGCCCTGGAGAAGGCCCGGCCCGTCCAGGGCAACTGGCCGTTCCTCTACGAGGTGCAGCGGAATCACGTGCGGATCACGAAGTGCAAGATCGCCGACTACATCGATCCGCCTCGGCATTACCCCCTCGCCGGCCCGGCGCAACTCCATCACGCCCACTACAAGTGCACGGTGTATTTCCAGGAAGTGAAGCGGGTCGGCTGGCCCGTGCCTCACACGCTCGTGGACGACGACGTCCAGGAAGTCGTCTACATCGACCACGATCACCTGCACATGGTGGGCGACGTGGACACGGGCTGTAACGCGAATTTCTGAATGTACGGCTGCCGGGGCATCCATGCCGCCTGACGCCAGCGCGACGATCTGGCATCCATGCCTGCGCTTGCGTCCATAGCCCCGCTCGAGGGCACGGGCAGCCCCCACGCCAACACAGGCGCGGTGGCGCGTGGGGCTCACGTGTGAGCCGCATGAGAGGACGTCGCAT
>CAIXGY010000099.1 GCA_903919035.1 uncultured Planctomycetaceae bacterium | reverse complement strand
CGGCGTTGTTGCCGCTGACGACGACCTCGCCCGACCCCGCCTTCGTGAACCCGCCCGGGCCGGCGAGCTGCGCCGCCACCGTGCCCGTCGAGGCCGTGTCCACGGTGAGCGTGCCGGCGTTGATCGAGACGAGCCCGGTGCCCACGACCGTCGAGACCGTCTGGTTGCCGCCGAGGGCGAGCGCGGCCCCGGGAGCCACCGTCACATCCGACGAGACGCCCGAGGCGCCCGTCGTGGCGAGCGTGCCGGCCGAGATCACGGTCGGTCCGGCGTAGGTGTTGCCGCCGCCGAGGGTGAGCGTGCCGGCGCCCTGCTTCGTGAGGCCGCCCACGCCGGAGACGAAGCCGGTGTGCGTCGAGTTGGCAGCAGCATCGACCGTGAGCGTGCCGCCGCCGATCTCGACGCGGGGTGCCCCGGAAAGGCCCGCCACGGTTTCGTCGCCCGCGAGCACGATTCGGCCCGCGGCCGAGCCGCTGATGGTGGGCGACGCGGTCAGGCGGCCTGCCGAGGCGAGGGTCAGCGTGCCACTGTTGACGTTCACGAGCGTCGCTGCCGACGTGCCCACGAGGCTGGCGTTGCCGTTGCCCACGAGCGTGCCGCCCGCGAGGTTTACCGAGGTCGTGCCGCCGGAGAGCGTGTAGGTGCCGGCGGTGAGCGTGCTGCCAACACCCGAGATCGCGCCGCCGCTGTTGGTGAAGGCATTGACCGTGTCGTTGAAGCCGGCCATGTCGATCGTCGCGCTGGAGGCCACGAACAGGTCAGTCGTGTCCGGCAGCACGTTCGAGGCACCGAGTGCCAGCGTGCCGACGTTGCTCCGGGTCGCACCGGCGTAGGTGTTGGATCCACCAAGCGTGAAGGTCCCGGTGCCGATCTTCGTCAGGCCGCCCGCGCCCGATGCGACACCACTGAAAGTGGTCGAGGAGTTGTTGCCGCCGAGCGTGGCGGTGCCGGCAACGATGATGAATCCGCCCGTTCCGGCCAATGATCCGATGCCGTCGCTGTTGCCGACGGACAACGTGCCGGGTGCCGAGACCGTGACGCTCGCGGCGTTGTCGATCATCGAGAAGCCGGTCGTGGCCAGCGTGCCGGTCGTGACGGTGATCGTGCCGACGGTATTGCTGGTGTTCGTGAGCGTGAGCGTGCCGACGCCGGCCTTCGTGAAGCCACCGGTCGAACCCGAGAGGATGCCCGCGAACGTCGTGGAGACGGCGGTGTCGACCGTGAGCGTGGACGAGCCGAGCGACATCGTGCTCGCGCCGGCGAGCGAGCCGACCGACTCGGCGCCGCCGAGGGCGAGGACGGCGCCGGTGGAGCCGGTGAGGGCGGGGGCGCCGGTGAGCCGCCCGGCCGAGCCGAGCGTGAGCGTGCCGGAGACGAGGTCGATCGCCGTGGCCGCCGACGTGCCGGCGAGGCTCGGGGCGCCCGTCGCGGTGAGCGAGCCTGCCCCGAGGTTGCCGGAGACGGTGCCGCCGGAGAGTGCGTAAGTGGCGGCCGTGAGCGTGCCGGCGCCGGTCACGGCACCCGACGTGATCGAGAGCGAGCCGACCGTGTCGGT
>CAIXGY010000098.1 GCA_903919035.1 uncultured Planctomycetaceae bacterium | reverse complement strand
CGGTCGCGGCCGGCGCCGGCCGCGACCGGGGATTGTGGCTGGTGACCGTCGGCATGCGAACGCACACGATGTCTTCCGGCGCGACATTCCTCGCCGCGCTCGCCGCGGAGGTGCCCGCATCCTTCTGGTCGATGCCCGCGCTGGTGGCCTGCTCGGGGGGCGCCGACAGCGTCGCGCTCCTGGTGGGCCTCGCGCGGATCGCGCCGGCGGATTCCGCGCGGAGGCTGGTCGTGGTGCATGCCGAGCACGACCTCCGTGCGGCGGCGGCGGCGGATCGGGAATTCGTGGAGTCACTGGCCGGCAGGCTCGGCCTCCGCTGCATCTCGTGCCGACTCGACACCCGTGTCGAGTCGGGCCCGCCGCGGGGCGAGGGAGTCGAGGCCCGGGCCCGGCGGTTGCGCTACGAGTTCTTCGCCGCCGCAGCCCGTGAGACGGGGGCTCGACACGTGGCGGTGGCTCACACGGCCGACGACCAGGCGGAGACGATCCTGCAGCGCATGCTCCGCGGCACGGGGCTCGTGGGGCTCGGAGGCATGCGGGCGGCGCGGACGCTCTGCGACGGCGTGGCCGTGGTGCGGCCCCTGCTGCGGATGCCCCGCGCCGACGCGCGGGAATTTCTCGCGGCCGTCGCCCAGGACTGGCGGGAGGACGAATCCAACGCCTCCACTGCTCCGGCCCGCAACTTTCTCCGCCACGAGGTGCTGCCACGGTGCGTGGCGGGGCCGTTTCCAGGGGCGGTCGCGGCGCTCGAGCGTCTTGGCCGGCAGTCGGGGCTCGTCGCGGCGGCGCTCGCGAGCGCCGCGGAACACCTGCTCGAGGCGCATGCGACGCGGCAGGCGGACGGCTCGATCAGCGTGCGGGCGTCGGCCCTGACGGCGCTCGATGCCCACCTCGTGGCCGAGATCTTCGCGGCCCTCTGGCGGCGCGAGGGCTGGCCGCAACGCGACATGACGGCCGCGCACTATGCGCGGCTGGCGGCGGTGACCGTCGCCATCGGCCGCGGCGACGCGCAGCCGGGACGGGGCCACGATTATCCCGGCGGTGTCCGCGTCATGGCCGGCCCGGGGCGCACCGTGCTTGTGCGTCGGGGCTGAAGCGGCGTCAGCCCTTCAGCGCGACCCGCTTGTAGCCGCCCATGCTCGCGAAGACGAGCATGAGGCCCAGGTAGATCACGGCCATCGTCGCCGGGATGAGCGAGTCCGCCTTGAGCGTGTCGCGGTCGCCCTGCTGGTCGGCCTGGACGGCCAGCTTCTGTTCGGGCGTGCCCCCGCCGCCGGCCTTGCGGGCGGCCGCCACCTTCTGCCCGTCGAGCCCGAAGGCCTCGGTGGCGGGCAGGTTGAGAAACCGGCTGGGCTGCTCCGAACGGTACGACTCGTAGACCGCCGCGTCGGCCTTGCGGAGCGCCTCGCCTGCGAAGCGATCCTTGCAGTAGCCGAGGCCAGGTCCGCCGATGAGTCCGGCCGACAGCATGCCGATGCCGCCCATGATCGACATCGCCACCGCGCCCGTCTGCGGGAAGCGGTCGCCCACCACGGCCAGCATCGTGGGCCAGAAGAAGGTCTTGCCGAGCGCGTAGATGCCGAGCGCCGCCAGGGCGGCGGGAAACGTGGCCATCCCGCTGGAAAAGCGCAGGCCGACGAAGGCCAGGATCGCCGACACGAGGAGGAGGCCGATCGGCGACAGGCCGAGCTTCGTCTCGATGAAGTGCGCGCAGAATCGCAGGCCGAACATGATCGCCGACGTCCAGATGAAGAGCCACTTTCCCTGTTCCGAGGTGAACAGGTTGCCGGTGATGTTCTGGATCCAGCTGTCGGTGCCCAGTTCCACGGCGCCGACGAGCGCGTGGGTCAGGAACAGGACGAACAGCATCAGGGAGCCAAGTGAGAACCTCGTCATCGCCGTGACCCCGAGAAGCAGCAGGCCGCCGAGTGCGTAGCCGATCGTGGCCGCGTTGTCGGGCAGGAAGTTCTTGAGGATGTCGCCGAAGAACAGGGCCAACAGGAAGCAGGCCACCGCGGCCCCGAGGATTCCCACGTCGCGGAACATGTCGACGAAGCTCGCCCCGCTTTCGGCCGCCTCGGATCGGGGAAACTTCTGCCCCAGGAACATCAGCGCGTAGATCGCGGTCGGCACGAGGTACAGGGCCAGTTGCCACTTCCAGTCCCAGTGGAGCTTGTCGTCGAGATACCAGCCCGCCACGGAACCCAGCACCATGCCCGCCGGCCAGCTGGCGTGCAGGATGTTGAGGTAGTGGGTGCGATTGTGCGGAAACACCGTGGCCACGAGTGGATTGGCCACGGCCTCGAGCGTGCCGTTGGCGAAGGCGAAGATGAACGTGCCCCAGAAGAGGATCTGGTAGGCCGTGTCGGGCGCTCCGGCGCCGAGCGTCACGATGGCCGAAAGCACGTGGCCGGCGAGGGCCAGCGCGACGAGTTTGCCATACCCGATCTTGTCGACGATCACGCCGCCGATGATGATCCCGAAGCAGAAGCCGGAGAGGCCGGCGCCCGTGATCTTGCCGACCTGTTCCTGAGTGAAGCCGAATTGCTCGACCCAGTTGTCGAGGATGCCGCCGCGGATGGCGAAGCCCACGCCGGCGGCGAGGATGGCCATGAAGCCGGCCCACAGGAGCCGGTGGGCATTGGGAACCGCCGGTGCGGCTGCGATCGGAGCGCGGGAGGCGTTCATGCCGTGTTCCTCGGAGTTGGTGGTGGGGTGTGGGTGAACCGGGGCGGGGGCGGCCGCTCCGTGATCCCCCGGACTTGGGTCGGCACTGTAGCAAGCCGTCACAGGCTGGGGAAACGGCGGGTTTTTGGCGGGGTGCCACGGTGTGCCGTCGCTTGACCCTCGGCGCCGGCGTTCGTACCGTCCCGCCCCCGTTGCTGCTCCCCGGGATCGGGGTCGGGCTGCGCGCCCCGGGCCGACATGAAGCCGCTCGCCGACATTCTCTGGTCGCTCGTCCGCTGGGCCTTGCCGCTCACCGTGGCCGGCGTGGCCGCGGCCATCGCCATCGGCTCGACCCGGATCGGCGAGGAGGTGCGGCGGCGGGTGGAGGCCCGCCTGCGGGAAGAGTTTCCGCGACTGGCCGTGCAGGTGCAGGCGGCCAGCCTGGTCGAGGGGCAGGGGATCGTGGTTCGCGGCGTGACGCTCGTCGATCCCGCGCTGCCCTCGCGTCACCGACAGCTCGTGAGCATCGAGGAGGTGCACATCGACTGCGCGACCACACTCGCGGAGCTCGCCACGGGGGCGCCGCGGATCACCGGCGTGCGCCTGCGGCGTCCCACCCTGCGCGCCGTTCGCGGACCGGACGGCGGCTGGAGCGTGGCCTGTCTGCTCGGCCGCCGCCAGCCGCGCGGGGCCGTGCCCGTCTGCGTCGAGGATGCGACGCTGGTCGTGGAGGATCCGGGCAATCGGCAGTGGCTCACCGTCCGCCAGATTGGCCTCGACGTCGAGCCGCGGGGTGACGCCATGTCGCTGCGCGGCGCTGCCTCCGGCGATCTCTTCGAGCGGGCCACGCTCTCCGGCACCCTGCGGCTGCGCGACGGTGGCTTCGAGCTCGGGGGCACCGTCGAGTCGCTCGACGTGTCGCCGCGGGTGCACGCCCTGCTGCCCGCCGGCCCGGCCGCGGCGGCCCTCGCGGGCCTGCGCGGCCGCGTCGGGCTGGAGTGGCGGGCCGCCGGGTCGCTCGACTCGCCACGGGCTGCCGTGTTCGCGGTCGCCGGCCGGCTCGAGGCCGGTCGATTCGAGCATGCCGCGCTCCCGTTCACGGTTAGCGACGTGTCGGCCGACTTCCGCGCCGACCCGTCGGGGCTCACGTGCTCCCGCGTCGAGGCCCATTCGGGCGCCACCCTCGTTCGCGGTTCCGGCCGCCTGGCTGGCTGGCGGCCCGACGCCGACTTCGACCTTCTCGTGGAGGCCGAGCGGCTGTTGGTGGGCCGCCACTGGGAGCCGCTCCTGCCGGAGAAGCTCGCGGCGCAGTGGAGCAAGCTCATGCCCGCGGGCGAGATCGACCTCCGGGCGCAGGTCGTGCGCCGCGCGGGGATGGTGGCCCCCGACATGTCGATCCGCTGCCGCAACGTGTCGCTCACCCACTACCGCTTTCCGTACCGACTCGACCACACGGTCGGCACCGTCACCTACAAGGGAACCACGCTCCAGTTGCATCTCACCGGGCAGGCGGGCGGCCATCCGGTCCACGTCGCCGGCACGCTCGACACGGCGGAGGTCGGCGGCCGCGGCTTCGTCGAGGTGAGTGGTGCCGGCATGCGCATCGACGATGCGCTGCTCGCCGCGATGCCCGCGCGGAGCGCCGACATCCTGCGGAAGCTGCGGGCGGCCGGCACCTTCGACTTCGTCTTCCGCCACGACCGCTCGCCGCAGTTTCCGCGCGGCCACGCCAACACGCTCGGCATCCGCCTCGAGCAGTGCAGCCTGGCCTATGCGGGATTTCCCTATCCACTGTCGAACGTCGCCGGCACCATCCGCATGGATCGCGGCCGGTGGACGATCGGCGAATTGGTCGGCACCAACGACACGGGCGTCGTCCGTTGTACCGGGACGCTCGAGCCGCGCGGCGACGACGACGGTGAACTCGTGCTGCGGCTGACGGGCGCGGGCGTGGTGCTGGAGCGGGAGCTTCGCGACGCGCTGCCCCCCGGCGTGCGGCGCGTCTGGGACGACCTCGACCCGCGGGGCTGCGCCGAGTTCACCGCGACCGTGCGGCACCGCATCAAGCCGCGGGAGACCTCCGTCGAGATCGAGGCGGCGCCGCAGGCAGACACCGTGTCCATCGAGCCCGCCTGGTTTCCCTACCGCCTCGAACGGCTCCGGGGCCGGCTCGCCTGGCGCGACGGCCGGCTGCGGTTCGACGACGTCCGTGGTGAGCACGACCGCACGGCCGTGGCGGCGGCGGGCAGTTGCCGGTTCACGGCGGACGGGGGCTGGCACGTGTCCTTCGAACGGCTCGCCGCCGACCGCTTCCGCCTCGACCACCAGGTGCTCGAGGCGCTGCCCGCGGGACTCGCCCAGGCGGTGGCGGGCGTGCGGCTCCGCGGCCTGCTCTCGCTCGAGGGCACGATCGACGTCCATTCGACGGCACCGACCACCGTCACGCTGCCCGATGGCCGCAACGACACCGTCCCCGGCCCGCCGGCCGCGGCCTGGGACGTGAACCTCGACCTCGAGCAGGCGGCGCTCGACGTGGGCCTGCCGGTGGAGCACGTGCACGGGGGCGTGCGGCTCCGCGGTGCGAGCGATGGCCGCACCTGGTCTTCGCAGGGCGAGGTGGCGATCGACAGCGCGATGGTGCGGGGAGTGCAGGTGACGGCGGTGCAGGGGCCGCTCGCGATCGACCCGTCGGGGGTGCGGTTCGGCCTGCCGGCCGGCGGGCCCACCGGCGGCGGTCGCCGATTCTCGGCGCGGCTGGCCGGCGGCACGCTCCTTGCCGACGGCGGCGCGGAGTCGGGTGAGGGGGGACGATTCACGGTGGCCGCGTCGGTCGGCGATGCCGACCTCGCGCGGCTGGCGACGGAAGCGACCGGCGCCGCCCACCGCTACGCGGGCCGACTCCAGGGCGCGGTCGAGGTGAGCGGTTCCCGCGCCGGCATGCACTCGCTCCAGGGTCGCGGGCAGGTGCGGTTGCGCGACGCCGACATCTACGAATTGCCGGTCGTCGTCGCGCTGCTGAAGATCCTGCGGGTGCGGGCGCCGGATCGCAACGCCTTTTCGAGCAGCGTCGTCGACTTCCGCATCGAGGGGCCGCGGGCCTATCTCGACACGATCGAATTGTCGGGCGACGCCATCAGCCTCGTGGGGGCGGGCGAGGTCGACTTCGATTCCAATCTCCGGCTCACCTTCCGCTCCATCATGGGCGAGGCCGAGACGCAGCTGCCGGGCTGGAAGAAGCTCGTCGGTGGCGCGAGCGGGCAGTTCCTCCTCGTCCACGTCGACGGCACGCTCGCCGAACCGATCACCTCCACCGAGGCCTTTCCCACGCTCGCCGCCGCGCTGCAGCAGTTCCAAACGCAGCGGCGCGACGCCCCGGCCCTGCGGGCCGCCGGCGGTCGCGCGCCGCCGCGATGACCGCCCCCGGCCGCGGGAATTGACCTGCGAGGAAGCGTCGGATGCCTGCTACGATCAGTCCCATGCCCGCTCGACCGCTGAACTTCGTCAAGCTCCACGGCGCGGCGAACGACTACGTCTACGTCGACTGCTTCGCGGAGCCCGCACCGGCCGATCCCGCGGGCCTGGCCCCGCGGATCGCTGACCGACACCGTGGCGTCGGGGGCGATGGCCTCGTGCTCGTCGAGCCGTCGGGCACGGCCGCCGCGCGGATGCGGATGTTCAACGCGGACGGCAGCGAGGCGGAGATGTGCGGCAACGCCGTGCGGTGCGTGGCCCAACTGCTCGTGTCCCGCGGGCGGGCCGCCGAGGGGATGGTCGCGATCGAGACCGGCCGGGGCGTGCTCACGCTCGAGGTGACCCGCACCGGCCCGCGGACGTCGCAGGTGAGGGTCGACATGGGAGAGCCGATCCTCGAGCCCGCGCGGATTCCGGTGGCGGTTGCCGGCGACCGGATCGTGGACGCGGCCTGCCCCGCCCTCGGCGCCGAGGCCGACTGGTGGCGGGCCAGCGGACTCGACCCGCGGATGACCTGCGTGTCGATGGGCAATCCGCACCTCGTGTTGTTCTGTCGCGACGTGGCCGCCGTCCCGCTCGAGACGGTCGGGCCCATGCTCGAGACGCATCCCCTCTTTCCGCGCCGGATCAACGTGCATGTCGTGGAGGTTCTCGGGCCGGCCCACGTGCGGATGCGGACGTGGGAGCGCGGCAGTGGCATCACGATGGCCTGCGGCACCGGTGCCTCGGCGGTGTGCGTGGCGGGAGCCCTCTCCGGCCGCACGGGGCGGAGCGTCGCCGCCGACCTGCCCGGCGGGCGACTCGATCTCGAATGGTCCGCGACGGGGAGCGTCTTCCTGACGGGACCCGCCGAGGAGGTGTTCACCGGCACGTGGTGGGATGCCTGACGATGGGGTTGCGATCGAGGAGCGCGGGACGATGAAGATCCAATCGCCGTTCGCCATTGGCGGCGTGTCGCTCGTGTCGACCGCGTGCATCCGCCACTGGATGGGCACGCTCGACTACCGTGCCGACTTCGGTGACCCCACGGTCGATCCGGTCCACCCCGCCTACCGCGGCGCGAAGATCTACGTGTTCTGGCACGAGAACATCCTCCTGCCCCTCTACCTCCGCGGACACGCCAACATCTCGATGCTGCTGTCGCGGCACGCCGACGCCAACATCCTCGACCGCGTGGCCCGGATGATGGGCTTCGGGGTCGTTCGCGGCAGCACCTTCAACGGGAGTGCCGCGGCGCTCCGCGAATTGGCCGACCGGGCCGCGACCGGCAACCTCACGATCACGCCCGACGGGCCGCGGGGGCCGCGGCGGCGACTGGCCCCGGGGTGCGTGTATTTGGCGAGCACGCTCGGCATCCCGGTCGTGGCGATGGGCCTGGGCTTCGCGCGGCCGTGGCGGTTCTCCACGTGGGACCGGTTTGCGGTGCCGCGGCCCTGGTCCCGCGCGCGGGCCGTCGTCAGTCGTGCCGTCGCCATTCCGCCGGATCTCGACCGCGCGGGCATCGAATGGCACCGCGCGGGTCTCGAACGGCTGCTCACGCACCTGACGGACGACGCCGAGGCGTGGGCGACTGCGGGCGTCGCCCGCGCGGGTGAACGCATCGTCCGCAAGGAGCCGTCCCGCGTCGCGGCCCGCGCGGCCGCGCTCGCCGGCACTCCGGGGGTGGCGCTCGCCGATGAACTCGCCAGGGCGGGCGTCGGCGCACCGGAGTCGGAACGGTCCGCTGCCTGACCGTCACCGGCCCCGCCAGGTCGCCGGATCAAGAAGTCGCTCGAGTCGCTCCAGCCGTCCGCGCAACGCCCGCACTTCCGCCCTGATGGCCGATTCGTCCAAGGCAGGCCGTTCGGCACGCCGCGGTGATGGCCCGGGTTCGAGCACCGGGGCTGTGACGGGGATCGGGTCCGCGCCCGACAGCGCTCGGGCGAGCGGCGGCTCGAGCGGTTCGAGCCGCACGGTCGCGAGTTTTTCCTCGCCCCCCGGCAACACGTACTGCACGGTCACGGGACGATCGAGAGGGCCGGCGGTGACGAGCCTCGTCAACTCGACCGGCGACCGAACCTCCTGCTCACCGACGGCGACGATCACGCTGCCGGGCGGCACGCCGGCCTTCGCGGCGGGCAGATCCTGCACCACGCCGATGACGTAGGCTCCCGTCGGCGCGGAGAGGTTGAAACGCGCCTGGGTTGCCGCATCGATCGGCACAGTCCGCACGCCGAGGGCCGGCCGCGCGGGAGATGGCGTGGGGGATGGTGCGGCGGCCAACCCGGGAGACGGCGACGCGATGGCCGACGGACCGGGAGTCGTGGGCGACACGCGGGGCGTGGGCGACACGGCCACCCGGGGAGTCGGATCGGGCACCCGTGCAAAAGGGGATGCAGACGAGGCCGCAGGCGGGCTGGGCTGCCGGGCCGGAGACGATTGCCATTCCGGTGTCGGCGCGGCCGGCGCCGGCGCCGCCGCGGTCGCCGGTTCCTGAACGCCGGCGCCGCCCGGCGATCGGGTCGCAGGCCGCGGCGCAGCCTGGAGCACGATGTCGGATACCTGCTCGGATCGGGCGACGGCCACGCGCACGGGTTGTCCGACGGCGATGGCCGTGAGCGCCTGGGAAACTTCCTCGGCGCTGGCGAGCGGCACCCCGTTCACGGCCCGCAGTTCGTCTCCCACGACGATGCCGGCCCGGGCGGCTGGTCCATCGACCGCGACCTCCTCCACCCGCCAGCGACCGGGCACGCTCGATTCCCCGACGGCGAGCCCCAGCCAGCCGCTGCCCGGCACCGATCCGGCCGCCGGTTCCGCCTCCGGGCGGGGGCGGGGCGACGGTGTCTCCGTGCGGGCCGCGTCGCCGGCTGCCGGACCGCTGAACGGCAGGGCGATCGGCTCGCCGATCGAAATTTCACCCGGCTGGAACGGGGGCGGTGCGGCGCCCTCTGCCGCGTTCGCAAGGCCGGCGCTCATGGACGTGCCCCCGCATACGAGCAGGACGGCGACCGTGTCGCGAACGCGACGGATCGGATGCAAACGTGCTTCCATGCGATGACGGGTTCGCGATCGCCGGCCCGGCGATGCGCTGTCGATGAGGTGGGGACGGTGCACGACGACGGCACAGCCGGGCCGTAGTATACGCGGCCGAGAGGCTGCGCCTGCACGCGCCCGCACGCCGCGTATTTTTGCGACATCTGTGGCAATTCACAAGTTGTTCACGTCGCCTGCGCGGGCTGCGCGACCTGATGACCGCCCACGGAGTCGTGCGCCACGCGCAGCGCGATTCGAGGCCCGCTCGCGGTGCGCGCCGGAGGTTTGACAGCACTGCTTGCACTCCTATACTCCCGCCTCGGGTCGCGTCCGAGAGGTCGGGGCGACGGGCGGCAAGGACGCTCCAGCACGGCCGCCGCGCGGTTCAATCGCGAACGGGAAGGATCCATGGCGAAGCCAGTCGGCGTTGCGACTGCGGTCGGCGGCGGTGACGCCGCTACGATCATCCGCGACGCGGTTCGCGAGCGCATCGGAGTGGATCGATTCGCGGTCTGGTTCGGCGACGGATTTCGTGCCCGCGTCGACGGTGAACCGGGGGCGCGACAGCGGCGGGTCGTGGTGGAGGCGGGCTCCGGATTCACTCACGACTGGCTGCGGCGGACTTTCCAGGCTGATGTCGCCGCGGCCGTCGCTTCCATCTATGGAAACGACGTCCGCGTGGCCTGGGAGCCGACGGCGGCGGGCGTTGTCCCCGGGACGGCTGCCCGACCGGTGGCTGCGGCCGCCGCATCGACACGCCGCCGCCCATCCCGGACGGAGGTTCCGGCGACCCCCGAGACCGCCGCGCCGGTCCGCCCGTCACCCGGGCTCGAGGCGTTCGTCGTGGGGCCGAGCAATCGCATGGCGTACGCCGCCATCGAGCGGGCCGCCTCCCGCCCCGGCGAGATGTCGCCGCTCGTCCTCACCGGTCCCAGTGGCGTCGGCAAGACGCACCTGCTCGAGGCGGCGTGCGCCCGGGCCCGGCAGCTCCATCCCGGCATCGCCGTCGCTTCGCTCTCGGCGGAGCAGTTCACCACCGGATTCCTGCAGGCCCTCCACGCCAACGCCCTGCCGGGCTTTCGGCGTTCGTGCCGCTCCGCCGCGCTGCTGGTGGTGGATGACATCCAGTTTCTCGTCGGCAAGCGGGCCACGCTGCTCGAGTTTCAGCACACCTTCGAGGCGTTGCATCGGGCCGGGCGGCAGATGATCTTCGCGTGCGACCGTGAGCTCGACGCGCTGCCGGGGCTCGGCGCCGACCTGCTCACGCGGCTGCGCGGCGGGATGACCGCCCGGATCATGCCGCCCGACTACGACGTCCGGTGCGGCATCGTGGCGTCGATCGCCGCGGCCCGCGGGCTGACGGTGCCTGACGAGGTCGTCCACTACGTCGCCACGCACATGACCCGCCACGCCCGCGAGTTGTTCGGGGCCATGAACCGCCTGGAGGCGGCGAGCCAGATGCTGGGCATGCCGATCGCCACCGGCATGGCGGAGGAGTCGCTCGCCGACCTCGTGCGGTCGAACGCGCGAAGCGTGCGGCTGGCCGACGTGGATCGCGCCGTGTGTCGCGCGTTCGGCATCGAGGAAGGCTCCCTGCGGTCGGCCCGCCGCGTGCGACACTCCAGCCACGCGCGGATGCTGGCGATGTTTCTGGCACGGAAGCACACGCATGCCGCGCTCACGGAGATCGGCGGCCACTTCGGCCGGCGCAGCCATTCGACGGTGATCGCGGCCCAGAAGACCGTCGCCGGCTGGCTCGCCACCCGGGCCACGATCGTGATCGCCGACGCCCGCTGGGATGCCGACGAGGCGATCCGCCGGGTCGAGGACATCCTGCGGGCCGGCTAGACAGACCGATTCCGACAGCCTGGGAGACGACGACCATGAGCGGGTTCTTCACTCGGCGCACGCCCGTCAAGCCCACGCTCGACGAACGGCTCGCGCAGAAGGGGCTCACGCCCGGCCCGGGCTACCAGGGCTATTCGCAGCAGATTCCCGCCCAGGTCGAGCGACTGCGGGCGCTGACGCTGGAGCGTCGGCCGCGGCGGATCCTGGAGATCGGCTTCAACGCCGGGCACTCCGCCGAGATCTTCCTCTCGACCACGCCCGACTCACTGCTCGTCAGCTTCGATCTGGGGCACGTGCCCGCCGTCGTCGTGGGCAAGGAGCACATCGACGCCACCTTCCCCGGCCGCCACACGCTGGTCGTCGGCGACAGCACCGCGTCGGTGCCGGCCTTCACGGCGCTCGCCCCCGATATCCGGTTCGACCTCATCTTCATCGACGGGGGCCACACCTACGACATCGCCCGGGCCGACATCCTCAACTGTGCGGCGCTGGCCGGCGAGTCGTGCGTGGTGATGGTGGACGACACCATCTTCACGCCGGCGTGGGAGCAGCACTACACGATCGGGCCGACGAAAGCCTGGACCGAAGCGGTGCAGGCCGGCTCCGTGACCGAGGCGGGCCGCGAGGAATACGCCCTGGGCCGCGGCATGGTGTGGGGCCGCTACCGCTGACCGCCTCACCCCGCGGTGCCGCGTTTTCGGGCGTGGGCGGTGATGATCTCGTTCATGCGGTCGAACTCGGCGAGCGTCCGCTGGCCCGCCCCGTCGCCCCGGCCGCGGTCGCACTTCTCCGCCCACTCCTCCCGCGACCGGGTGTAGTAGTGGTCCACGACCACCGGCCCGTCGACGTGCGGCCCGATCGCATCCGTCCTGGCGTTGCCCCGGGCGTCGATGCTCGTGCCGAGGCAGGAAAAGAAGTGCGGGTTGCCCGGCGTGCCCGCCATCGGCAGCCCGCAGTGGACGAAGCTCTTCACGTGGTCGTTCGCCATCCAGTGGTTCCCGTAGCTGCCGAACTGCCGCGCGGCGCGGGTCTCGAGGCCATTGCTGCCGTACAGCCGTGTCGACAGGCAGACCTGCCGCACCGGCGAGAACCACCCGCGACGCAGTCGGGCGAGGAGCCCCAGGAGGTCGCCGACCACGAACTCGTCGGTGTCGAGGAACCCGATCCAGCGGTGCAACCGGCGGTAGGTCGTGTGGCAGTGGGCGTAGGCCCGCATCTGCTTGCCGATCTGCTGGTCGTGCGCGAAGTCGACGACGGTCACGTCCGACCCGCCGGAGGGCGACGTCGCGCTGCCGTTGTCGTAGATGTAGAAGTGGCGGACGCCCAGCCTGCGGTGGTGGTCGAGCCACTCCGG
>CAIXGY010000097.1 GCA_903919035.1 uncultured Planctomycetaceae bacterium | reverse complement strand
GGCCTTCGTGGCCTCGGCTCTCTGCATGTCCGCTGCGCTTCGACATCCCGTCTCCGCTTGCTCCCATAGCCCCGCTCGAGGGGATGGGCAGCCCCTCGCTGCCAGGATCCGGTGAGGGTGAGTGAAGGCCCGTAGGTGATGTGGTGAAGGATCGACCGAAAACCGACGTGACGGGAGCCGTGACGGGGCGGGCGTGGCTGCGCGCCTGGCTCGAGGAGCGGTGGGACTTGGTCGCGCTCGGCGTGCTGGCGGTCGCGCCGCTCGTCGTGCCGGCGCTCGGCGGCGCCCTCGGGGGGCAGGTGACCACGCTGTTCATCTACTGCATCCTGGCGCTCGGCCTGAACGTGATGGTGGGCTACACCGGGCTCGTGCACCTCGGCATCGCCGCCTTCTTCGGTCTCGGCGCCTATGTGACGGCCATCCTCACCGTGCCGATGTATCCGTTTCAGTGGCCGTTCTTCGCGGCGGCCGCGGCGAGCGTGGCGTTCGCGGCGGGCGTCGGGCTGTTCCTCGGCGCGCCCACGCTGCGGTTGCGGGGCGACTATCTCGCGATCGTCACGCTCGGGTTCGGCGAGGTGGTGAAGGTCACGCTGCGAAACCTCGAGCAGATCACCGGCGGCATGAAGGGCCTCAATCCGGTGCCGCCGCCAGGCGCCGGGCAGACGCTCGGAGGCGTCGATCTCGGCCTTGCCTTTGCCGTCGATCCACGCTGGTTCTACTACCTCTCGCTCGCGGCGCTGGCGGGCGTCGTGATCGCGATGCGGCGGCTGGAGCACTCACGACTCGGCCGGGCGTGGGTCGCCGTTCGCGAGGACGAGCTTGCAGCCTCGGCCATGGGCATCTCGGCCACGCGAGTGAAGCTCTCGGCATTCGCGATGTCATCGGCCGTAGCCGCGCTGGCGGGGAGTCTCTACGCTGCGAGCCTGTCGACGACGGCCGATCCCAATGCCTACGACTTCAACCGTTCGATCATGGTGCTCTGCGCCGTGATCCTCGGAGGGCTGGGGAGTATCCCGGGAACGCTGCTTGGCGTGGCCCTGCTCGTGGGCTTCGACACGGTGCTGGCCCCGTGGGCCGACTCGTGGATCCAGCAACTCGAGATCAACCCAACGGGGTCGAGCCTGCTCTCGTTCAGCGGCTGGCGGCTGGCCATCTTCGGTCTGGCGCTCGTGCTCGTGATGCGCTTCCGGCCCGAGGGCCTCGTGCCGTCGCGCCGGCTGGCGGCCGAACTGCGGGAGGCACACGGATGACACGACAACCGCTCGCCGGTGCTTCGGCCTCGCCCCTGCTCGCCATCGACCGGCTGACCATCCGCTTCGGCGGGCTCGTGGCCGTGAGCGACCTCGACCTCGACGTGGCCGAGGGCGACATCGTCTCGCTGATCGGGCCGAACGGTGCCGGCAAGACCACGGCGTTCAACTGCGTCAGCGGTGTCTACGCGCCGACCACCGGCACGGTGCGCTTCCGCGGCCACCGGCTGGAGCGATCGTTCGTGGCGGCGACGTTCTGGGGCGCGCTCGCCGTGGGCCTCCTCACGGGGCTCTTGTTCGCAGCCGCCACCGTCGACTTCGACCGCCTGTGGCTGGCCGTCGTGAAGCGCGGCATGAACACGGGAGAGCCGTTTTCCGTCGCCGCCGCGGCGGACCGGCTCCGCGGCTACTTCCGCGCCGATCTGGCGCTCGACCAGATGGCCGGGAAGTGGCGCGTGGTGAGCGCCGACGGCACCGAGGTGCTCGCGATCCGCCGCGACCGCAGGGAAGCCGCGGCGCTGCGGAACGAGATCCAGGCCGCCGTCACCGCGCGGCGGGCCGGCCCCGGCACCGTGCCCGCCGCGACCGACACCCAGTCGGCTCCCGACGCCGGCCGGTCGGGGATTCCTGGCAGCGTGCGCCCGGAGGTGCTTGACCGGCTCGCCGCCGGAAAGCAGCGGATCCGCCTTCGGGGCATCCTCGGCCTGCTCGCGGGCACCGCGCTGGGGTTCGCGGGCACCGTCGCGATCTGGCGCCGCGGCCGACGGTCGCCCCATGTCGTGGCCCGCGCCGGCATTTCGCGGACGTTCCAGAACATCCGGCTGTTTTCCGGCATGACGGCCCTGGAAAACGTGCTCGTGGGACTCGACCGCACGATCCCCGGCGGCGTGCCCGCGATGCTGCTGCGCACACCGGCCAACCGTCGGGCGGAGGCGGCGGCACGGACTCGGGCGTTCGCGGAACTCGAGTTCGTCGGACTCGCCCCGGCCGCCAACCGGATCGCCGGGCAGCTGCCCTACGGCGATCAGCGGCGGCTGGAGATCGCGCGGGCCCTGGCGACCGGTGCCGCGCTCATCCTGCTCGACGAGCCGGCGGCCGGCATGAACCCCTCCGAGACCACCGAGCTCGCCGGTCTCGTGCAGCGCATCAGGGAGCGCGGGCTGACGGTGCTGCTCATCGAGCACCACATGAACGTGGTCATGAAGATCAGCGACCGGGTGGCCGTCCTCGACCACGGGGTCAAGATCGCGGAGGGCACTCCCGCCGAGGTTCGTCGCGACGCGAAGGTCATCGAGGCCTACCTTGGCGGGGAGGCGTGAGGCCGACCATGGCGCTCCTGGAAGTCACCGATCTCGAGGCGGGCTACGGGCCGATCCGGGCGCTCGACCGGGTGTCCATCTCCGTGGGTGAGGGGGAGCTGGTGGCGATCATCGGCGCCAACGGGGCCGGCAAGAGCACCTTGCTGATGTCGATATCGGGCGTCGTGCCGCCGCGGGCCGGCACGATCACGTTCGCCGGGCGGTCGCTCGCCGGGCTCGCACCGCACGAGATCGTGCGGTGCGGGATCTGCCAGGCGCCGGAGGGCCGGCGGATCTTCCCGCGGCTCACGGTTCGCGAGAATCTGGAACTCGGCGGTTTCACCCACCGCGACCGGACGCAGGTCAGGCACGACATCGCCGAGGCCTGTGGACTGTTTCCCGTGCTCGGAGAGCGGCTGGGCCAACTCGGGGGCACGCTCTCGGGCGGCGAGCAGCAGATGCTGGCGATCGCCCGCGCGCTCGTGGGCCGGCCGCGGCTGGTGCTCCTCGACGAGCCGTCGCTGGGGCTCGCGCCGCTGATCGTGGCGAAGGTCTTCGAGGTGATCACCGCGCTGTCTGCGCGCGGCATCGGCGTCTTGCTGGTGGAGCAGAACGCCCGGGCCGCGCTCGCACTGGCCTCGCGGGGCTACGTCCTGGAGACCGGCCGCATCACGCTCACGGGAACCGGCCCCGAACTGGCCGCCGATCGGCGGGTGCGCGACGCCTATCTCGGCGAGGGCTGATCCCGTGCCGCGCGACCGGCGGTTTGTGGCCGTCCATCGGGGCGGCCCGCTCGACGCGGCCAGTCATCGGCTGCTCGCCGGCTGGGCGGCCGACTGCGCCGAACGGATCCTGCCGCTCTTCGGCCGCCGCCGCGACGGCCGGCCGCGGCGGGCGATCGAGACCGCGCGGGCCTGGGTGCGCGGCGAGGTGGCCGTGGGCGACTGCATGCGGTCGGCCGTCGCGGCCCACGCGGCGGCCCGGTCGGCCCGCG
>CAIXGY010000096.1 GCA_903919035.1 uncultured Planctomycetaceae bacterium | reverse complement strand
GTGGTCGGGATCGTGAACATCACCTTCGCCGTGATCCGGGGTTCGGCCGGGATCTACTACCTGAAGAGTTACCAGGGCTGGGCGGCGGATGAGCCGGCGTTCGGCATCGTCCCGCTGAACCGCATCGCCGCGTTTTTCCTCGTCGGCGGGCTGGCCATGATCGTCGGCGCCATGCTCACGCGGCCGGTCGTGCAGCGAATCGGCAAGAAGTGGGCCTTCGTCGGCAGCATGCTCTGTGTCGCAGCCACGGCGGTGCCCTTCTACTTCGTTCCGCCGGGCCAGACCGGCCTCGTGTTCCTGTTTCACGTCGTGGGCATGCTGGCCGCTGGCATCAACGCCACGCTCTACTGGACCCTGCTCGCCGACACGGCGGACTTCGCCGAGTGGAAATTCGGGGCCCGTTCCACAGGACTTGTGTTCTCGGCGACGACCTGCGCCCAGAAGGCGGGCATGGGGATCGGAGCGGCCGTGGCGGGCACGATCCTCGACTGGTGCGGCTACGCCCCAAACGCGGAGCAGTCGGCGTCCGCACTGCGCGGGATCCTCCTCATGATGAGCCTGATTCCCGCCGCCGGGCTGGCCGTGCTGGCCCTGGCCTTCTGCGGCTATGGATTGTCGGAGGGCACCTGCGCGACGATCCGCGACGAGTTGGCCGTCCGCCGGCTCGCCCGCGCGGAGGCACGGGGCTGACGACATGCGAACCCATTCGGCACGAAACCCGATCCCGATGCTTGCCCGGTGGACGCGGGCTCGATACCATCTGTTTCAGAAACAGTTTCCGACTCTGTTTCAGCATCGTTGTGGTCTAACTTGGAAACGCCATCATGCCGAGCGTCCGCGCAATCGCCTCGCAACTGAAGGTGTCGCCCGCGACCGTGTCGCGGGTGTTGAACAACCACCCCGACGTGGACGAGGCGACGCGGGAGCGGGTGCTCGCCCGCATCAACGAACTCGGCTATGTGCCGCGAATCGGTCGCCGGATCACCAACGTGATCGCGCTGGCCTATCCCGACGAGCCGGTGCGAAGCGAGTACGGAGCCTTCGAGCCGGCGCTCTTGAGCGGCATCATGCGGGGGCTCGAGGAACAGCAATTCGACCTCAAATTGCTGAGCATCCGCCGCGACAAGTCGCCCGACGAGACGTTCACGCAGTTCTTCCTGCGGAAAGGCATCCGGGGCGTGATCCTGCGATGTTTCCGCACCAATCGTTCGACCATCTGCCGCATCGCGGAAGAAGGTTTTCCGGCCATCGTCGTGGCCTCGGAGTTCGACGAACCGGCGGTGAACTTCATTCGGGCCGACTCCTATCCCAGCAGCCGGCAGGCTGTGGAACACCTGATCGGCCTGGGGCACAAGCGGATCGCCTTGGCCATGCACAACGTGCCCGACTCCGACCATGCGGATCGGCGGCGGGCCTACGACGACGCCCTGTTTTGTGCCGGACTCAAGGTCGACCCGGCGTTGGTGATGGAATTGCCTGCCAGCCTGTCAGCGGGCGAACAGGTGCTCGACACCATGACGAGCCTCGACGATCCTGCCACGGCTATCTTCGCCACCAACCCGATGACGGCGCTCGGGGTGATGCGTCGGGCACAGGAGCGAGGCATCGACGTGCCGCGGCAGCTGTCCGTGGTGGGTGTCGACGACAGCGACGTGCGGACGCACGTGTGGCCCCGGTTGACCGCCGTGACGCAAAATGCGGCGTCCCTCGGGCTCGAGGCGGCGAATTGGCTCACGCAGACGATCGCCAGCAACGCAAGCCGCCCCTCCTGCCGGCGAACGATCGCGACCAGTTTCGAAATCAACGGGACCACCGGCCCGGCGGCGGTGCCGTCCCGGGAGAGGGGATCGCGGGCGACGGGCCGACGCGGCCGGCCGTAGCAGCAAGTCGACGGGTAGCAGCGAGTCAGCGGGCGGTGGTTCAGGGTTCCCCGGTCGCGGCATGGTCGCAGCCGGGGTACGGGGGCGGGGTGGCGTCGTCGGAAGACGCCGACGGATTCATTCATCAGCGAAGGAGTTGAACATGCGCGAGCGGAATTCCTCGATCATCCGGGCGGCGTTGCTGCTCGCGGCTTCGCTCCCGGCGGTGGCCCAGGCCGGCGACTGGCTCGGCTACATGAACGTCTTCAACAAGCAGGCCGATGGCTCGCCGGGAGGCTATGTCTTCGGCAGCAATTGGGCCGTGGCCGACCTCAAGACGACGCTCTGGGCCACGCCTGGGACGGGCACCAACATCGTCAGCAACTCGTTGGAACTCTTCCCCAACTACAACACCTACAACGCGGCGGATCCCTTCTGGGCCAGCGGCACGGTCGGCAACAAGTGGATGGAGGCGAACACCTTCGTCCAGCAAATGAACCTGTCGCAGGACACGGTCACGTTCACAGGAACTGTCGAGTCCTACACGCTCTCCTCTGCCTACACCGCCGAGGCCTTCATCAAGGTGCTCGACCCGGCCAACGGCTACAGCCTGTCGCTGTTCGAGCGGCAAAACCTCGCCGGTCAGACCACGTTCTCGCTGACGGCCGACACGTTCTTCTACACGGGCCAACTCCTCCAGGTCGGATTCTTCGTCTGGGGCGTCAACGCCAACCCCGCCGATGCTGCCAGTCTCGGGAGCGTGCGGGTGAAGACCGAGCCCTCGGCGGCGCCCCTGCCCCTCGAATGGAAGGGCTTCATGAACGTCTCGGAGAAGACCCCGACCGGTGGCCAGGGCACCTACCTCTGGGGCAGCAACTGGGGCGTGCCGGACCTCAAGACCACGGTATCGGGCACGCCAAGCGCTACGCTCGCCGACAACCAACTCGTGCTGGCCCCCAACTTCAACACGTATGCCGACGCCGCCGCGAGCGGTGACCCGACGGCCGTCGCCTACTGGACCAACAGCCCTGACGGCGGCGTCACCGTTGGCCCCGCGGGCAACAAGTGGATGGAGGGCCTCACCTACGTCGAAGAGACCATCGCCCCGAACGCAACCGGTGGCTTCAGCGGTCTCGTCGGTGCCGACACGCTGTCCGCGGATTACGGTGCCAAGGCGTACATCCGGGTGCTCGACCCGAACAACGGCAACGCCGAAACCTTCTACGAAAGCCAGGATCTTTCGGGCCCCGGGCAATTCGCGCTGGGTACCGACTTGAGCTCCTACGTCGGCCAGAAGATCCAGCGAGGCTTCGCGGTCACGGGCATCAACGCCAATCCCGCCGACGCCGCAGCGCTCGGCAGCGTCGCCGTGACGACGTTCGGCCCCGACCGGATCCTGATCGACGTCGCCAGCGGCACCACGGAGACGCAGGCCCAAACCGGATATGCCACGATCGTCACGGCGACGTCCGTGACGAAGATCGGCGCCGGCACGCTCGTGTTCGATGCCGCCAACACCTACACGGGTCCCACCGTCGTCAGCGGCGGCACGCTCGCGATCGGCTCCGGCGGAACCACGGGCTTCGCCCCGGGCAACATCACGAACAACGCCGTGCTTGCTTTCAACCGCTCCAACACGGTCACCTACGCGGGCGCGATCAGCGGGACGGGCAGCGTGATCAAGCAGGGTGCCGGTGCGCTCATCCTCAATGGCACGAGCACCTACTCAGGCCCGACCAACGTGGCGGCGGGCACGCTCATCCTCGGCACGACCGGCACGATCCCGTCCTCGCGGCTGGTGAAGGTCGATGCCGGGGCCACGTTCAACGTCGCGGTCAAGTCCGGGGGCTACGCCGTGCCGTCGGGCCAGACGCTCGCCGGCAGCGGGACGGTGGCCGGCGCCATCGCCGTCGGCACGGGTGCGACGCTCTCGCCGGGCTCGAGCCCCGGCACGCTCGCGATCACCGGCAGCGCCACGCTCGGCTCCGGTGGCAACTACAACTGGCAGGTCTACAACGCCGCGGGCACAGCCGGCAGCGCGACCGG
>CAIXGY010000095.1 GCA_903919035.1 uncultured Planctomycetaceae bacterium | reverse complement strand
GATTCGCTGTTACGAGCCGTCGAGTCGGCAGGTGCGGCAGGTGACGATCCGGCATTCCTTCGTGGATTGACGTATCCTGAAAGACGTATGGCCGCCACATGCCGCAGGTTGAGGGTGACCCGATGACAGGCTCACGCGTCCGTGGTTGTCGGGCCGGCATGACACTCGTTGAAGTGCTCGCCGTGTGCGTGATCATCGGGATCCTCGCAGGGCTCGCGCTGCCGGCCCTGGCGCGGGCCGTCACCCGGGCCCGGCTCACGCAGTGCACGAACAACCAATACCAGGTGGCCTTCGCCCTCGTCCGCTACGACGAGCAGCACGGCAGCATTCCGGGCTGGCTGAACGCGAGCCCCAGTGGGGCTTCTTCAGCGTGTGCGTGGACCGTTCCGCTCCTGCCGTTCCTCGGCCGCAGCGACATCTACGACATGTGGCCTACGCTGCCCAACAATCCGACGGTCGAAGCATTCGTCTGCCCGGCCAATCGTCCCACCAAGGCCATCGCCTATCCCGTCGTACATTACGCGGTGAACGTGGGCGCCAGTGGCACGAACACCAACGACGGAGTGTTTCTCAATCTCTTTTCGGGCACGGTGTCTTCACCGTCGCTCGACGTCATCGGGGAGTCGGATGGCACGTCGACCACGCTCGCCTTCTCCGAGAAGGCTGCGTTGGAGTTCCAGCCGCACACGTGGACCTTCGCACAGAACGTCGCCGTGTCGGCCCTCTTCGGCTCCGGCACGACCGCCCCGCCGGTCTTCGGTGTCTCTGGGAGTCCGCTCACGCCCGTGATCAACAATCCCAGTGCCCGAACCTTTGCGCCGTCGAGCGTGCACGGCGGCGGCGCGGTCGTCGCCTTCTGCGACGGCCATACCGCATTCTTGAGCGAATCGTTCCAGCCCTACGAATACGCCCAGTTGCTGACGCGGAAGAGCCGCTGGCAGGGATCGACCAATACGACCAATTCGGCGGCCATGCAGCCGTGGCTGCTCCGCAGCGGCTCGGCGTATCTGCTCGACGAGACGATCCTCAGGAAATGACCCGCGCGTCGTGCGGACCCGGTCACCGCTGTGTGGCCTCTGCCGGCGAATCTCGTCGATCGGCCTCCACCACCGGAGGCGGGAAGGCGCGGGCCGGGTCGAGCCCGGCGGCTTCGGCCTGCAGTGTGAGTGATTCGCCCAGTCGCGGCCACGATGCCGCCCGCAACGCGTCGGGCGCCCAGGCCCAGATGCGGGCCCGCACGAGAAGCGGCGTGGCCTCGCGCCGCATGACGTTCTCGAACGAGGCCGACACGAGTTCCGGGAAGGGGGGCAGCCGCGCCTCCGGGTTCACGTGGACCGTCTCGGTCGCCGCGGCGTAGCGCCGGTCGTAGGTGGCGTGCGCGATCCGGAGGAAGCGGTTGAAGGTGTCGATGCGGCCCTTCGCGAGGCCGTCGAGCAGGGCCCGCTGGATCATCGCGTCGAGAAACTGCCGCAGGTTGGAGACGTCGATCTCCATCACGTCGGCGAGCTTGAGCCCCATGAACCGCTCGATGCCGCCGGCGTAGAGCGGGTCGTCGCCCCGGCCGGTGTCGGCGGCGATCTGGCGAAGCCTCCCGAAACACCCGGCGGCCTGCGACTCGTCGCCGTAGAGATAGGCGAACACCGTGGCCTGCTGGAGGAACGACTCGTAGCCGCCGAGGAGATCCGCCACCGTGGCCCGGCCGAACTCCGCCGCCGACAGGCCGGCCTCCGACTCGATCATCGCGATCGCATCCCGCATGCCCTGCTCGTAGCCGGCGATGAACCGCGGATCGGGCAGGATGTCGATGCGGTTGGCCAGCGGGTCGTATTCGATCCGCCCGCTCCGCAGGAGGTGCTGGAGATTGCCGAGTCGCGTGCGAATCAGGGTGAGCTCGTTGATCCGCTCCCGCCGCCGGCTCTGCCGGGCGAGGGCGATCCCCTGCTCCGACCAGTAGATGCCGTGGGCGTGGGGATGGGCCCAGTCGAGCGGGCCGTAGGTCCGCATCTGCTCGAGCATGAAGGCCGGATCCATCCGGTAGCGGTCGATGAGGATCCGCTTCTGGAGATGCGGCACGAGCGTGCCCGTCACCGCCTTCCGGATGCGGTCGTCGGCCTGGATGGCCGTGACGAGGTCGCGGTTCGTGCCGTCGGGGAAGCCCGTGCCGAAGCGGATGCGGGCGTCGATCGACGAGCCATACATCAGCACCCGCCCGAGCATCCGCACGAACGCCTCGTCCGGGGCGGCGCCGTGCTCGGCCACGAGCGCGAGCGCGTCGGCCACGGCCGGATCCCGCCGCAGGTCGTCGAGCGAGTCGGCGGCCGCCGCGATCGTGGCGAAGCGGTCGATGGCCTCCTGCGTCGTGACGCCGCCGGTCAGGTCACCCAAGAACTCGCGGAACTCCCGGGCGAGGCGGGCCTTGTAATACCAGTGCTCGCGGTCGGCCTTGCCGCCGATCTTGTGGAAGTAGATCCAGCCGAGTTCCAGCGGCAGGTCGGCGTCGGCCGGGTTGAGCGGAATGCCGCGGCTGCGGAGCAGCTCGATGCCCCGATTCACCCAGCCCCACCGCTCCTCGGCCACGCGGGTGGAGGCGGAGATGTTGTAGGCCAGGTTCCAGGCCTGGAAGGCCCAGACCCGCGGAAACCGTGGCTGTAGGGTCGTGATCCACTGGCTGAGCGTCTGGGCCTCGAAGAACTGGCCGGCGTCCTGGAGCGCGCCGGCCCGCATCCAGAGGGCGTCCACCGCGAGGCCGCGAAACGTGCCCAGGGCCGCCGTCGCGAGCGCCACGTGGGGCGGCATGCCGCGGGTGCGGGCCAGCGAGATCACGAGATCGCGATCCTGCCGCTCGTCCCCGATGGATCGGGAGAGCGTGCCCGCGGCCACGAGCGCCGCGAGGCACACGACGATGGCGAGGAATTGGACGACGCGGTCGCTCATCGAGAGTCCTCGGTGTCAGCCGCGCACGAGATCCCGGCGGTTCAGCACGAACCAGCCGAGGGCGCCGCAGAGCAGGGGATAGACGCCGCCGAAGAGAACGAGTCGCGAGAGCACGACGGACCGGGGAATCTCCACGCCCGTGGCCAGGCTGGCGATCGCGGCATCCGCGGAGAACGACGGCAGCGCCCAGAGCACGCCGTCGGTCACGAACCCCAAGAGCATGCGGACGGCGGCGTAGATCCGCCCCTCCTGGAGATGCGCGGCGGCATACCACATGCGGTCGGCGGCCCGGCCCCAGGCGGTGTCGCCGACGACGTTGTAGGAGCCGAGCGCGTCGCGGAAGAAGTCGTTGCCCACCGCCCCGGCGTAGAGCACGAGCGTGGCGAGGATCGCCGATGGAAAGTCGAAGGCCGCCGCCGCGGCCACGCCCACCGCCGCCACCAGCGCCAGCTTGCACCACGTGATCGCCAGGCAGCGGAGCAGGTTGGCCGTGAAGCCTCCCGTGCGGACGAACAGCATTAGCCCGTCTCCCGGCGCGAACGTGATCGCCGTCGCCCGCGTCTCGCCCGGGGGCACGAGGTTGCGGTTGGCGATCCGCACCTCGAGATCATCGGCCGTGGCGACCAGTTCCGGTGGCAGGTCGAAGACGTGGCGGGCCCGGCTGGGCAGCGTCTGCTCGCGGGGCTCGTCCCCCGCGGGCGGCCACGGTCGCCCGTTGAGCCATACCGCGAACCGCACGTCGGCCAGGTCGACGTCGACGTTGGTGACGCGGGGCTCCATCTGCAACTGCACGTCGGCCGCCCGCCGCCCGAGCCCCGGAAACACGAAGGTCGTCACCATGTCGGGCGTGACGGTGTGCCACTGGCGGTCGTAGTCGCGGCGGATCCGCTGCCGCGCCGCGGCCGGCGCGGCCCGAAAGACGTCGGCCTCGTCGGCCTCGAGTTGGGCGAGCGCCGCCGCGATCGCGGCTTCGTAGGCCGCGGGATCGGCGGGCTGCGGCGCGATGCGCCGCCGGGCCACGAGCACCTGCCCGGTGACGGCGTCGCGGTCGGCGGCGTCGGCCGCCGGCCCCGCGGCCAGCATCCAGACGAGGGTGGCGCAGCCGATGCCCGCCAGCCCCACGAGCAGGAGCCCGTAGAGCACCAGGCCCAGCCACTTGCCGACCAGGTATTCCCACCGTGCCAGCGGCTTGGCGAGCGTCATCTGGATGCGGCCCGACTCGATGTCGCCGCACACGCTGCCGCAGGCGAGACAGGCCGTCAGGACGCAGAGGAAGAGCGACGCCGTGCCCAACGACCAACTGACGAGAAATTGCACCCGGTAAGCGAGCCGTTCGGAGGGGTCGAGCAAGAGCGGCAGGAGCGGGATGCAGGCCGCGACGAGCACGAGCAGCACGAGCGTCGACCGCAGGCGGATCGCCTCGTCCACCACGGCCCCCGCCACGCTCGCGATCCCGGACCGCCGCGCGAGGATGCGGCGAAGCGCCGGCACGCCGGCCCCGTAGCCCACCGCCATGGCGGCCGCACCGGTCGCGGCGGCCCGGGCGGCCGGTGGCCCCAGCCACACGACCAGCCCGACGGCGACCAGTGCGATCACGGCCCCGAGCCAGGCCGCCACCGTCAAGGCCGGCAGGCCCTCACGACCCCGCGTCATCAGTCGGTTTCCGGAGGAGGCTCTCGATCAGGTCGGTATCCACGCCGCCGGCGGGCTGTGCGGGCTGTGCGGCCGGCGCGGTGGCGACGGCCTCGTCGGTGCCCCGCAGGAAGTCGGGCACCGCCCCTCCGGCTTGCGCGCCGCTGGTCGTGACGCCTGCGGCGCGGGCCTGCTCCACGACCTCGAGGAACACCGACTCCAGCCGGCGCCGCGGTCGCTCCACGGTCACGGGATCGACGCCGTGCCGCGCCAGCACCGCCCGCACCTCGCCGGCCACCGCGGGATCGAGCGGAGGCGTGCGGATCGTCGTCGCCGACTCCTCGGCCAAGAGTTCGGCGCAGCGGCCGGAGGTGCGGATGCGGCCGCCGAACATGATGGCGATCCGGTCGCAGACGTCCTCGACGTCGGAGAGTTGGTGCGTGCAGAGGAGCACCGTCTTCCCCCGCCGCCCCAGGTCGGCGATCAGATCCCGGATCTGCCGGGCGGCCACGGGATCCATGCCGCTCGTGGGCTCGTCGAGGATGAGCAACTGGGGATCGTTGATGAGCGCCTGGGCCAGGCCGACCCGGCGCTGCATGCCCTTGGAAAACTCGCGCACCGGCCGGTGGCCCACCGCGTCGAGGCCCACCATCTCCAGGAGCCGGTCGATGCGTTCGCGGCGGATCGGCGCCGGCAACCGAAACAGCCGGCCGTAGAAGTCGAGCGTCTCGCGGGCCGACAGGAAGCCGTAGAGGTAGCTCTCCTCCGGCAGATACCCGATCTGCCGCTTCGTGGCCACGTCCCGCGGCCGGCGGCCGAGCACGGCGATCCGGCCCGCGGTGGGCGAGACCAGCCCCAGGATCATCTTGATCGTCGTGCTCTTGCCCGATCCGTTGGGGCCGAGCAGGCCGAAGATCTCCCCGCGGCGGATCTCGAGGTCGAGCCCCTCGACCGCCCGCACCCGCGGCCGCAGCCAAAAATCCCGGAACCACTTGGACACGCCGACGCACGTCACGTCGACGCCGTCCGGCGTCGTGGGGCCCGCTGCGTGTTCGATCGTGGCGTCGGCCGTTGCCATGGCGCTCCCTCTCCCGGCACAGGCTACCGGTTTCGGGGCTTCTCCCGCAGTTCTTCCTGCTGCCGGGCCTTCTGCACGGCCGGATCGCGATTGAGCTGGAGTTCGAGCTGTCCCGGGGCGGTGTAAAACGTCTCGATCTTGCCCGTGAAGATCTTCTCCCGACATTCGGCCCAGAGCCGGGCGAGGACGAGCCGCGGATGCTTCTCGTACTCCGGCAGCAGCCGCTCGAACGCCTCTCGGTCGCCGCGCACGTCCTCGATGACCCGGGCTCGGTGGGTCTTGGCGGCATTGATCCGCCGGGCCACCTCGCCGCCGACCGGCTGGCCGTCGACCAAGAGCCCGTCGAGGGCCCGGTCGATGTCCGCCGCGAGCGCCGTC
>CAIXGY010000094.1 GCA_903919035.1 uncultured Planctomycetaceae bacterium | reverse complement strand
CTGGAAGGGACAAAACAACGAGGAGTTCGACTGGTGCATCGAGCAGACGCTGTTCTTCCCGGACGGCGAGCCGCTCAACATGATCCTCGACGACGGCGGTGATCTGACGTCGATGGTGCACACCAAGTTTCCCGAGCTGATCGGCGGCATCCGCGGCCTGTCCGAGGAGACGACCACGGGCGTGCACCGGCTCTACCAGATGCACGAGAACGGCGAGCTCAAGCTCCCGGCGATCAACGTCAACGACTCCTGCACGAAGAGCAAGTTCGACAATCTGTATGGTTGCCGCGAGAGCCTGGCCGACGGCATCAAGCGGGCCACCGACGTGATGGTGGCCGGCAAGGTGGTCGTGGTGGCCGGCTACGGCGACGTGGGCAAGGGCTCGGCCCACGCGATGAAGTCGCTGGGTGCCCGGGTGATCGTCACCGAGATCGACCCCATCAACGCCCTGCAGGCGGTGATGGAGGGCTTCGAGGTGACCACCATGGATGAGGCCGCCTCCCGGGGCCAGATCTTCGTGACGGCCACCGGCTGCCGGGACGTGATCCGGGGCGAGCACATCGCCCGGATGCCCAACGACGCCATCATCTGCAACATCGGTCACTTCGACCTGGAGATCGACGTGGCCTGGCTCGAGAACACGAAGGGCATCAAGAAGGTCGAGATCAAGCCCCAGGTCGACCGCTACACGCTCCCCTCGGGCAACAGTGTGATCGTGCTGGCTGAGGGACGGCTCGTGAACCTCGGCTGCGCGACCGGCCATCCGTCGTTCGTGATGAGCACGAGCTTCACGAACCAGGTGCTCGCCCAGATCGCTCTGTGGACCGAGGGCGACAAGTTCGACATCGGCGTTCACAGGCTTCCCAAGAAGCTCGATGAAGAAGTTGCCCGCCTGCACCTCGACAAGCTCGGCGTGAAGTTGACGAAGCTCACGCAGGAGCAGGCCGAGTATCTGCACGTGCCCGTCGAAGGCCCGTTCAAGCCCGAGTACTACCGCTACTAGTTGGCCGCGAACACGGGCGCCGTGCCCGTGTTCGCGTTGGCAGGCGGAGGGCGAGCCGAGGGTGCCCCCGCCCGCCGGCTGCTCGCACCTCCGGGGCTCGGTACGAGGATCGCGAGCCGTGGGAGATTGGCGCGCAGCGAGCGAACTCCTACCGGCCCCTGCCGAGCAGGGTGGGCTTGTAGACGACGTCGTGTTTCACGGGAAACGCCCCGTGGATTTGCTACCATCGCGACCTCGCTCGGCCCCATCCCCCAAGCACTCGGAACTCCGATGCCCAACGTCGCCCCGCTTCGCGGCCTCCGCTACGACCCCAAGCATGTCGGCGCGCTTTCGAAGGTGATCGCGCCCCCCTACGACGTCATCGATGCGCAGCTTCAGCAGGCGCTCTACGACCGGCACCCGGCCAACGTCATCCGCCTCGAACTCAACCGCGAGGAGCCAGGCGACGACGAGCGGACGAACAAGTATTCCCGGGCAGCCAAGTTCCTCCGGGAGTGGCGGGAGCAGGGGGTGGTGATGCAGGAGCCGGCCGCCGCCCTCTACGTCTACCACCAGCAGTTCGAGGTCGAAGGCACGGTCCACGTCCGCCGGGGCGTGATGGCTCGGGTTCGCCTCGAGCGGTTCGGCACCGGCTCCATTCACCCGCACGAGGAGACGATGAGCGGCCCGAAGCAGGACCGCCTCCTGCTCACGAGGGCCTGCCGCGCCAACCTGTCGCAGGTGTTCGGGCTGTACCCCGACCCGACCGGCGAGGTGCAGGATCTCCTCGACACGGCGGTGGCCGGCCAGCCGCCCATCGAGGCCACCGACCACCTCGGGGTGAAGAGCTGGATGTGGCCCCTCGTCGACGAAGCCGTGGCGACGAAGGTGGCCGGGCTCATGGGGCCGAAGCCGGTGTTCATCGCCGACGGCCACCACCGCTACGAGACGGCCTGCAACTACCGCGACGAGGTGGCCGAGGCGTGGGCCCGGGAGCACGGTGGTCAGCCGCTGCCGGCGGAACATCCGGCGAATTTCGTGCTCATGATGCTCGTGGGAATGAGCGACCCGGGACTCGTCGTGTTGCCGACCCATCGCCTGTTCGTCGAGCCCGCCGTGGCCACGGTCAGGGATCTCGTGGCAAAGCTCGGCGACGCGTTCACGGTGCGGCCGGCGGGCCACGGCCCGGCTGCAGCCGAGGGCGTCTGGCGGGAGATCGAGGCGGAGAACGAGCAAGGAACCCTGGGCCTCTACACGGCTGGCGATCAGACCTGGTCGCTCGTCAGGATCACTCCGGCCGGCCGCGCGCGGATGGATGCCGTGGCGGCTGACCATGGCCCGGCCTGGCGAAGCCTGGGCGTGGCGATCCTTCACCGGCTCCTCGTGGGCGAACTCCTCGGAGCCACGACGATCCCGACCCCCGGCTACGTCCACCTCGTCCGCGAGGTGGTCGAGGGCCTCGGCACGGGCAAGTACCCGCTGGCCGCCCTGGTGATGCCGGCCACGGTCGAGGACATCCGCAAGGTGAGCGAGACCGGCGAGCGGATGCCGGCCAAGAGCACCTACTTCTACCCGAAGCTCGCGAGCGGTCTGGTGTTCAACCCGCTCGAGTGACCGCCAATCCTGGCGCGGTCTCCCGCGGGTCGATGCGCCCAACCGGCTCGGGTCTGCCCACCCCACCTCGCCGGACGCTCGCTGCTGGGCATCCTGCCCGTCGCTCGCTCGGAGGTGCCCTTGCTCTCGGCCTCCCGGCTCCGCTCGGCCACCTGCGCCGTCTCGATGGGATGGGCAGACCCGATCCTTCCACGATCGAGCCGGGCAAGGCGTTGGGGGGGCGCTCGTTGGGCTCCGAAGGCGGCTGTGCCTCCCCGCGGAGAGTTCCACGTGAAACCGTGACGGGCCGGTGGCTGGGGCAAGGCGGGTGGATGGCGCAAGGTCGCCGGTTCCACGTGAAACCAGCCGATCCGCCTGCGGGGAGATTGCCCGGCGCGCGGGTTTTCGCGGAACCGCGCGCACGGCGTGACGGTCGTGCCTGAAGTGGCCGATATCCCGATGGCACCTGTCGTGCATCCGGATTCGTGGGCAAGGGTTCTGCGCGTGGGAAGGATTCTCTGCGTGGCCAATCAGAAGGGCGGCGTCGGCAAGACGACGACCGCGACGAACCTCGCCGCGGCCCTCGCCCATGGCGGCATGCGCACGCTGCTGGTGGATCTCGACCCGCAGTGCAACGCCACGACCGGCTTCGGGGCGCGGCCCGCCGCCGTGCACCCGCTCGTCCTGGAAACGCCACTGGCCGAGGCGGTGGTGGCCACCACAGTCCAAAACCTGTCGGTCCTGCCCGGCAGCCGGGGCGTCCGCGATCTCGAGCGGATCTCGGCCCAGGCACGGGCCGGCTCCCGCACCCTCGAGAACTATCTCGCCCGGGGGCTCGCCGCCTGGGACTACTGCCTGATCGACTGCCCGCCGTCGGCGGGCGAACTCACGCGGACGGCGCTGGCGGGCAGCACCGAGGTGCTGATGCCGATCCAGTGCGAGTATTTCGCGCTCGAGGGGCTCACGCAGATGATCGAAGTCATCCGCGACGTGATGCAGGAGCAGCCGGGCCGGCTCTCCTTCAGCGGGATCGTGCTCACGATGCACGACGCCGCCCTGGACCTGACCGCGGAAGTCGAGAACGAGGTTCGCGACTTCTTCGGGGAGATCGTGTTCGACACGGTCATCCCCCGCGACGTGGCCGTGTCGGAGGCGCCGAGCCACGGACAAGCCGTCATCGATTACGCGCCGCGTTCGCCGGGAGCGCGGGCCTATGTGGAACTGTGCATGGAGGTTCGTGACTGTGAATAAAGAACGACGTCTGGGACGCGGGCTCGAAGCTCTCCTGGGTCGGGCCGGGCTGGATCCCGTCGCCCCCGGGGTGGTGACGGGTGATGTCGCCGCCGCAACCGCCCCCCATCCAGGCCTCGGCTCGGGGGCCGCGAGGCTCATTCTCCATGCCCCGGAGGCGGTGGAGCAGGCCGCCGCAGCGGTGCCGTCGAGCGAACTTGCCATGGCTCTGGTCGATCCGAATCCGTGGCAGCCGAGAACGGTGGTCGCCGGCGCCGACCTCGCGGAACTCGCCGACAGTCTCCGCGAGCACGGGCTCGTGCAGCCGATCGTGGTGCGGGCCCGTGGCGACCGCTATCAACTCATCGCCGGCCAGCGGCGGCTCGCCGCCGCCCGGCGCCTCGGCTGGCAGCAGGTGCCGGCCCGGGTGCTCGACGTCGACGACCGCCAGATGGCCGAGATCGCGATCGTCGAGAACCTCCAGCGTCGCGACCTCGACGCGCTCGAGAAGGCGGCGAGCTTCAAGCAGTATCTCGCCACGTGGAACTGCACGCAGGAGGAGCTCGCGAAGCGACTGTCGATCGACCGCTCGCACGTTGCGAACCTGATCCGGCTCCTCGACCTGCCGGTCGCTGTCCAGGACAAGCTCCGCGCGGGGGCGCTGTCGATGGGCCATGCCCGTGCCCTGTTACCGCTCGGTGACGAGGCCGAGCAGGTACGCCTGGCGGATCGCGTGACGGCGGAGGGGCTCTCGGTGCGGGCCGTCGAGGCGGAGGTGCAGGAGATCATCCGCCGCGAGGAGGCGGCGGACACTGGCGGCGTCGCGCCGATACCCGCGGCGATCGAAGCGGTCGAGTCCGGGGATCCGGCCGTGGTAACGCCGGCGAAGCGCAAGCCGGGCCGGCCCGCGACCCGCCGGTCGAGCCAGGTGGCAGCGGTCGAGGGGCAGCTGCGGCGGGCCCTCGGCGTGAAGGTCGTGGTCCATGCCAACGGCAAGGGTGCCGGCCGGATCGTGATTCCGTTCGGCGACCTCGACGAGTTTCAGCGCCTCCTCGAGCATATCACCGGTGAGAATGCCCGCGCCGCGGCCTGACGTGTGCTGCACGGGTCGGTCGGTCGGGACTTCACGGATCAACGGCGGTTGACCTTTCGACCGCCGATGGCCGCCGGTCGCGGCGCGTGGACGCCGCGTTCCTCGAGGTGGCCAAACTGAGTCTCCAGGCTGACGAGCCATGGAGTTGGGTGCCCGAGTGCCGCGACGAACCGACGCCGAGCGCCGGCCGCCTCCGCCGGTTCCCGGCTCGCGGGCAGCACCTCCTCGAATCCAACCGACCGGACAGTCCGCGAGCCCGAGACTCACGCGCGATCGGTCTCCGTCGGGGGCGCTTGTGAAAGTGCCGATGAACGCTCTATTCTGGAAACCGGGGTTCTCCGGGCAATAGCACCAGCGGCGCATTTGTGCGATCGTTATCTCACATGAACAACGCGCATCACGAGTACCGCCCGGACATCGATGGGTTACGTGGCGTGGCCGTGCTTGCCGTCGTGCTGAATCACATCGACAGCCGAATCATGCCGGGCGGCTTCGTCGGAGTCGACGTATTTTTCGTCATCTCTGGCTATTTGATCACCTCGATCGTGCAGCGCGACCTGGAGCGAAAACGCTTTTCGTTTCTGCATTTTTACGCCCGCAGAGCCCGACGATTGATCCCGGCCGCCACCGTAATGGCGGTAAGTTCGCTGATCCTCGGCTACTTCATGTTGCTCCCAAAGGACTTCAAGGATCTGGGTGCATCGGTGGTCGCGTATACAGCGATGGTCTCCAACGTGCTGTTCTACCGCTGGGGGGACTATTTCGCCGGTCAACACAAGATTTGGCCGCTCCTGCACACATGGTCCCTCGGCGTGGAGGAGCAGTTTTATGTGGTGTACCCGCTGCTCCTGTGGCTTCTTTCCGGGATGCGGTCGTCTCGCAGGGTCATCGTGGTGTCTGCCCTGTTGGTCCTCTCGCTCGGCGTGAGTATCTACCAGTCGTCGACCGCCCCCCGGGCCGCTTATTTCCTCTTGCCCAGCCGCGCGTGGGAATTGCTCGCTGGAGCCCTTACGGCGTTCGCATCGCACCGAATCACGAATCCCCCCGCAAGTAGGGCATTGGGCTTGGGTGCCGCGTGCGGTGTGATCGTGCCACTGTTCGCGTACACGGAAAAAACCCCATTTCCGGGTTGGTATGCCACGGTGCCCGTGGCCGCCACCGCACTGATGATTTGGTTGAATGCGACTCCCGCCTCTGGATTGCGGGCAGCGCTCTCCTGGAAGCCGTTGGTAGCGTTGGGACGGATTTCCTACTCTTTGTATCTCTGGCACTGGCCGCTCCTGATGTTCTGCAAGTACCCTTGGTCGGCCAGGCCGGATGCGTATCCCAGCGCCGTGCCCTATGTGATCGGTATCGCGTCGGTGTTTGTAGGATGGCTGTCGTACGTCTATGTCGAGACGCCGGGCCGCACCGCACGCTTCGAGGATCGGTCAAGTCTGGCGTGGGCGGCAACCGCATCGGCGATCATCGCGGTACTCGGGTTGATCGTCCACAGAACCGGCGGCATGCCCGACCGCTTGCCCGAAACCGCCGTGCGCTATGCCTCCGCTGAGACCGACATGAATCCCGATCAGGATCGCACGGCTCGACAACCGGCTGCCGAGATTCGCGACGGGCGATTGGAGACGATCGGAGCGCGCAGCACGGAATCGAAGCCGGCGTTCGCCCTGTTCGGCGACAGTCACGCCGCAGCGTTGGTCCCCCTGTTCGACCACATGGCGAAAGTTCGCGGTCTCACAGGGGTGGCGGTCTGTCGTTGCGGCACATTTCCGATTCCCGATGCCGGAGTCGCAAACCCGTCGATAGACCACGAATTCCCGGTGGCGGCGGTGGAGCGGTTGGAGCGAGACGGCATTCCCTGTGTCATTATCGCTTCACCCTGGTCGGCATACGCTTCCGGAGACATCGTCGTAGACGGCAGGAAGATCGAGACGGACGAAGAGAAAGCTGCGGTACTCAAGCGGGCGCTGCGACGCACCGTCGATCGATTGCTGAGGGGCGGCACGAAGATCATTTGGCTCGTCAGGCAAGTGCCGATCCAGCGATTCCACGTGCCGCGACAGTTTGCTTTCGATGCCGTTCGGGGCAGGCCGTTGAGCGCCGGCCTCAGTCGTGAAGAGCAGGATCGGGATCTGGGTGTCGCCGACGACATTTTGCGATCATGCGAGGGAGAGCACGTTCGTATCCTCGATGTCCCCGAGGCGATGCGACGATTAACGGGCGAGGATTTGCTTACGACCGATGGATTTCCGATCTACTGCGACGACGATCATCTGTCGATGCGAGGTGCACTGGCTCTGGAAGAGGCGTTTCAGCCGATTTTTGACAGCCTGATAGCCGCTCCACCCGCACCGGCCGAGCCAGGTGGTGGCGGTCGAGGATCAACTGCGGCGCGCCTGCGGCGTGGAGGTGGTCTTCCAAACCAACGGCGCGGTCACGAGCCGCGGTCTGCCGCGTCTGGGAAATCGCCAGTGGCTGGCGACGGCCCTATTACGGGTACACTCATTTGCACTCGGGGCGTGGCGCAGTCTGGCTAGCGCGCTTGGTTTGGGACCAAGAGGTCGAGAGTTCGAATCTCTCCGCCCCGATTCGGTGTGATGCTCGAAACCGAAGCAGGCCCGGTGTGAGCCGCGGGTCAGGCCCGGCCGGCCACCCGCAGGCCGGCCCACACGGCGGCGAGCGCGGCGAGGTTCGTGGCGGCGACATACGCCACGGCCGCCGCGGCGCGGCCACGGGTCATCATCTCGACCGCCTGGAACGCGAAGCTCGAATAGGTCGTGAACCCGCCGAGGAGGCCGACGAGCAGGATCGCCTCGTGCGAGACGTTCAACCAGCCCCGAGACCGTGTGAGTGCGTACGTCGCGCCGAATGCAAACGAACCGGCGACGTTCACCACCAGCGTGCCCCAGGGAAAGGCGTGGCCGACGATCCGCTCGGCGAGCAGCGTGCAGCCGATGCGGAGGAGCGTGCCGGCGGCTCCGGCCACGGCGAGCAGGAGAAGCGTGCCGGGATGGTGCATGCGTGGATCCTGACGAAAGGCGGTCCGCCGGAGCGTGCCGGGGACGGCGGTGTCGCGATCGAGGTGCGTCTCAATCGCGGGTGATGCGTGCCCGCATGCTAGCACTCGAGCAGGTCGCGTGGCATCGCCCGAGCCGAGATGGCGGCGGGGAGGCCCGTGCCGTCTCGCTCGGACGTTCGCGACGGGCTTCGTGCCCGTCGCTCACTCGATGCTGCCCGCGCTTCGCAATCCGTGCTGCGCTCGGCCAGCAACGCCGGCTCGACGGCCCGGGCATCCCCGGGCCGGTTGGGCTCACAGGGCGGCTGCCAACGAGATGCCTCCCTCCGCGCGAGGATCACGTGGAATCCGTATGAGGGGATGATCCGGGCTGTCGGTGACGGCCCGTGCTCACTATGCTCCCCCCCGAGTCGGGACGCCGCCCGCCGCCAGAGGCTTTCGCAGCATCATGCCAGAAGCGACCCAGTGGCTGAGCGTGCTCGTGCCGGCCTACAACGCCGCGCCCTTCGTGGCCGAGTGCCTGGGATCGATCCTGTCGCAATGGCAGCCCGGTGTGGAACTCGTCGTCATCGATGATGGATCGACCGATTCGACAAGGGCCGTCGTGACGGAGGTTGCGCGACGTCACCCGGGTCGCGTCACGCTCGCGAGACACGAGCACAATCAGGGACTGTCCGTCACGCGAAACGAGCTGATTCGTGCCGCCAACGGCGAGTATGTGTGGTTCATCGACGCCGACGATCTTCTGATCGCGGGTGCCATTCGCGGTCTGCGCCCCATCGTGAACCGTCACGCTCCGGACCTCGTCCTGTGCGACTACCTCCGCACCAGCACGAATCGCGTGCGTCGTGGGTCGTCGTTCGCAGGCCCTAGCCGCACCATCATCAGCGACACCTCGACGATCCTGGCGGCCTTGTTCGAGGCCGGCCAATTGCACCCCTGGTCGAAAATAAGCCGTCGAGCGCTGTGGTCGGAGCCGCTGGAGTTTCCTCACGGCAGGGTGTTCGAAGACGTCACTGTCATGCCCCGACTGGCTTGCCGGGCCTCGACCGTGTATCACGAACCCGAACCCTGGGTCTCGTACCGCAAATGGGCGGGCAGCATCGTCGCGACGATGAATCCCAGGAAGTGCATCGACCTCGTGCGGGCGTCTGCCGAGTTTCCCGCAGCCGTGCAGCGGCGCGGCCTGCGACTGTCAGATCGTGCGCTGTTCGCCTCGCGGCACTACGCGGCCCGACATTTCATCCGGGCCATGCGGCATCTGGCCGAGTGGCACGAACAGGATGCCAGTCGTCACGCCCGCGGCGAATGCCTGGCCTTGTTCGAGGAGGCGATCGAAGGACAGTCGGCCTGGCTCATGCGGCGGTACCTTCAACGCGGGTGGCTCTATCGTGGTGCGCAACTTCGCTACTGGATGAGCCGAGCAGCCCGGGAATCGAGCGCCGTGCGCATGGACGGCGAACGAGCCGTCGCCTGACTCGAAGCGGGCCTTGGAGGACGTGCCGATGCCCCCGGAGGCCATTGCGGAAGACGGCTTCGAACTGACCGCCCGGACGCGCGATCTGCTGGATGCGGCGGAGGCGGTCGTGGTCGTCACGAACGGCCGCGCCGTGCCGAATGAATATTTCCAGACTGCGACCCGCAGCGGCCCGACCGTCTTCGTGGTCTTCAATCGCCATCGCTTCCACATCCCGGCCGACCTCGCCTCGTGCACCGTGTGGGTGCACCGGCATGACGAGGCGAGCGGCCGCTACTTCGGCGAGCCGGCCCCGGGCGACGGGGTCGCCGAGGCATTTCATCATCTGCGGGTCGCCGGCCCCGTCCGCCGCTGCGCCGCCGATCCCGTTCAAACCAGCTACCTCAGCTACCGGGCCCCGCTCCCTGGTCTTGCGTCGTATCCCGTGGGTCGCCGGCTTCTCGTGCCCCAGCACGGCATCCGCCGGATCGTCTCGCCGTCCACCGGTTTCGTGGTGTTCGCGCTGCTTTCGGAATTGCAACGACGCGGCGCCGGGTTCACGGTGCGGGCCGTCGGCATCGGCCGGGAGTACGACGGGTGGCCGGGCCATGATTGGGCATTCGAGAGGCGGGCGCTCCGAACCGGCGCGATCGAGTTCAAAACCGCCGCCGGTGATCCCGATCACTGGGAGACCGTCCTCGACCATCTGCCCTACGAGGTGGTGCGGTTGGCCCGTAAGTTCACGCCCTGGTGGAGCCGACGATCCGGCCGCACGCCCGCCACAGTCGGCGCGTCAATCTCTGCGGTCTCCGGCTCCGTGCCGCGTCGACCTTCAGTTCCTCGATCTGCCGGATGAGTTCGACGACGGCCGATCTCCAGGTCACCACGATGCAGCAGTCGCGCGGCTTCTCGTGCACCAGGGTGGCGCGGGGAAAATGCCGTGCGAGCATCGCGACCCATCGTGCGGCCGGCCAGACGGTGCAGTGCGCGTTGCGGCCGTCGGGCAGGATTTCGAGCGCCGGGCGTGTGGAAATGCTGAAGAACACGTCGCCCGCGAGCGAGGCGATGTGAGCGAGCAGGTCGTCGAGGTCGGTTTCCGGAACGTGCTCCAGCACGTCGGTGTTGATCACGAAATCGGCTTGGCTTTCGGTGAGTCGGTCGATGCCGGGAATGGCCGGGTCGTACCGCACCCAGCGTGCGGCGTGGGGCAGCATGCGTTCCAGTTCACTCTGCCCGCATCCATATTCCACCACGACGCGTGGCTTCAGATCGACGAGGCAGGCGAGGATCGACTCGGCGTAACCGTGACAGGTTTGGCCGTATGCCTTGCTGCGATGGATGTGGGCGTAGTGCTCGACGAGTCGAGGATCGGTGATGCCCATGGCGCGACGGCTCCGTCGTTTCGACCACGGCCGCTGACGACACGGCCCAGAACGTCGGGTCGATACTGCCGGCGGCCCAAGCCGTCAACGACGGTTTCGCAGGCTACGGGCCGCCGCGTCGATTTCGCGGTGACGGCCCTGCGTAGAATTCCGCCCGGAGGCCGCGTTTTCCATGTCCTTGCCAGCCTTTACCGCGCGGGGCCTCACGCGGATCTACCGCCTGGGGGAGGTGGAGGTCGCGGCGCTGACGGGTGTGGATCTCGACCTCGACCGGGGCGAGTTCGTCGTCATCCTCGGGCCGAGCGGCAGTGGGAAGTCGACGCTGCTCAACATTCTCGGGGCGCTCGATGCTCCGACCGCCGGCAGCCTCGTGTTCCAGGACCACGACCTGACGACGGCCGACGACGCCGCGCGGACGGCCTACCGCCGCGATCACGTGGGCTTCGTGTTCCAGTTCTACAACCTCCTGCCCGCGCTCACGGCCGTGGAGAACGTGGCCGTGGTGGCCGACATTGCCCGGGCCCCGATGCCCCCCGCCGAGGCTCTCGGCCTCGTCGGCCTCGCCGATCGGGCCGACCACTTTCCGGCGCAACTTTCGGGAGGTGAACAGCAGCGGGTCGCCGTCGCCCGGGCCATCGTCAAACGGCCCGAGGTGTTGCTCTGCGACGAGCCGACCGGGGCCCTCGACGTGAAGACCGGCGTGATCGTGCTCGAGGCCTTGGTCCGGGTGAGCGCGGACATCGGCGCGACGACCGTGCTCATCACCCACAACGCCGGAATCGCCGCAATCGCCGACCGCGTGCTCATCATGTCGGACGGACGGATCGCGGGCGAGCGGGCCAACGCCGTGCGGGCGGCGCCGCGGGATCTGCATTGGTGACCGTTCTCCGGTGTGGTCGTCGCATGCAGACGCTGGACAGGAAGGTGGTGCGGGACGCCTGGCGGTTGGCCCCGCAGCTCGGGGCGGTCGCGGCGGTGATGGCCTGTGGCGTGGCCATCCTCGTGATGTCGTGGAGCATGCTCGTGTCGCTCGATGCGACCCAGCGGGAGTACGCGGCGGAGGCCCGCTTCGCCGACGTCTTCGTGCACCTGAAGCGGGCGCCCGAGATCGTCGGCCGCCGGCTCGCCGCGGTGCCCGGCATCGACCGGCTCGAAACCCGGGTCGTGCGGGATGTCACGCTCGACCTCGGCGGCTCTGCCGACCGCCGGATGCCGGCCGTCGGCAGGCTCATCTCCCTGTCCGACGAGGCCGACGACGGGCTGAACCGGCTCACGCTGCTGCGCGGCCGGCTACCAGATCCGCTCGAGCCCGCCGAGACGATCGTGAGCGAGGGCTTCGCGACCGCGCACGGGCTCGGTCCGGGTGACCACGTGTTCGCGGTGCTCAACGGTCGCCGTACCCGGCTCGACCTCGTGGGCGTGGCGACGTCGCCCGAATACGTCTACACGATCGGCCCCGGCGGCCCGTTTCCCGACGATCGGTCGTTCGGCGTCTTCTGGATGGGGCGCCGGGGCCTGGCTGCCGCGTTCGACATGGCCGATGCGTTCAACGACGTGGTGGCGACGCTCGCGCCCGGCGCATCGCTCCGCGACGTGTGCCGTGCGCTTGACGGCGAACTCGGCCGCTACGGCGGCCTCGGAGCCTACGGACGCGAGTTTCAGACATCCCACCGATACCTCACCAACGAGCTGCGAGAATTGCGCAACATGAGCCGCGTGGGGCCGGTCGTGTTTCTCCTCGTGACGACGATCCTCATGCACCTGGTCGTGTCGCGGCTCGTGGGAACCCAGCGCGAGCAGATCGCCACGCTCGCGGCCTTCGGCCTCACGCCGCGGGAGATCGGCGCGCACTACGTGAAGCTCGCTCTCGTCGTGCTCGCGAGCGGTGCGGCCGTGGGCGTGCCCCTCGGCTGGTGGCTGGGCGGTAATCTCGCGGCGATGTACTCACGGTTCTTCCGGTTTCCGACCCTCGCGTTCCGCATCGATCCGTGGGCGGTCGGGGGATCGATCGCCGTGGCCAGCGTGGCGGCCCTGGCCGGCGTCGTGCAGGCGGTGGGCCGCGCGGTACGGATCCGACCCGCCGCGGCAATGCAGCCCGAGCCGCCGGCCGTCTACCGGCCATCGCTGCCGGAGCGGCTGGGATTCGCGGGGCTGCTGGCACCGACCACGCGGATGATGCTGCGGCACCTCGAGCGCCGCTGGCTCGGAAGCGCGCTCTCGGTCTTCGGCATCGCCCTGGGCGTGGCGGTCATGGTGCTCGGCATGTTCGTGGGCGACGCCGTGCAACACCTCGCGAACGTCCAGTTCACCGAGGTGCAGCGTTTCGACCGATCGGTGACGCTCGCCGAGCCGGCGGGTCGGCCGGTCATCCCGGAGTTGGCCCGGCTGCCCGGCGTGGTGGCGGTGGAGTCGTTTCGGGTGGTGCCCGCCACGCTCCGCTGTGGATCCCGCGAACGCCGTCAGGAGATCATGGCCCCCGCGAGCGGTGGCGAATTGTTCCGCATCCTCGACGACCGTGGCCGCGTGCACGAACCTCGCCGCGATGGACTCGTCGTGAGCGCGCGGCTCGCGGAACTCCTCGGCGCGCGGCGGGGCGATGCGATCGAGGTGGATGTGCTCGAGGGGCGACGGCCGCGGGTGTCCCTCAGGCTCGCGGGCACCGTCGACGATCTGGTGGGCACGTCCGCCTGGCTCCATGCGGACGCGCTGGCGGCGATCCTCGAGGAACGACACGCCGTCTCCGGCGCGTTGCTCGCGATCGACGAGGCTCGTGCCGGTGAACTCGATGCCGCGCTCGCCGACAGTCCGCGGGTGGCCGGCTTCGTGTCGCGCGACCTCCAGCTCCGCACCTTTCGCGAGACGATCGCGCGGACGCTGCTCCGCATGCGGGCCGTCAATACACTGTTCGCCGTCGTGATCGCCTGCGGCGTGGTGGTCACGACGGCCCGCCAGAGCGTGATCGAGCGCTCCCGCGACCTGGCCAGCCTACGGGTACTCGGGTTCACCCGGCGGGAAGTCGCGGCGATCCTCGTCGGTGAGCAGGCCATGCTGACGGTGGCGGCCGTGCCGCCGGGCTTGCTGCTCGGCTACGCGTTCGTCGTCGTCACGACGTGGGGATACGATACCGACCTGTTTCGGGTGCCGGCGGTCGTGCATCCGCGGACCTATGCGATCTCGGCCGGCACCGTGCTCGCCGCGTCGCTGCTGGCGGCGGTCATGATCCGGGTGCTGCTCGATCGACTCGATCTCGTGGCCGTGCTCAAGGCGCGGGACTGACATGCACGCCCACCGTCTGCCGGGACGCCTGGTCGGCACCGCGATCGTGCTCGCCGTGGCGGGAGCGATCGCGTGGGGACTCGTCCCGCGGCCCGTCGCGGTGGACGTGCGGTCCGTGGGACGGGGCCGTCTCGCCGTCCGCGTCACCGACGACGGCGTGACGCGGATCCGGGAGCGGCACGTCGTCCGCGCCCCGCTCGCCGGCATCATGAGCCGCGTGGAACTGCACCCGGGCGACGCGGTGATCTCGGGCTCGACCGTGATGACGACGATCGATCCCCCCGACCCCACCTTGCTCGACCCGCGGGCCGAGGCCGACGCTTTGGCCCGTGTCGAGACGGCGGAGGCCCTCGTGAACCTCGCGGAGCAGGCGCTCGCCCGGGCCCGGGTGCAGGAGGAATACACGGCGGCCGACCTCGCGCGGGCCCGGGAACTCTTTCCCACGAAGGCAGTGACGCACGAAGAGCTCGACGCCGCCGAGCGGGCCTGGAAGACGGCCGTGGACGACGGGGCCGAGGCGGAGCAGCAGATTCACGTCGCCCGGCATCTCGTGGAAGTGGCCGCCGCGGCCTTCGTGCGCTCGCGGCCGGCACGGGATGGCGACCCGCGGCCCGGCGCCGACGGCTGGCGACTTGTAGTCACGGCCCCGATCGACGGCCGTGTGCTCCGCGTGTTGCGCGAGGGGGAAGGGCTCGTCGATGCGGGGGCGGAACTCGTGGAGATCGGCGATGCGCGTGACCTGGAGGCCGTCATCGACCTCGTCTCCGAGGACGCCGTGAAGGTCAAGCCCGGCGACCGCTGCGAGATCACCGGCTGGGGCGGCGGTCCGCTCGACGGCCGCGTGCGTGTGGTCGAGCCCCGCGGCTTCACGAAGGTCTCGCCGCTCGGCGTGGAGGAGCAGCGGGTGAACGTCGTCGTGGACATCGACGTGCCGGAGGATGATCAGCCGGCGCTCGGCGACGACTTCCGCGTCGAGGCGGCGATCATCGTGGACGACATTCACGACGCCGTGCTCGTGCCGCTGGCAGCCGTCTTTCGTCGTGATGGCCGCGAGGCAGTGTTCGTCGTCGCCGACGGCCGGGCGCGGCTCGCGCCGGTGACGATCGGCCGCCGTGGCGACCGCGATGCCGAGGTCGTGCGGGGCTTGAATGGCGGCGAACAGGTGATTGCCTATCCACCGGATACCGTGACCGACGGCACGCGGGTGGTGACGCCTCCGGCTCCTTCCGGCCGCGGGTCGAGCGATGGCTGACGGCCGCCTCATACGGCTCACACGTGATCCTCGCGCGTCATCGCGACTGTCCCGGCGTCGGGGCTGCCCGTGCCGTCTCGCTCGGACGTTCGCGACGGGCGTCGTGCCCGTCGCTCACTCGATGCTGGCCTCGCTTCGCAATCCGAGCTGCGCTCGGCCAGCAACGCCGGCTCGACGGCACGGGCATCCCCCGCGCCTCGCCCCACGGAAGCGAGGAAGGATCGGGTCTGCCCATTCCCTCGAGACGGCGTAGACGGCAAGCGCAG
>CAIXGY010000093.1 GCA_903919035.1 uncultured Planctomycetaceae bacterium | reverse complement strand
TACGGGGTTTCGCCGGAGCGCCAATGGCTCAAGACCCGAAAAGTGACGAATCGGGCACCGGCAGGGACGAATCGGCGCGGTTCCTACACTTCGCGCATGAACGGGCATGCGCTTTTCGTCGATGATTGTCCTGCCCACCCGTCCCCCGCGTGTTGCGTGGCTCGGGGGGGTGTGATATCGTCCGACCGGCGGGGTTGGGTGTGGTGGGCATATCCCCTGGCGACGGACTGGAGGTTTTCGATGATGTTCCCTTGCGCTCGACGACGCGTGCAGTCGCATTCGTTGGTCAGCGTCCCGACGGCGTGCCGTCACGTTGCCCTGATCGGGATCATCGCCACGCTGTGCGGCCGACCCGCCTCCGCGCAGACATTCTTCACCGTCACGGGAGGGTCCACCGCCTCGAATGCCGCGCCGGCCACGTACGAGGCGATCTCGGTCGCGGGTGACGACGGGCTTGGAAATCGTTCGACGTACCGTGCCGATGCGACGCTCACGCTGACAGGGCCGTTCACCGCGCTGTCCGTGAGCAACAACGGCCTGTTCGAGGCCAACGCCAACGTGGACGCCAACGGCTTCACGGTGGACATCCAGAGCAACGGCTCGTTGAATCTCATCTCCGGCACCCTGTCGGCGGGCACCCTCTTGCTGTCGGGCTCCACCGCCTTGATCCAGTCCGGCGGGCGATTCGCGGTGAACGGCGTGGGCGTGGCCCTGCTCGACGGAGCGACGTTGGCGTTCAATGCGGGCGACTCGATCACCAACAACCTCGAGGTGTATCCCGGGTCTGCCGTCTCCCTCAACGCGCCGCTCACCATCGGCGGCGCGCTCACCGGCACCGGTGCCACGCTGACCACCAACGGCAACAACATCGTCGCGGGGAGCCTCAACCTCTCGGGCGGGGCGACGTTGAACCGGTCCGGCGGGGGCACGATCACGGCGAACTATTTCGACGTGAATGGAGCGACGTTCACGGTCGCGGCCGGCGACTCGTTCGGCGGGGCAGGGCCGAACTCGGTGACTGGCGGCGGGACCGTGTCGAATTCGGCGTCGACGTCGTTCCGGACCCTCATAGTCTCGGGCTCGGGCTCGTCCTACTCGGTCGCCGCGCCCCTCGCGCTCACCGACGACGGCGGCGGATCGGCCGTGCAGATCTTCGACAACGGCCTGCTCACGATCTCCGCGAACCTGACGGCCGCGACGGACGGCGTGTACGTCGCCGGAGGCGGTGTGCTCGAGCTCGTCTCCGGCACGCTGACCACGGCCAATCTGGCGCTCGCCGGCCCGGGCACGCTCGATCGGACCGGCGGCACGGTGGCGATCGGCAGTTACGCGGGCAGTTTGCCGTTCTTCGTGCCGGGCCTGTATCTCCAGGAGGGGGCGACTCTCACGCTCGGGGTCGGCGACAGTCTCTCGGGCAATCTCTCGATTTCGGGCACGGGCTCGCTCCTCATCGCCAACCGGCCTCTCAGTCTTGCCGCGATCACCCTCGACGAAGGAGGGCAGCTCGCGCTCACCAGCTTCAGCGACACCTGGAGCGGCCGGGCCACGGCCATGTCGGTCGATGGCAACCAGGCCGGACTCCTGCAGGGCTACGTCACGGCAGGCCTGTTGCTGATTTCCAACAACCCCGATCCGGTCGCGTTCGTGTTCGACGCCGGAACCAACAAGACCTACGTCACGGTCACCGCCGTGCCCGAGCCGGCGTCGCTGATGCTGGCCGGCTGTGGCGCTGCGGCCCTGGGACTGCGGCGGCGATGGCGGCGCCGCGGCTGACGGACGCCGGACCCCGGTCTTCGACCCGCGTCGCCGGCCGGGTGTCTGACCTGTGAGGGCGACGTTTTGCCGCAATCCCATGGCCTCCGGTCGGCCGGGTTGCGAGGGTGGCCCATGCGTTGAGTCGACGCCCGGACGGCCGACTTCCTCGACCTCACGAACGCCGACGTGCTGCTCACGTTCGGCCTACTCTCGCCGGGCAAGGGCATCGAGCAGGTGATCGCGGCCCTGCCGCTCCTCCTCGAGCGCCATCCGCGGGTCAAGGATGTCGTGCTCGGCGTCACCCAGAGGATTTCGGGATCGGGGAGCACGTCGTCTTCGAGGACCGCTACGTGGACCTGCCGAAACTGGGAGCTCGGCTGCGAGATGGTCTGGGACCGCGTCGCCGCCCGCCAGCCCGGTCAAACCCGCCGACCTTGCGATGCTCACCGAGCGCGTGCGGTACCGCCTCGTGCGCTGGTTCCTGCGGAAGAGACTCCTCGACGACGACGACATGCTCACCTGGCGGAACAGCGGCTTTTCCATCGATACGAGCGTCCGCGTCGCGCTGGTCGATCGCAACGTGCCAAGCTACTTTCGAAGCCTCGAGCATTTGCTCAGATACTGCGCCCGCCCCGCCTTCGCGCTCGAGCGGCTCTCACGGCCCCCTGGCCGCGACGGCAGCCCCGACCGCATCTTTCACTCACTCCCACGTCACAAGCGCGGCCAGTGGGTCGGCCCAGGCAGCAGGCGCAAGGCCGCCGGACCCGGACAGCATGGCGTCATCGACCTCTCGCCGTTTGAGTTTCTCGACCGCCTGGCAGACCTCGTGCCGCCGCCACGAAACCACCGCCATCGCTACCACGGTGTTTTCGCCCCCAATCACCCGCTCCAGCCCGCCGTCACCGCGCTGGCGATCGGCAATCTCGGCACACGGACCGACGCCTCAGCGTCTATCCCGCTGGGAGAGGGCCAGGGTGAGGGAGGCCGGAACCACAAACAGCGCCTTTCCCACGACGCCTCGAGAATCCCGTGGGCCAAGCTCATCGCGCGCATCGCCGAAGACGTCCCGCTCGCGCCGGCTCGGGGTCCGCCGACCGCGTGGGGCGAGCCGGTGCAGCTCCATGGCGACCGCGACGCAGACTTCACCCGCAGACGTGCCGGTGTTCGACATCCGCAGCCTCTGAACCTTCCGCATCACGAGCGGATTCGAGGCGGGCCTGCGCGCAGACTGAAAGTCGACCTGCAATCCCGCTCTAACAGCGGCTGGCGGCACGCCGGCGGACACCACCAACGAGCCAGGCGAGGCTCAACGACCGGTCAATGGACGACCGTCACCCTGCTATCGCTCGCGGAAGTGCCCCTGACCGGCCTATCCTTTTTCTTTTGGTTTTCCGGCCGCGCGGCGATCTTGCGGGGGCCGTGGGGCAGGTCTAGAGTCCCCGCCCCTTCCGGTGCCCCGCATGCCCGTCCGAAATCGACACCGCCGGCGGTCGATCGCGCTCGCTCCGTGCCTCGCGCTGGCGCTGTGCGCCGTCGTCGTGACCCGTGAGGCGCGGGGGGCCGACGTTGCGCCGTCCGCCCCGGACCCGCTCGCGCTCGTCGCTCCCGTGCGGGCTCCCCACGTGCCAGAGCCGGTCTCGCGGCCCGAGTCATGGCCGAGCGGCACGCCGGGGAAGGAGACAGACGTCACGGCCCCACCCGACAAGCACATCCTCTCGACGATCCGCCAGCAGCCGCCCGCCGACGGCGGCGTGGTCCCGGCGACGGGCTCCGCGGCGGGGCCGGGGGAGGTCGTGGCTGCGGGCCATGCGCTGCCGGCGGATGCCGAGGTCGTGTCGGTCGACGCGGCGATGATCGTCGCCCGTGTCGGCCCTGAAGTGGTGCTCGAGAGCGATCTGCTCACGCCAAAGGCCCTCGACTGGCTCGACGGGGCGACGAAGGGCCTCACGCCGGAGCAGATCAAGGCCCTGCGGCTGCAGATCTGCCAGCAGGTGATCGACCAGCACGTCGAGACGCTGCTGGTGTTCGTCGACGCCTGCCGCGAGATCCCCGAGGACAAGCTGCCGGAGATCCGGCAAAACGTGGAGAAGGCCTTCGACGAGCAGATGCTGCCGAACCTCATGAAGGAGGCCGGCGCCGCCAACTCGCTGGACTACGAGCGGATGCTCCGCGCCAAGGGCCAGTCCCTCGACCGGATGCGGAAGATGTTCTTCGAGCGCGGGCTGGCACAGGAATGGATGCGACGCAACGTCAAGGACGATGACGAGATCCCGCATGCCGACATGATCGCGTGGTACGAAAACCACCTCGACGACTACGACTACCCGGCCCGGGCACGCTACGAGATCCTCACCGTGAAGATGGGCCTCAAGAGGTCGCGGCGGCAGGCCTGGGATCTCCTCGCCACGATGGGCAACGAGGTGCTGGCGGGACGTCCGTTCGCCGACGTCGCGAAGACCCGCTCGGAGGGGCCGACGGCCGCGGCCGGCGGCGCGTGCGGCTGGACGAGTCACGGGAGCCTGGCCTCGAAGGGCCTCGACGAGGCGGTCTTCTCGCTCCCCATCGGGCAGTTGAGCACGATCATCGAGGACGGGGAATCGCTGCACATCGTGCGGGTCACCGAGCGGCAGGACGCCGGACGAAAGCCATTCCTGGAGGCCCAGGTCGCGATCCGCGACGCCCTCCGCGAGGAGCGCCGCAAGAAGGCCCTCGACGAGTATCTCGGCAAACTCCGCGAGCGCACGCCGGTCTGGACGGTGTTCGAGCCAGGCCCCACGAACCCGGCCGTGGCCGCGCGACCGTCCGGCACGCCCGGGCCCCGTTGAACCAGACTGCCGGCGGCCGCGTAGACCCCGTGCACTGGGCGTCAGCCGGTTGCACGGTCGGCGGGGACGGGCTACTTTGAGTCTGTCGCAATTGTCAGGAGGATGTTCGCATGCACGACTCGGCATCACGCTCCCGCGGCCAGCGCTTGTCCGCCACGCGGTTCGAGCCCCTCGAGGATCGTCGGCTGCTGGCCGCCGCGGCTTTCCGTGACGGTGAGATCCTCGTGCAATTCGCGGCGACGGCCGACGCGGCCTGCCGCGACGCGGTGCGGGCAGACCTCCGCGGTCATGCCGCCGAAACGATCGAGACCGTCGGCATGCGGGCCCGCGGCCTCGGTGCCCTGGAACGCATCGCCATCGGCGGCGGCATGTCGGTCGACCAGGCGGTGCAGGCGGCGGCCCGCCGGCCCGGGGTCTTGTTCGCGGAGCCCAACTACCGGGTCACCAAGACCGCGGTCAGCAACGACCCCTACTACACGACCAGCAGCCGGCTGTGGGGCATGTATGGCGACGACTCGCCCGTGGCGTCGGGTCCCTCCGGAACGACCAATGCCTTCGGCAGTCAGGCCGAGAAGGCATGGGCCGCGGGCTACACGGGCTCAAACAGCGTGGTCGTCGGCATCATCGACGAGGGCGTCGACGTCACCCATCCGGATCTCGCCGGGAACATCTGGGTGAACCCCCACGATCCTGTCGACGGCCTCGACAACGACGGCAACGGCTACGTCGACGACGTCAACGGCTGGGACTTCGTCTACGGGGACAACACCGTCTACGACGCTGGTGAGGACACGCACGGCACGCACGTGGCCGGCACGATCGGCGGTCGCGGCGGCAACGGGGTCGGCGTGGCCGGCGTGAGCTGGAACGTGACGATGATCTCGACGAAGTTCCTGGGACCCGGCGGTGGTTACACGTCCGACGCGGTCAAGGCGCTCGACTACCTGACGGACCTCAAGACGCGGCACGGCATCAACATCGTCGCCTCGAACAACTCCTGGGGCGGCGGCGGCTACTCCTCGGCGCTCCATGCGGCGATCATCCGCAGCGCCAATGCGGGGATTCTGTTCGTCGCGGCGGCCGGCAACGGTGGCGGCGACGGGATCGGCGACTCCAACGACTCCGTCGCCAACTATCCGTCGAACTACTCCACGCTCTCGGCCGCGAGCGGCCAACCGGCGGCGGCCTACGAGTCGGTGATCGCGGTTGCAGCCCTGACCAGCACGGGCGGCCTCGCGTCCTACTCCAACTATGGTGCGACGACCGTCGACATCGCGGCCCCCGGCTCCTCGATCTGGTCGACCCTCCCGGGCAGCACCTACGGCAACTACAGCGGCACATCCATGGCCACGCCGCACGTCTCGGGAGCCGTGGCCCTGTATGCGTCGGCCTATCCGGGGGCGAGTGCCGCGGCCACCCGGACCGCGCTGCTCAATTCCGCCCGGCCGACGTCGTCGGTCTCCGGCAAAACGGTGACCGGCGACCGGCTCGACGTCGCCGCCGCTCTCAATGTGGCGCCACCGGTCGGCATCGGCATCACGGGTGGCAGCGTGGTGGAGGGCAACGCGGGCACTGCCCCGCTGTCGTTCACCGTCACGCTGTCGGCCGCGGCGTCCACCACGGTCACGGTCGCCTACGCGACCGCAGGCGGCTCGGCCGCCGCCGGCACCGACTTCGTGGCCCAGTCGGGCACGCTCTCCTTCGCACCGGGCGAGACGACGAAGACCGTGGCCGTCGACGTCATCGGCGACACGGCCTTCGAGTCAAACGAGACGTTCACTGTCGTGCTCTCCGGCGCCTCGAGCAACGCCACCATCCAGACGGCATCGGCGACGGGCACCATCACCAACGACGACGCCCAGCCGGCGCCGCCGACGCTCGCGATCTCGTCGGTGTCGGCCCTGGAGAGCGCGGGTGTGTTCGTATTCACGGTCACCCTCTCCGCTCCGAGCACGTCGAGCGTCAGCGTCCGGTTCGGCACCGCCAATGGCACCGCGACGGCCGGCTCGAAGGGTGATTATTCGTCGACCAGCGGGACACTCACCTTCAGCCCGGGGCAGACGTCGAAGACGATCTCGGTGTCGGTGCGGAACGATTCGACGGTCGAGGCCAACGAGACGTTCTTCGTGAACCTGTCGCGGGCCAGCGGCGCGGCCATCGCCGTGAACCGCGGCACGGGCACGATCCTGAATGACGACGGCGTGGCCGCAGCCGCATTCGCGGCGCTGGCGGCTGCCGCTGCCGACGACGACAAGCCGACCGCCAAGCGGCGCTGATGTCGGAGTCGTGCGGCTCGGAGCGCGGCCTCGTTGCCGACGCCCGGCGCGAGGGCTAAACTCCCACCGGAGCCGCGTTGCGGCGACCATTCCGTGCTGAGGCGCTTCGTTCGCCGCGGCCCGGGTTTCGTCATCGCCAGAGACGCCCCATGAGCGCCCCGACAGCCTCCTCCCCCGCCAAGGCCGCACCTCCGTGGCCGGGCACCCAGGCCGTGGGGACGGCCCGCCTCGAGTTCGACGGCAAGACCACGGAACTGCCGGTCGTCGTGGGCACCGAGGGTGAGCACGGCGTCGACATCGGCAAACTCCGCGCCGCCACCGGTGCGATCACGCTCGACGAAGGCTTCGTCAACACCGGCTCGACGACGAGTGCCATCACGTACCTCGACGGCGAGAACGGCGTGCTCCGCTATCGTGGCTACCCGATCGAGGTGCTGGCCGAGAAGTGCGACTTCGTCGAGGTGGCCTACCTGCTCATCTTCGGCGAGTTGCCGACAGCGGCCCAACTCGACGAGTTCCGCTCCTCGCTGGCCCACCATTCGATGATCCATGAGGAGATGCGGAGCTTCTACGAGGGCTTCCCCCGCGACGCGCACCCGATGGCGATCGTGGGTAGCGTCGTCGGAGCCCTCTCGACCTTCTACCAGGACTCGCTCGACGTCCGGGATCCGCGGCAGGTCGAGATCAGCATGCACCGGCTGCTGGCGAAGCTGCCCACCATCGCGGCCTACAGCCACAAGAAGTCGATCGGTCAGCCGCTCATGTATCCGCGGAACGATCTCGCCTACTGCGAGAACTTCCTCCACATGATGTTCGCGGTGCCGTGCGAGCCCTACCACGTCGACCCCGAC
>CAIXGY010000092.1 GCA_903919035.1 uncultured Planctomycetaceae bacterium | reverse complement strand
TCGTGCACGAGCCAGCCGAACAGCGTGTCCTCCTGCGGCGGGCGGCCCACGACCGTGATCGGCCAGATCGCGCCGTCGCGGTGCCAGACGGCATCCACTCGCAACACCGGAAAGTCGTGACGGCGGGCGTAGTAGCCGAGGTGATCGCCGAACGGCCCCTCGGGCTTCGTCGCGTGTGGCTCGACGGTGCCCTCGATCACGAAGTCGGCGTCGGCGTAGATCGCCGGGCGCCCCGGCCGCACGAGCATGGGGATGCGATGGCCTGCCAGCGCCCCGGCGAAGGTCAGTTCGGAGAGACCCTCGGGCAGCGGCATCATCGCCGAGACCGCCATCGCCGGCGAACCCCCGACGAACACCGCGACCTTGAGCGGCTCGCCGCGGGCGAGCGCGGCCGCATGATGAATGCCGATGCCGCGGTGGATCTGATAGTGGAGCCCGACCTCGAGATCGGCCTCGTAGGCGTTGCCCGCGAGTTGCACGCGATACATGCCGAGATTGGAGCCGCGGGTGCCCGGGTGATCAGGGTGCTCGGAGTAGACGGCAGGGAGCGTGATGAACGGGCCGCCGTCGCCCGGCCAGGCCACGACCGCCGGCAGTCGCGAGAGCGGGATGTTGCGGGCGAGCACCGGTCCGGTGCGGACGCGACGCGGCAGCATCGCCACGGCGTCGAGCGGTGACCGCCAATACCGCCAGGGCCGTTGCAACGCCCCGGCGGGGTCGATCTTGAGTTCGACGAGCCGCTTCACGCGGTCGAGCGTGTCGGCGAAGATCCGCTCGACCCGCCGACGCGTGCCATAGAGGTTGACGAGCACCGGGAACGCGGAGCCCACAGGCTGCGTGAACAGCACGGCCGGACCGCCGGCGCGGAACAGCCGCCGCTGGATCTCGGCGATCTCCAGGTGGGGATCGACCGGATGGTCGATCTCGACAAGATGGCCCTCCGCCCGCAGGGCGTCGGCACAGGCGCGAAGCGAGCGGAATCCCATGGGGCGCAGCGGACCTCCGGGGGAAATCGTAGCCTCGTTTCGGGAGCGTGTAGATTGTTTCTTCGTCCCTCCCCTCTCCGCCCCTGCCCGGCGGAGATGGAGGGCGGTCGCCACCCCCCTGGAAACAGCGTCGTCATGGTCAAGGTTTCGAGCATCTACGAGGGCGGGCTGCGGTGCCGCGCCACGCACGGGCCGTCGGACACCACGATCGTCACCGACGCCCCCGTGGACAATCACGGCAAGGGCGAAAGCTTCTCGCCCACCGACCTCGTGGCCACGGCGCTCGGCGCCTGCATGATGACGATCATGGGCATCGTGGCCGAGCGGCACGGTCTCGACCTGACCGGCATGACGGCCGAGACCGAGAAGGTGATGACCGCGCAGCCGCTGCGGCGGGTCGCGTCGCTCAAGACTCGGCTCACGATCCCGCTGCCGGCCGATCATCCCCAGCGGCAACTTCTCGAGCAGGCGGCGCATACCTGTCCGGTGCACAAGAGCCTGCATCCCGACATCGACGCGGCGATCGAGTTCCGATGGTCGGGTTGACGGGGGCCCCGCTGATCGTGGCCCCGCCGATCATGGCGGGGTTGCTCCTGCTCGCCGCGGGCGGTGCGGTGTGGGCCGTCGAACTCGATGCGGCGCAGCCGGTCGCCAGGATCGCCGCCGGTTCGTGCATCCGGCAGGATAGGCCGCAGCCGGTCTGGGAGGCCGTGACGGCCTTCCGTCCCGACGTTCTGCTCCTGCTCGGCGACAACGTGTACGGCGACACCGAGGACATGGCCGTGCTACGGGCGAAGTATGCGCGGCTCGCCGCCCAGTCCGGCTTCGCGGCCCTCCGGGCGCGGGTGCCGATCGTGGCCGTATGGGACGACCACGACTACGGCGCCAACGACGCCGGCCGCGAGTATCCGCGACGCCGCGAGTCGCAGCAGGTGTTTTTCGACTTCTGCGGCGTGGCCGCCGACTCGCCGCTGCGATCGCAGGCAGGGATCTACCGCGCCATGATCACGGGCCCGCCGGGGCGTCGCGTGCAGTTCATCTGCCTCGACACGCGGTATCACCGGTCACCGCTGGCGACGCGGCCGGAGCATTGGCTCTGCGGTCAAGGGCCCTACGTGCCGACGGATGAGCCCGACGCCACCGTGCTCGGCGCGGAGCAATGGGCCTGGCTCGCGGCCGTGCTCCGGGAGCCGGCGGAGGTGCGGATCGTGCTCTCGAGCATTCAGGTCGCCGCCACCGAGCACCATTTCGAGCACTGGGGAAATTTCCCGGTCGAGCGGGCCCGGCTCCTGCGGACGATCCGCGATTCGGGGGCGGCGGGGGTGGTGATCGTCAGCGGCGACCGTCACGCGGGCGAAATCAGCCGGATTCCGCCCGGGCCGGAGGCTCTCGCCTACCCGCTCTACGACCTCACCGCCAGCAGCCTCAATCAACCCGGGGCGGGCGACCGCCCCCCCGAGCCAAACCAGCTCCGGCTCGGGCCACGGTGCCACGGCGTGAACTTCGGCACGATCGAGATCGACTGGCACGCGGCCGAACCCGCGCTCACCCTCGCGGTGCGCGACGAACGCGGCGAGGTGTTTCATGCCGAGCGGATGGTGCTCGGGGCGCTCACGTCGCGGTGACCCTTTTCCGGTCGCCCTCCGGCGGCCCGCAACTCATGGCGGACCTGTTCAGTGCATCGCGGGCGGCGAACGTGGCCCGTGCGGCGCCGCTTGCGGCCCGCATGCGGCCCCGGCGGCTCTCCGACTACGTCGGTCAGGAGCACGTCGTGGGCCCGGGCATGCTCCTGCGACGGCTCATCGAGGCCGACCGGCTGGGGTCGGTGATCCTCTACGGGCCGCCCGGCGTGGGAAAGACGACGCTCGCGGAGATCATCGCCCTCGAGACGCGGCGGCGGTTCGTGGAACTCTCGGCCACGGCATCGGGGGTAAAGGACGTCCGCGACGTGCTCGAGGCTGCTCGGCGCCGACTCGAAGACGACGGCACGAAGACCTGCCTGTTCATCGATGAGATTCATCGGTTCAACAAGGCCCAGCAGGACGTCCTCCTGCCCGACGTGGAACACGGCGTGGTGGCCCTCATCGGGGCGACCACGCAGAATCCCTTCTTCGCGCTGACCAGCGCACTCGTCAGCCGATCGCGAGTCTTCGAACTTGCGGCCCTCGGCCCCGTCCACGTGGGCACGATCCTCGACCGTGCGCTGGCCGACCGTGAGCAGGGCTTCGGCCGCGAGCAGGTGACGCTCGCCCCTGACGCCCGGGCCTTCCTCGTCGAAACCTCCGACGGCGACGCGCGGCGTGCGCTTGGCGCCCTGGAAGTGGGCGTCCTGTCGAGCACCACTCGGCCGCTCCGCTTCACGCTCGACCTCGCCCGAGAGAGCGTGCAGCGGAAGGTCGTGGCCTACGATTCGGGCGACACCCACTACGACTGCGCGAGCGCGCTCATCAAGAGCATCCGGGGCAGCGACGCCGACGCCGGGCTGTACTGGCTGGCACGGATGCTGGAAGGGGGCGAGGACGTGCGGTTTCTGGCCCGCCGACTCGTGATCCTGGCGAGCGAGGACGTGGGCAACGCCGATCCGCGAGCGCTCATGATCGCCGTGGCCGCGATGCAGGCCACCGAGTTCGTGGGACTCCCGGAATGCCAGCTCACGCTCGCGCAGGCGGTGACCTATCTGGCCCTCGCCCCGAAGAGCAACGCATGCACCGTCGCGATCGGCGCGGCCCGCCGCGACGTCCGCGAGCAGGCGGTGATCCCCGTGCCCCGCCACCTGCAGGACAAGCACTACGCCGGCGCCGCACGGCTCGGCCACGGCCAGGGCTACGCCTACTCCCACGATGCCCCCGACGGCATCGCGGCGCAGGAGTATCTGGGAGTGGAGAAGCGCTACTACGAGCCGACCGACCGGGGCCTCGAACGCGACTTGGGCGAGCGGCTCGCCGAGATCAGGCGGCGGCTCGCCGCCCGCCCGCCGGCGGATCGCGATCCACCGCCGGCGGTGGGCTGACCGCGAGGTCACGGAGGCCGGCGAGTTCTGCGACCGTGTCGACCGCGAGCGCCTGCTCCAGCCAATGCAGCGCCCGGGCCGCTGCCACGCCGTCGAGCACCCGATGGTCGGCGATCACGGTCACGACGCACCGGCCATCGGATTCGAGCGGTCCGTAGGAGAGGCTCGTCGTGCACAGCGTGGGGTGGAAGCGATTGGTGGCCCCGAGGCCGGCCAGGGTGGAGAGGCTGAAGGTGCCGATTCGCGTGGTGCGTTTCGCCGACGCCGTCCGCATGTTCCAGCGGAGGATTGCCCGGCGCAGCGGGCCGGGCGTGCGCTCGAGTTCGAGTTGTCGGGCGAAGATTTCCGCGACCGGCTTGGTGCCGGCGTCGTCGATCGTCCGTTGGAGCGTGGTGAGCGGCAGGCGGTCTGGTGCCGCGATCCGCAGCCAGAACAGGCGATCCGCGGTCTCCTCGGTGCGGTTGATCGCGAGCGTGGCCACGCTCGCGTCCGCCGTGGCCAGCCGCGGGCGGATCAGACCGGCGACCCAGGTGCGCAGTTCCGGCATCTCCCGGGCCACGAGCGCGTAGGCCTTCGTGAAGATGGCCGCCCAGCCGATGCGCGGTGACGCGGCCCGCCGTGCCTCGGCGACGGCGGCCAGTCGCATGACGCGATCGACCGGGAAGAGCGGGATGCTGCGGCCCAGGCGGGCGACGTCGCCCACGCAGCCGCGGGCTCCGGAGAGCGGCTCGGTGGAGACGGTCGGGCGCATGGCGGTTCCCTCGCGGCGGCGGGATTGAAGCACGTCGAGCCCGCGGGCGATACGCCAATCCGGCCCGAGAAAAACGCGGGCAGTCGGTAGACTTCGGCCCATGCGATCGGTCGTGCAGCGGGTGAGCGAGGCGGCGGTCACGGTCGACGGTGCGACCGTCGGCCGGATCGGGGCGGGGCTGCTCGTGCTCGTGGGCGTCGAGCAGGGCGACGCGCCGGCCGACGCCGAGTGGCTGGCCACCAAGATCGCGGCCCTGCGGATCTTCGGGGACGAGCAGGGCAAGATGAATCGCTGCATCCGCGACGTGGGGGGCGAGACGCTCGTCGTCAGCCAGTTCACGCTGCTCGCGGAGACGGCCCGCGGCACCCGGCCGAGTTTCATTCGCGCGGCTCGACCGGAGGAGGCGGTGCCGCTCTACGAACGGTTCGTCGGCGCGCTCGGCGTGGCCGCCGGTCGACCGCCCCAGCGAGGCGTGTTCGCGGCCGACATGCAGGTGGCCCTCGTCAACGACGGGCCCGTGACGATCTGGATCGACTCGCGCCGTCGGGAGTGACCGGCACCTGCGGTGCGTTGACGCCGAGCCGAAGCGAGTCCTGCGGATGTCCCGTGCCGCCACTCGGCCTGGATGCACGCGGTCGGCGGTCTGCTACACTTGGCGGCTGATCGTGGTGGCTATAGCTCAGTTGGTTAGAGCATCGGTTTGTGGTACCGAGGGTCGCGGGTTCGAGTCCCGTTAGCCACCCTTCCACCGGCCATCGGGCCGGTTTTCAAGCGCTCCGAAGTGATGCTCGCGCGTCACCGCGCCTGTCCCGGCGTCGGGGCTGCCCGAGCCGGTTGGGCGCAGAGGCCGGCTGGCAACGAGATGTCTCCCTCTGCGCGAGGATCACGTAGGACCCGTATTAGTCCGCGGTGGTGCCGAGGTCGAGCTTCGCCCACGAGCGGGCCCGTAGTGCCGCCACCGTCGGGGCCGAGAGCGCCCCGTTCCTGAACGTCAGCGAGCGGAGGTGCGGCAGCGACAGGATCCGCGGGATCGCCGCCTCCGTCACGCTGGTCTCGCGGATGGAGAGTTCCTTGAGGTTCGTGAGGCCGGCGATCACGTCCACGGCTGCGTCGGTCATCAGGGGCAGGCTCCAGATGTCGAGTATCTCCAGCTCATGGGCCGCGGACAGATGCCGCAGGCCGTCGTCCCCCACGCTCGCCAATTCGTGCAGGTAGAGCCGCTTGAGGCCGGGAAGGCGTTCGACCACCGCGAGCGCCTCATCGCCGACGTCGGGAAGATCCCGGAGCGTGAGCCGGGTGAGCGGCAGGCCGCCCAAGGCGAGCACGCCCCGCGTGCCGAAGCCCTGGCACCGGAAGACCTCCAGCGACGAGAGCTTCTCCAGCGCGGCCAGATGCGGGCCGGAGTCGTCCGTGATGGCGAAATCCTGGATGAGCAGCGACTCGAGCGGCGCCACCTCCCCGAGAGCCCGCAGGCCTTCGTCGGTGACCGTGGAACTGCGATGCTTGAAGGCCGAGAGGTGCGGGAGCTTGCCGACCGTCATCAGGGTCATGTCGCCGGCCTCCATGTTGCCGCGGAGATCGAGCGAGCGGAGCTCGGGCAGTTTCGCCAGCCGCCGCGTATGCAGGTCATTGAAGCGGCACTGCATGAGGTTCAGGCGTTCGAGCTTCGTCAGACCCGCGATCGACCGCAGGGCGGCGCCCGTGAGGTTCGTGTTGCTCGACAGATCCAGGTCGGTGAGCTCGGGAAACGATGCCACGATCGTGGCCACACCGGCATCGGTGAGGCCGCTGTTGGTGATGGCCAGCGACCGCAGGCCCTTCAGCCCCGCCAGCGATCCGGCTGCGTCGTCGTCGAACCCGCGGCAGTTGTAGATCTGCAGTTTTCGCAGTCCGGTCAGGCCGCCGAAGGACGTGATGTCGGTGGCGCTGAGCGCCGAGCCGTCTGGGATCGAGATGTCCGTCAGCCGTCGGCCGGCGGTGTCGTCCGCAGCGACGAACGTCGCGCCGCCGCCCATGGCCTCCAGCCGGGCGATGAAAGCCGCATCGTCTCCGCGGGCGGCGGTGGCGAAGACCGCCACCATGGCCGCGAGGACCCACCCCGCCATGCTCCAGCCTCGCTTCCCGTTCGGCATGGTTGCCCTCCGCGTCGCGCGTCGCCGCGTCGTCACCCGTCGAGCGTGTAGCCGGACGGATACACCGGTTTGATCAGGTCGGCCACGCGGGGCGTCTTGAGCGACTCCAGGTTCGTGACCACCAGATCCTTCGCGTTCCACTCCACCTTCTCGCCCCAGTCACCCATCGAGCCATCGGGCCCGCCGGTAGCAGCTGCCCAGACGGCCAGATTGCCCAGCAGGATCGTCTCCGTGAGCGGCCCGGCCCGGTCGATGAAGTTCGACACGGCGAGCTTCGGGTCGCCGGCCTGCTTCGCCCGGAACAATTCGTACATGTGGTTGACGTCGTTGCCCTTGCCCTGATCCTCGACTGGCTCGTAGTCGGCCTCAACCTTCTCCACGCCCTTGAGTTCGTACTTCCCGCAGTAGTCGTCCGTGCTGTAGAAGGCCCCCTTCTCGCCCACGATCAGGACGCCGCTGTCCGAGACATCGTCGATGTCCCACTTCGCGAAGACCTCGGCGGGCGGCTTGTTGCCCTTGCGGTCGTACCACCAGAACGGGATCGCGGGGCGTTCCGCCGTCTCGGGAAACTCGAACTTGATGATCGAACTGGCGGGAAAACTGTCGAAGTCATGGCCGGTCGTCCGGGCGACCACCGACACCGGGTCGCGGAGTCCGCAGGCGGCGAACGGCACGGTGAGTTGGTGGCAGGCCATATCGCCGAGCGCGCCCGTGCCGAAGTCCCACCAGCCCCGGTGCTGGAACGAGTGGTAGAGGCCGGGCCAAAACTCCCGCGGTGGCGCCACGCCCAGCCACAGTCGCCAGTCGAGTTGCTCGAGGGCCTTCCCGATCTCGCGTTGCTTCGTCTGCACGAGATCCGCGACGACGTCCGCCACCTCCTCCGCGGTGACCGTCGGATCCTCCTGCTCGTCCACCTCCTGCATGGCCTGGGTCTGGTAGCGGCGGACGTTCATCCGGCGACCCGGCCCCTGGGCCCACACCGGCCGGTTCGACCAGGCGTAGACCTCGCGGAGCGGCCCGAGCACGCCGGACCGGAGCTGGGCGATCGCCTCCCGGGACGAGTCGAGGGCCGTGCCCTGGTTGCCCATCTGCGTGCAGACACCCCTGTCGGCCATGTCGGCGGCCACCGTCGCGAGCAGGCGGGCCTCGTAGATCGTCCGGGTGAGCGGCTTCTGCGTGTAGCAACTGATGCCCATCCGCATCGCGTCGAGCGTCGCGGGGGCATGCATGTGGTCGGGCGTGCTGATCGTGACGATGTCGAGGTTCTTGCCATGCTTCGCGAGGAGTTCCCGGTAATCGGTGAATTGCTCCGCGTCCTTGAACTTCTCCGCGGATCCTTTCTTCTCGAGCCGGCCCCTGTCGACGTCGCAGATCGCGACCACGTTGCCGAACAGCGCCGCGTTGTCGGAGTCGCCGCCCCCCTTGCCCCCCACGCCGATGCAGGCCACGTTGAGTTGCTCCGATGCGGCCGTGCTCCAGGCGCGACGGCCGCCCGCGGCGACGAAGTAGCCGGCACCCGCCAGGGATGCAGCCTGCAGAAAACCACGACGCGAGGGTTTCGACACGGGGAACTCCTTCGGGTGTCGCGGGCTACGAGGAGGGAGGATCGGATCGCGAGCCCGAGCCCCACCCGAGAGTGTAGCCGAGCCTGTAATCCCGGCGGGAACGCCCCGGCCGGGGCATGCGGCGGTGGTTTGTGCGGGCTGTTTGACTGGCCCCCTGAAGGGCGGTATCAAACCTCGTCGGGGACGCGTCCCCGCGTCAGGTTCGTCGCCCTGTGGAGCCCCCGGCCCATGATCCTCGGCAAACTCTGGAAGGCCCTCGCGGCCCAGATGAACAAGGTCGCCAACTTCTTCTGGACGGCCGACCCGATCGCGCAGTTGCAGTACGAGTACGACAAGGCCGTCGACCAGATGAAGGAGGGTCGCGAGGGGCTCGAGCAGTATCGCGCCCTCGTGGAACGGGTCACACGGCAGGTCAACGGAGACCGCCAGCACGTCGCCTCGCTCGAGGCCCGCGTCAAGGCCTACCTGCAGGCCGGCGAGCGGGAGACGGCGTCGAAGTTCGCCCTGGAACTGCAGCAGGCCAAGAAGCAGCTCGCCGAGAACGAGGCCCAACTCAAGCTTCACGAGACGGCCTACAACAACAACGTGACGAAGATCAAGCACGCCACGAAGAAGCTGTCCGACCTCAAGCAGAAGATCCAGAAGTACGACGCGGAGCTCAAGCTCTCGCGGGCCGAGGCCGAGTTGGCCAAACTCGCACAGAGTTTCAATTTCGACATCACGACCGACTTCGGCCAGATCGAGGACGTCATCCAGGACAAGATCGGCCTCAATCGGGCCAAGGTCCGCGTGGCGGCCGACCTGTCGGGCGAAGGCCTCGAGGACATCAAGCGCGAGGAGGCCGTCGAGAAGGCGATGGCCGACAAGGCGCTTCGCGACTTTGAGATCGAGATGGGCATGGTCACGCCGGAGACCGCGGGCGTGAAGGCCGACGACAAGGAACTCGGGTCGGAGCGGATCAGTCAGACAGCCGGCTGACGCGGATTCCAGGATGTCCTGCGGAGCAGACCGTGCCCCCCGCCCCGACCGAGCCTGAACAGACCGCGCCGTCCGCCGCGACCACCGCGGCGACGCTCGGTACGACGACCGCCCGGAGCGGAAGTTCCGCGTCGCTTCCCGAGTGGTGTCCCGCGTGGGCGGAGCGGCTCGGCGACGCGTACCTCGCCGGCACGAGCTGTGTCTTTCTGCTCCACGGCAACGTTCGCGACCTCGTGCCGCTTGCGGCGCCGACCGTCACGGCTGCGGCCGACGCCTGGGGCACGGTGCCGGACTTTCTGGCACGGGAACTGTTCGGACGCTGGGACGTCGTGGTCGCCTTCGACGTGGGCAAGGGGCTGCGGCCACTCGCCGGCCCCGATTCGGCGCGGCTGCGGACCATGGCCCAGTGGCTGACCGAGCGAATGGGGCCGGCGACCAACTGGCCGCGCGATCCCGACGCCGCCGTGGCCGCGATCGACGCGCTCCTGGAGCGCAACCTCATGGATGCGCCGGACCAGCGGAAGCGGATCGCCGTCGTGCTCGACTACGCGCAATACCTGGCGCCCGCCGGTGATGCCGGCTCCCGATCAGGCGCGGCCCGACTCGTGCGGATCCTGTCGTGGGCCACGAATCCGCTCCTGCGGAGGGTCAACGTTGCGATCGTGCTCCTCGCCGACGCGCTGTCCGAGGTGCATCCGCGGCTCGTGACGAACCCGGCCGTGACCGCGATCGACGTGCCGCTGCCCGATGCCGGGGAGCGGGAGCGGTTCGCCTTGGCCACCGCCACCGCGGTGGGTATGCCCGCCGACCGCTCGGTCGCCGTGAAGCGGGTCGCCGTCGTGTCCGGCGGTCTCACCCTGGAGAGCCTCCGGGCGGTGATCACGCTCTCGGCCCGTGATGGCACCGACCCCGACGGCCCGGAGTTCGCCGCCCGCAAGAAGGATCTCATCGAGCGGTCGTGCCAGGGGCTCGTGGAGTTCATCCAGCCGCGGCTCACGCTCGACGCCGTGGCGGGCCACGCCGCGGCGAAGGACAGGCTCGAGGCCGATGCCCGGGCGATCAAGCGCGGGCAGTTCGAGAGCGCCCCGATGGGCTACCTCATCTGCGGCCCCGTCGGCACCGGCAAGAGCTTCATCGCCGAGTGCTATGCGGGATCGGTGGGCATTCCGTGCGCCGTCCTCAAGAACTTCCGCAGCAAGTATGTGGGAGAGACCGAGGGCAACCTCGAGCACGCCCTCGACGTCCTGCGGAGCCTCGGCCCCGTGGTCGTGGTCATCGACGAGGCCGACGCGGCGCTCGGTAACCGCGAGCAGGGGGGAGACTCCGGGACCAGCGCCAGGGTGTTCTCCATGATCGCCCGCCAGATGGGCGACACCCGCTACCGCGGCAAGATCGTGTGGATGCTCCTCACCAGCCGGCCGGAACTCCTGCCGATCGACCTGAAGCGGCAGGGCCGCGCCGAGGTCCACATCCCGCTCTTCTACCCCCACGACCAGGCCGAGATCGACGCGATGTTCGCCGCGATGGCGCGGAAGTGCCGCGTGAAGCTCGCGCCGGGGCTCCCCGGCCCCGTGGATCTCGCGCTTGGCCTCTCCGGCGCCGACATCGAGAGCCTCGTGCTCGCCGCCCGCCGCAAGGGCCTCGATCGGGCCGCCGATGCGGGCCAGCCCGCCCCCGACACCATCCTCGCCGAGGATCTGCGGGCGGCCCTCGACGACTTCATGCCGAGCGCCCAGGGCCTGGAAAAGGAGATGCAGGAGATCGCGGCCGTGCTCGAGTGCACCGAGAAGCGGTTTCTGCCGGAGCACTGGCGGGCGAAGGTGAACGAGCCCGGCGGCCGGTCGCGGCTCCAGGAGCGGCTCGCGGCGATCCGCGAGGTGATCGGGGGCTGACGCCCCGCGGGCCGCGGCTATCGACCGGCGACTAGAATCACGACCCGTCGGAATCCCTCATCCGAAATCCCCGGAGCACGCGAGATGCCCAAGGCCACTGCCGGAAAAACCCCCTGGTTCGACGACGCGAGCGACGCGCCGCTCCTGGCCGAGTATGCCCGGAAGCTCGACACCTTTCTCGACGCGATCGCCGACGAGAAGGTCGAGTCCAAGGAACTCGCCGCCCAGGAGAAGCGGGTGGTCGATCTCATGAAGGAGATCGAGCCGCTCCTGTCACCGGAAGCCCACGAAAAAGTCACGCAATTGCTCTGTGAGGTCACGGCCTACGACCTCATGCACGCCCTCCACGTGGCGGGCAAGGCCAGGCCGAAGACGAAGTTCCGCGGCTGACTTGTCGCGCCCGGGCGTCGGGCCCGGGTGTTCCACGCTCCTTTTCCGAGAACCCAGAGACACGAGAGGCGAACATGGCAGGCCAACCCAAGGCTCCGTTCTGGCTGGCGGTGTGGGGCGTGATCCTCGGGCTCGTCGGGCTCGCGGCCTGGCGGGCCGGCATGCTCGAGCAGTTCGGTCTCGGCCGGCCGGTCGCTCCGGCCGGGCAGCGACCGGTCGCGGGCGGCGGTGGAGCCGGAGATCTCGGCGGGGACACGGCCGGTGGTGCGGAGGGCATGACCGAAGCGCCCGACGTCTCGATCCCGACGACGGTGAAGGAATACACGTTCAAGCCGGCCGAGCGACTGCCGCCGGTGAAGGGCGTGAGCGCCTACGCCCCGCTGCAGGACGACACGGTTCGCTTCGCCCTCAACGTCTGGGCTGGCTGGAGCCCGATCATTCTCGCCAACGGGGGCTTCAAGCCCGGCAAGGTGTGGCAGGCCCCCGGCGGGAAGCCCTTCAAGGTGGAACTCGTGCTCATCGACGACCCCGTGCAGATGCGCGACGCCTATGCCGCCGGTGAGGTCCACGTCGGCTGGGCCACGCTCGACATGCTGCCGCTGTTCGTCGACAGCTTCGCCAAGGATTCGCGGATCATGCCGCGGGTCTATCAGCAGGTCGATTTTTCCAACGGCGGCGATGGCATCGTCGTCCGCGACGAGATCAAGACCGTCAAGGATCTGGCCGGCAAGAAACTGGTGATGGCGCAGAACTCGCCGAGCCAGTTCTTCGCGCTGACGATGCTCGTGGGCGGCGGCCTGCAGCCGTCCGACGTGGAAATGGTCTACGTCAACACGGCCTTCGAGGCGGCCGCGGCGTTCAATCGCGACAAGAGCCTCGCCGGCTGCGTGTCGTGGGCGCCCGACATCTACAACCTCGCCGACGCCAAGGGCAATCGGATGCTGGTCACCACCCAGACCGCCAATCGGCTGATCGCCGACGTGTGGTTTGCCAGGGCCGACTTCGCCAAGGATCACCCCGACAAGATCGAGGCCCTCGTGCGTGGCATCTTCGACGCGATGCAGGATCTCAAGGCCGACGCCGCCCGCCAGAAGGTGGCGAAACTGATGGCCGACGGCTACACGATCCCCGAGAAGGACGCGCTGACCATGCTCGGCGACGCCCACAGCACCAACTGGGCGGAGAACTACCAGTTCTTTCTCAATCGGAACAACCCGGCAAACTTCGAGCGGCTCTGGAAGCAGGCCTACATGCTCTACCGCCGGATCGGGGCCATTGCCTCGAATCCGGTGCCGTTCGACCAGGTGATGGATTTCTCGGTCATCCAGAAGCTCGGGGCGGAGCCGAGGTACGCCGAAACGAAGGACGAATACGCCGCCTCGGTCGTGCCCAAGACCGTGCAGCAGATCCGGGCCGAGAACGAGGAGATTCTCACCAAGGCGATCGTCATCCACTTCTTCCCCAACAGCTCCGACCTGAGGAAGACGGTGATTCGTCGGATCGACGGGAAGGACGTCGAGGAGCCCTACGACCCGCAGGTCGACCTCGTGCTCGACGAGGCCGCGACCCTGGCGAAGCAATTCGGCAACGCCCGGATCGTGATCGAGGGACACACCGACTCGTCGATGCGCGGTGCGGTGCCGCCCGACATGGTTCGTCGGCTGTCGAAGGAGCGGGCCTCGTCGGTCCGCGACGCCATCATCGGCAAGTTCAAGTTCGAGCCGGCCCGGTTCGCGGTCGATGGTCTCGGCTGGGATCGGCCAGCCGACGACGACCAGCCGGACAATCACGCCCTCAACCGCCGCGTGGAGATCAAGGTCTACACGGCGGAGAAGGAGTGACCGTGGCCGGGGAGTCTTCCGCCCCGCCGCCGTCCCCGGCGTCGCCGCTGCGTGGCGACGCCCCGGCGGCGACGGCGTGGTTCTGGGGGACAACCTGCATTGCCGCGGTGCTCGCCACTTGGTTCCTGGCCACCGCCGGTGAGCCGGAGTCGCGGTTCATCAGCCCGGCCACGATGCCGAGCCCAGGCGAGACCTGGCGGGCCGTGCCGGCCGTCTTCGGCGAGCGGAGGCTCGTGGCGAACACTCTCGTCACGCTCACGCGCGTCGTGTTCGGCTTCGGCCTCGCCGCGCTGGTGGGTGTGCCGCTCGGCGTCGTCGCCGCCTGCTTTCCCGCCGCGCGGGCGTTCGTGGCCCCACTGGCGATCTTCGGCCGCAACATACCCGTGGCCGCGCTGATTCCGCTCACGTTCTTCTTCTTCGGCATCGGCGAGTTCCAGAAGGTGATGTTCCTGTTCATCGCGAGCGTCGCCTTCGTGCTCAGCGACACCACCGCGGCGGTGCTCGAGGTGCCCGAACGCTATGTCGACACCGCTCGCACCCTGGGGGCGTCGCGGCTGCAGATCATCCTCAAGGTGCTGGTGCCCCTGGCGGCACCGGCGATCTTCAACTCACTGCGTCTCCTGTTCGGCATCGCCTTCGGCTACGTGATGCTCGCAGAAATCGTGAAGTTCGGCGGTGACACGGGCGGCCTCGGGGATCTGATCAACGTGGCGCAGCGGCGGGGCGACCGTGAGCCGATTCTCATCGTGCTCGTCGTCATTCCGCTCGTGGCCTACGCCATCGACCGGGCCTTGTGGTGGCTGCAGTGCGACCTGTTTCCGCACCGATACGGCGGTCGGGGCATCCTGCCGCGGTTCTGGAGCCGAATGATGCACGGGGCGCTGCAGCCCCGACGGAGCGCGACATGACTGATGCCGCGACATCGGCCGACCGCCCGGCGGCGGTGGAATTCCACCGCGTGACGAAGATCTACGCCCCGGCGACGCCGCGGGAATACGTCGCCATCTCCGACGTCAGTTTCACGATTCCCGACATCGTTGATCACGGCGAGATCTCGTCGTTCCTGGGCCCGAGCGGCTGCGGCAAGAGCACGGTGCTGCGATTGGTGGCCGGACTCGAGCCGCAGCATCCGCCGACCAGCGGAACGGTGCACGTCCTGGGCCGGCCGATACTCGGCCCGGCTTCGGATCGAGGCATGGTGTTTCAGGACTACACGAGCTTCGACAACCGCACCGTGCTCGACAACGTGGCGTTCGGTCTGGAATGCCAGGGAATGTCGCGCGACGACCGCCACGCGCTGGCCCGGGACTGGATCGCCAAGGTTGGTCTCGATCCGGACCGCGACGGTGCGAAATACCCGCACGAACTCTCCGGCGGCATGCGGCAGCGGGTGGCGATCGCCCGCACGCTCGTCCTCCGGCCGCGGATCATCCTCATGGACGAGCCCTTCGGGGCCCTCGACCCCGCCACGCGGCTCGACATGCAGGATCTGCTCGTCGCCCTCTGGCGGGAGGTGCAGGCGACGGTGCTGTTCGTGACGCACTCCGTCGAGGAAGCCGTCTATCTCGGCGATCGCGTGTTCGTGATGGCCACGACTCCCGGGCGGATTGCCGAGGAGATCCGGTTGCCTGCGGCGTCCGCTCCGGCCCGCGAGACGCAGTCGCAGCCCTGGTTTCACGAGCAGGTGCAGGCGCTGCACGCGCGCATGCAGCGAATCGAGGCCGAGGCCCGGCGGCCCAACGGTCGGGGTGGGTGAGGTGCACGGAGACACGACGGTGTTCGACAGGCTGGGCCGTTACCTGAAAACCGCGTTCACCGCCCGGTGGAACCTGTTGTACGTGCTCGGCGGCACGGCGGCGGCGTTCGTCAGCGGCTTTCCCGGCGTGATCCTGCCGCTCGTCGCCGCCGGCGAGATCTGGTATCTCGCGAGCATGCTCACGAACGACCGGTTTCGTGCCGCCGTCGACGCGCAGGATGCGAAGTCGCGACGATCCGCGGAGGCGGCGGCCGCCCGGGCCACCTACGAGGCGATCCGCAGGAAGCTGCCACCGCCGCTCGTGCGGCGGTTCGACCAACTCCGCGACCACTGCGAGAAACTCGTCGAACTCGCGGGCAGCCTCCGTGGGCCGGGGGAGTCGGCGACGCAGGAGGGCACGCTCGAGTCGCTCGATCGGCTCCTGTGGGGCTACCTGCGGATGATCTGGGGCGCGGCCAACCTCTCCGAGTTTCTCGAGCACACGGATGACGGGGCCATCCGGGCACGGATCGCGGATCTCGAGAAGCGGCTGGCGAAGCTGCCGGCCGGATCCGACGCAACACAGCTGCGGGTCGCGCTCGAGGACCACCTCGCGACGAGTCGCGAGCGGCTCGGAAACATCGAGGATGCGAGGCGGAAACTCGATGTCGTCGCCGCCGAGATCGAGCGGATGGAGGCCAAGATCGCGGCCCTCGCCGAGGGCTCGGTGGCCCGACGCGATGTCTCGGATCTCGCCAAGCGGGTCGACGAGGTGGCCGAGGGGATGCGAAAGACCGACGAGACGATGCGGCAGCTCCAACTCCCGCCGGAGCTCGAGGAACTCGAGGAGCCTCCCCCGATGCTCCGCGAGGAGGCGTGACGGTCACTCTTGACGAGCCCAATCCGGCGTCGGTGCTGCCCGTGCCGTCTCGCTCGGACGTTCGCGACGGGCGTCGTGCCCGTCGCTCACTCGATGCTGCCCGCGCTTCGCAATCCTAGCTGCGCTCGGCCAGCAACGCCGGCTCGACGGCACGGGCAGACCTGAGCCGGTTGGGCTCACACGTCGGCTGCCAACGAGATGCCTCCCTCCGCGCGAGGATCACGTGGAATCC
>CAIXGY010000091.1 GCA_903919035.1 uncultured Planctomycetaceae bacterium | reverse complement strand
CATCGAGTTCGCGAAGGGCACGACGCCCTTCGCGAACGTCCGGGCGAGACGGCACGGGCATCCCCGACGCCGGTTGGGCGCGTTGACGCCCGAGGATCGCGTGGGAGCCGTGTGAGCCCGTGCGTCCGCTTGGGGCTTCCTGACGCCGCGACGGCGGAGCGTTAGACTCGGCTCCCATGACCAAGCGACTGTGGATCGAGACCGTCGGCTGCCAGATGAACGTGCTCGACAGCGAGCTCGTCGTGGCGGCGCTGCGCCGGCAGGGATGGGACATGGCCTCGGCCGCAGCCGAGGCCGACGCGGTCTTCTACAACACCTGCTCCGTGCGGCAGCACGCCGAGGACAAGGTCTATTCCGCGCTCGGACGCATCCGTGCCGTGAAGGCGAAACGGCCCGACATCGTCGTCGGCGTGCTCGGCTGCATGGCCCAGAAGGACCAGGAGTTGGTGCGGAGGCGGGCTCCGTGGGTCGACCTCGTCGTCGGCCCCGGCCAACTCCACCAGGTGCCCACGCTCGTGGAGGAGGTCATCGCCGGCGGAGGGCCGCGGATCGAGGTCAGCCTCGATCGCAAGGCCGGCAGCCGCGACGCCATCGCCCGCAGCTTCGAAAGCTACGACCCCGACCGCGACCCGGCCATGCGGCCCACGCCGTTCCAGGCGTTCATCCGCACGCAGACCGGGTGTGACAAGTTCTGCGCCTTCTGCGTCGTGCCCCATGTCCGTGGGCCCGAGCAGGCGCGGTCGCCCGACACGATCCTCGCCGAGGCCCGCAAGCTCGTCGCGGAAGGCTGCCGCGAGATCACGCTCATCGGCCAAACGGTCAACAGCTACCGCTTCGCGGACGGGGGGCGGACACACCGGCTCTCGGACCTGCTCGCCCGGCTCGACGCCGTGGACGGCCTCGATCGCATCAAGTTCGTGACGAACTATCCGCGCGACATGACCGACGACCTGATCGCGGCGGTGCGCGACCTGCCCAAGGTCTGTCCCTACCTCCACGTGCCGGCTCAGCACGGCTCCAATGCCGTGCTCACGAGGATGAAGCGCGGCTACACGATCGAGGAGTATCTGGAGATGCTGGGCCGGATCCGCGCGGCACTGCCCGAGGCGGCCGTCACGAGCGACTTCATCGTCGGCTATTGCGGCGAGACCGACGCCGAGTTCACGGCCACGCTCGAACTCGTGAAGACCGCCGGCTTCAAGAACAGCTTCATCTTCAAATACAGCCCGCGTCCCGGCACGAAGGCCTTCGACCGGCTGCCCGACGACGTGCCCGAGGAGGTGAAGCGGGAACGGAACGCGGTTCTGCTCGCGGCCCAGGAAGAGGCGAGCCTGGCCGGCAACCGGCGGTTCATCGGGACGCGACAGCGGGTGCTCGTCGAGGGACTTTCCTCCCGCGACGAGAAACACGGCATCGATCCTGGACCCGACGGCACCGCGCAACTGACCGGCCGGACGCCGTGCGACCGCATCGTCGTCTTCGACGCACCGACCCGGCTCGTCGGTCGCCTCGTCGACATCGACATCCTGGCTGCGGGCGCGTGGTCGCTCTCGGGCCTGGTGGCCGACGGCCTCGCGGACGCCGTGCCGCTCGATCACCTGCGGCTCGCGGGGGAGGCGCCGGAACTCCACGACATTGCGTTGCCTGCGCCTCCCGGCCGCAGCGAGGTGTAGCGTGGCGCCGCGGCCCACGCCCATGCCCGACGGGTCCGCGCTCGCCGCGGCCGCGCCGTCATCCGATGCGCAGCGCCTGCTCGAGGCCGCAACGCACCGCGGCCGGGTCGCGGGCATGTCCGACCCGCACCTCGCGCAGCGGGCGGGGGCGGCCCTGGAACGGTTCCTGGCCACGGCGGCCGATCCGGCCACCCGCACCGCGGGCCTCGAGGCCGATCCATCGTCGCTCGACGCGCTGCTCACGATCTTCGCGGCCAGCCCGTATCTCGCGGAGATCGTGATCTCGGACCCGGATGCCTGGGAGGCGGTGCGGACCGGGCAGGGCCGGCCCGAGCGGAAGGAGGCTCTCGCAGCCGCGCTCGAGGCTGACGTCGGGACGACGACCGACCCGCAGACGATCATGCGGGTGCTGCGCCGGTTCAAGCGGCGGCAGACCTTGCGGATCGCCTACGGCGACGTCGTGGCGGGGCAACGCCTGGAGACCGTCGTGCAGCAGATCTCGCACGTCGCGGACTGCATCGTGGCCGCCGCACTCCGCGTGGCGGAGCGGCGCGCGGAAGCCCGGCGCGGCGTGCCGCGCGGACCCGACGGTCGCCGGGCCACGATCGCGGCCCTCGCCCTCGGCAAGCTCGGCGGTGCGGAACTCAACTACTCCAGCGACGTGGATCTCGTGTTCGTCCATTCCGATGACGGCCGCGTCGAGGGACCGAAGCCGGGAACGAACCAGGAGTTCTTCGAGCTGGTGGTGCAGGAGACCGTCCGCCTGCTCGCGGAGCCGACCGACCTTGGCATCGCCTACCGCATCGACCTGCGACTGCGGCCGCACGGCGCGGTCGGCCCGGCGTCGATGGCCTGCGGCCCGCTACTGCGCTACGTCGACCGCGAGGGACGGACCTGGGAGCGGCAGGCCTGGTTGAAGGCCCGGTGCGTGGCGGGCGACGCGGCGCTCGGCGACCGCCTGCTCGCGGCCCTGGAGCCGTGGATCCACCGCCGCTGGCTCACCGGCGCCGACATCGCCGGCATCAAGGCCCTCAAGCGGCGGATCGAGCAGCGGGCCATCCGGGCAGGCACCGACGGCGCCGACGTCAAGCACGGCCGCGGCGGCATCCGCGACATCGAGTTCACGATCCAGTTCCTGCAGCTTTTGAACGGCGGCGACGCGCCGCGGGTCCGCACGGGAACCACGCTCGAAGCCATCCGACGGCTCACCGAGGCGGGTGCACTCACCGATCAGGAGCGGGAGATCCTGGAGCGGAACTACACCCTGCTGCGGACGGTCGAGCACCGGCTGCAGATCGTCGAGGACCGCCAGACGCATCTCCTGCCCCGCTCGCCAGAGGAGTTCGGCAGGCTCGCGGCCCGGATGGGATATGGCCACGGCGTCGAAGCCGGCACGACCCTGCGGCGCGATCTCGCCGAGGCGACGTTTCTCAATCGCCGCATCCTCGACCACCTGCTGCACGACGCGTTTCCGCACGAGGCCGCCCCCGAGCCAGAGGTCGATCTGGTGCTCGATCCCGCCCCGGATCCCGACGTCGTCCGCGCCGTGCTGTCGCGGCACGGATTTCGCGACGCGGCGGCCGCGCACCGTCAGCTGGCGGCCCTCGCCGAGGAACGGGTGCGGTTTCTGTCCGCCCAACGGTGTCGGCACTTTCTCGCCGCCATCGCCCCGCGGCTGCTGGCGGCGCTGGGCCGCACGCCCGATCCCGACGCCACCCTCGCCACGCTCGGGGCGGTCGCCGACTCGCTCGGCGGCAAGGGCGTGCTCTGGGAACTGTTCAGCGCCCACGAGCCGTCGCTCGATCTGACGGTGCGACTGTGCGCCTGGAGCCCCTTCCTGGCCCGACTGCTCGTGGGCAATCCGGGCATGCTCGACGAATTGCTCGACAGCCTGCTGCTCGATCGCCTGCCGACCCCAGCCGAACTCGACGCAGGCCTCGACGACCTGTGCCGCAACGCGGTCGACATCGGGCCGATCCTCCAGTCGTTCAAGGCCTCGCAGCAGTTGCGGGTCGGGGTGCGGGACGTGCTCGGGCGGCTGGCCGCAGACGAGACGACGGCCGCCCTCACCGCGATCGCGGAGGCCGTCGTGCGGGCCGTGATGGCACACGAGCAGGCCGCACTCACCGCCCGGTTCGGGGCCCCGTCGGCCGGCGCCGTGGTGCTCGCGATGGGCAAGTTCGGCGGTCGGGAGATGAACTACGCGAGCGACGTCGACGTCGTGTTTCTCTACGATCGCGACGCCGCCGCCGCGACGGCCGGCAGGCCAGGCGCCGCCGGCACCACCAACGCCCACTTCTTCGGCGAGCTGGCTCGACGCACCGCCAAGGTCTGCAACGCCCACGGCCCTCACGGCCGGCTCTACGAACTGGACTCGCGGCTGCGGCCGTTGGGCCGGGCCGGCTCACCGGCCGTGTCGCTCGACGAGTTCGCGCGGTACTTCGCGGCCGATGGCCCGGCGGCGGTCTGGGAGCGGCAGGCCCTGATCAAGGCGCGGGTCGTCGTCGGGGGCGACATGGCGGCCGAACGCGTGCGTGGGATCATCGCATCCGCAGCCTGGGAGCGGGCGTGGACGGCGGCCGATGTCGAATCGATCCGGCTCATGCGCCGCCGCATGGAGGAGGGGGCGCGGCCGACGAACCTCAAACGCGGCCCGGGCGGCGTGGTGGACATCGAGTTCATCGTGCAGATGCTGCAACTGGTCCACGGCGGCCACGATGCCCGCCTGCGGACACCGGAGACACTGGCCGGTCTCGATCTGCTCCACGAGGCCGGACACCTTTCCGACGAGCGGCACCACGTGTTGGCCCACGCCTACCGTGTCCTGCGGGCGATCGAGGGCAGCCTCCGACTCATCGATGCGGCGGCGCGGCATGACTTTCCGGCAGCGGCCGAAGACCGCCGGCGACTCGCGCAGCTCCTGGGCTATGACGGATCGGCCGCTCTCGTGGACGACGTCGAGCGGATTACCGCACGGACGCGATCCGAATTCGAGCGCATCGTCGCGGAGACCGCCTCACGGCTGCCGTGACCGGCGGCGGGCGGCCCACCACTCCCAGGCGAGGGGCAGGACCGAGACGAGCACGATCCCCACCACGACCAACTCGAAGTTCTTCTTCACGGCCTCGATGTTGCCGAAGAAGTAACCCGCCAGCGTGCAGATCAGCACCCAGGCGATGCCGCCGACGACGTTGTAGAACAGGAACGTCCCGTAGTTCATCCGCCCCACGCCCGCGACAAACGGCGCGAAGGTGCGGACGATCGGCACGAACCGCGCGAGCACGATCGTCTTGCCTCCGTGGCGCTCGTAGAACTCCTGCGTGCGGGCCAGGTGCTCGTGCTTGAGAAACCATCGGTCGACGGCGAAGGCCCGCGGGCCGATCCAGCGGCCGATCCAGTAGTTGAGCGTGTCGCCGAGGATCGCGGCCACGCTCAGCAGCCCCAGGAGGAGGAGGATGTCGAGGTCGTCGGGATAGAGGGCCGCCATGGCGCCGGCGGCGAAGAGCAGGGAGTCGCCGGGCAGGAACGGCGTGACGACGAGTCCGGTCTCGCAGAGGATGATCGCGAACAGCAGGACGTAGGTCCACGGCCCCCACGATTCGAGGATGCCGTGGAGGTGCTCGTCGAGTTTCAGGAACAGGTCGAGCAGTGTCTTGAGGGCGGTCATGGCGGGCGCGTCCGGGAGCGGGCCGGGAAGTCTACCCCGGCGCCGCGTCCGATCCGACCCCACGCCGCGCCGCCAGCAGGGCCAGTGCGAGTGGCACGACGAGCGCGCCGGCGAGCACCCACTGCACGGCATCAGCCCGGCTGCCGAGCGATCCGGCGAGGCTCCATGCAAAGGCCACGGCAAGATTCCCGGCCGCCGCCCACGCCAGGAACAGCCTCGCCGGCATGCCGGTCGCGCCGCACAGAAGCGCCGCGGCCTCGGCGACGAGCGGCAGCGGCCGCGTCAGCACCACGAATGCCGGCCCGAGGCGCCGCTCCTGACGCTCGAGCGCGGCGAGGTCGGCGGCATCGATTCGGGCGAGGGCCCGACCGCCGGCCGCGCGGCCAGCCGCCCAGCCGGCCGCGGCGCCCAGAGTCATGCCGAGCCAGGCGCAGGCGGTGCCAGCCGCGACCCCGAGCGCGGATCCCCCGAGCGTCGCCACGAGGCTCGACGGCACGGGCAGGAGAATGTCCGCCGCGAGCACGCCGACCTCGAGTGCCGCGAGCGTTGCGGGGGGCGGTGGTGGATCGAGCCAGCCCGCGACGGCGTGGTCGAGCCGCGCCCCCACGAGCAGGAACGGCACGAGCGGCACCGCGACCGCGACGGCCGCCAGGACCAAGAAAACGCGAAGCGTGCTGCGCATGGCGAAAGGCATGACGTGAATCACCCGAGTGTATACGGATTCAACGTGCTTCTCGCGGGGATGGGCAGCCCCGATCCTTCCTCGATTCCGTGGGGCGAGGCGTGGGGGATGCCCGTGCCGTCGAGCCGGCGTTGCTGGCCAAGCGCAGCACGGAGTGCGAAGCGAGGGCAGCATCGAGCGAGCGACGGGCACGATGCCCGTCGCGAACGTCCGAGCGAGACGGCACGGGCAGCCCCGACGCCGGGACAGGCGCGGTGACGCGCGAGTTTCACGTGGGATCCGTATCACTCACCCCGCCCGTGCCCCATGCGCGGGCCTGCGCCGCGATGTCCAGCCCCACGTCGGCGCTCCACGCGTCGAGCATCGCACGATACACGGGGCCCGGATGGCCGGCTCCCACCGGCCGGCCATCGAACCGCGTGGCCGGCAGGATGCAGTTCGGCGTGCTCGTGAGCAGGATCTCATCGGCGGCCGCGAGATCGGCCGCGGTCAGCGATGTCTCGCGCCACGCGATGCCGAGCCGCGTGGCCAGTCGCCGCGCATGCCCGAGGCTGACGCCAGCCAGCGCGTCGGCTGGCGGTGGCGACGTGATGGCGCCGCCGGTGACGACCGCCACGTTCGCCGTCGCGGTCTCGCTGATCCGCCCGTCGGCGTGCGCGAGCACGGCGCGGGCCCCGCGTTCGGCCGCCTGCGCCTCGCGGTCGGCGAGATGATAATGCAGTCGGCTGCGGACCTTCGCCCGGATCGGCCAGCAATCCTCGGGCACCTGCCGCACGGAGACACTCCGCAACGTGAGGCCCGTGTCGTAGGCCGCGGCCCACGACGCGAAGGCCAGGGGAAACGAGTGCACGACCGCCCGCGGCGGGCCGCCCCGGCCCTCGTGCTGGGCCGGCAGATCACCGGGCGTGACGAACGTCACGACACCCAGGTCGGGTGGCACGTCCGCGGCAGGGCGGCCAGCGACGAGCAGCGCGTGGTTCCGAGCGGCGACCTCGGCCGCCGCCGCGGCGATGTCGGACAGGGGTCGCCCCGGCTCGAGGCCGAGGATTGCCAGCGACTCGGCCAGCCGGCGCAGGTGTTCATCGGGCAGGAAGAGCCTGCCGCGGAACGTGCGGAATTGTTCCGTGACCGTGGCCCCGAGCACGAAGCCCGCGTCGCCCAGCGGCAGCGCGAACTCGTCCGCGGGGACGAAGCGCCCGTCAACCCAAATCCATCCGCTGGTGCCGCGACGCGCCATCGAAGAAGTGGAGGATAGGGGATTCGAACCCCTGACCTTCTGGCTGCCAGCCAGACGCTCTCCCAATTGAGCTAATCCCCCGAGGTGGCGTGCGATGCAGCCGGCGCGTCGCGGGGAACACCCAGGGAAACTATCGGTCGCGGGGGCCGATGTCAACGCGGTGGCCGCCGCGGGCGAAACGGGGCGATCAATCGCCGCGGAGCAGTTTCACGAAGGCCGCCTCGTCGAGCACGGTCACACCGAGCTTTCGCGCGGTTTCCAGCTTGCTGCCGGCCTCGGCGCCGGCCACCACGAAGTCGGTCTTCTTCGACACGCTCGAGGCCGCCCGCCCGCCCGCCCTGCGGATCGCCTCCTCGGCTTCCTGTCTGGAGAAGCCCGCGAGCGTCCCGGTGACGACGAGCGTCCGACCGGTGAGCGGACCCTCGGGAACCCGTTGGGGAGCTGGCACGTCGAGCCGGACACCCGCGTTCCGCAGCCCCTCGATCGTCCGTCGGCCGTAGTCGCCGGCGAGCCACTCGTGGACGCTCGCCGCGATCGCCGGGCCGATCTCGGGAACCTCGGCGAGCTGGTCCACGGTGGCGGCCTGGAGTTTCTCGATCGAGGGAAAGGCCGCGCCCAAGAGTTCCGCCACCCGCGGGCCGACGTGGCGGATGCCCAGCGCGTTGAGCACGCGAACGAGGCCCCGCTCCCGGCTGGCCGCGACCTGATCGACGAGGGCCTGCGCGGATTTCTTGCCCATCCGTTCCAGCGGCTCGAGGCGGGCCGGCGTGAGGGCGTAGAGGTCGGCGTAGTCCTTCACCAACCCGGTCGCCACGAGTTGCTCGACGAGCTTGTCGCCGAGGCCCTCGATGTCCATGGCGCCGCGAGAGCAAAAGAACTTGATGCGCTCGCGGCACCGCGCCGGGCAGTCCACGTTGGGGCAGCGGATGTACACGCCATCGACATCCTTCACCACGGCGGTGCCGCACTCCGGGCAGGCGGAGGGGGGCTGCCAGGGGCCGTGGCGGTGTCGCCGCAGGTGCTTCTCCACGCGGACCACGTGGGGGATCACCTTTCCCGCCTTCTCCACGACGAGCACGTCGCCCACGCGGATGTCCTTGCGGGCCACCTCGTCGGCGTTGTGGAGGCTCGCGCGGCTCACGGTGGTGCCGGCAAGTTCCACCGGCTCGAGGTCGGCCACCGGCGTGATCGTGCCTCCGCGGCCCACCTGCACGCGGATTGCGGCGAGCGTCGTCGTGGCCTCGAACTTCTCGAACTTCCACGCGATCGCCCAGCGCGGGCTCTTCGCCGTCGCCCCCAACCGCCGCTGCTGGTCGAACCGGTTCACCTTGACGACGAAACCGTCCACCTCGAAGTCGAGTCCGTGGAGTTCGGCGATGAGTTCCGTGCCACGCTCGACCAAGGCGTCGAGCGAGTCGAAGACCTGCGTGCCCGGGGCCACCGGCAGCCCGGCGGACGTCGCCCAGGCGATGAGATCCGTCTGCGATGCCGCCCCCAGGCCCGTCGAGTCGCCCACCCCGTGGCAGAAGAAGCGCAAGGGCCGCGCCGCACATTCCCGTGGGTCGAGCAGGCGGACGCTACCGGCGACCACGTTGCGGGTGTTGGCGAAGGGGGCGAGTCCGCGGGCCGCCTGGCCCTCGTTGAGCGCGACAAGGTCGGAGTTGGTCATGTAGACCTCGCCGCGCACCTCGATCGCCGCGGGCGGTTCGGCCACGTCGAGCGCGAGAGGCACGCCGGGGATCGTGCGGGCGTTGTGGGTGATGTCGTCGCCGGTCACGCCGTTGCCGCGGGTGGCTGCGAGGACGAGCCGTCCGGCCTCGTACGTGAGCGAGACGGCGACCCCGTCGATCTTGAGCTCCAGCACCCACTCGATCGGCTCGCGACCGTGGCCCGGCTCGTCGTGGAGCAGCTTCTCGACCCGTTTCCCCCAGGCGGTGAGGTCGGCGGCCGAGTAGGTGTTGTCGATCGAGAGCATCGGCCGGCGGTGATGCACCGGCATCAGGGCGGGGATCGGCTCGTCCCCGACCCGCTGCGTGGGGCTGTCGGGCGTGACGAGTTCGGGGTGGGTCTCCTCGAGCCGCCGCAGTTCCTCGACGAGCCGGTCGTAGTCGCGGTCCGAGATCTCCGGCGCCGCCTCGACGTAGTACTTCCGGTCGTGATGCCGGATCTGGTCGCGCAACCGGGCAGCCCGTCCTGCGGCCGACCCGCTCACGGCTCGCCCTCTGACGGCCGCTCCTCCACCCGGCCGCGGACCGCGGCCCGCGCCGACCGCTCCCGCTCCCCCTCGGCGTGATCCACGGCTACCGCGCCGACCGTGGCGATCGCCAGGACGACGAGTTCGCCGACGAGGATCGCCGTGCCATGACGATCGAGCAGCCGATCGATCGGATGCGTGCCGCGAACGGCCGCCGTCTCGGGTCTGACGCCCCGCAGCACTCCGAGGCAGGAACAGACCGCCGTGATCGTGAACGCAAAGCCAACGAGCCCCAGGAGGGCGTAGAACGGATTGCGGCGGCGACGGGCCATCTTGGCCTCCGCGGGGACGGCCTACCGCACGCTGGCAGCCTGCTCCGGGCTCGCGGTCGCCGCAGCGCCCTCGACCGGCTTCACCTCGACCTGGACGGTCACCGCGGGCACGGCGCCCTCGCCCAGGTCCGTGGCGATTTTCAGTTGTCGCTCCACCCGTCCGGCCGCCGCCCCCGCCTGGAACGTCACCGGGAGAATGTGAACCTTCGCCCGCGTGGTTTTGGGCTCGCAGGTCAGGCAGCCGTCGTCACAGAGAATGCCGGTGATGCTGAACTCCCGGTTCGCGCGAACCACCACGTTTTTCGTCACGGTGTCGCCCGTCGTCACGGCCCCGAGCGCGAGCAGTTGCGGACTCACCGTGACTTCGGCCACGACACGCCCCTCGACGTCCATCGGAATCTGCCCGGCCCGCGGATCGTCGGTGACCAGGACGAGCTGCCCCTTCACGTAGCCGGGGGCCGTCTCGGGCTTGAGCCGCATCGTCAGGTCGTACACGGTCTGCGACGGAGTCTTGAGCGGCGGCGAAAGCAGCACCTCGAAGTCCGGATTGGCGCTGCGGACGTCGGCGATGGACCAGGGTGTCGTGCCGATTCGCGTGATCCGCACCTTCCGCTCCGCCCCCTTGCCGAGATCGACGTTGCCGAGATCCACAAACGGCGGGTCGAAAGAGACGTCGCCGCGAATGTGGCCCGCCACCCGCAACTGCACCTCCGCGACGAAGGGCTTGTCGAACGTCACGGTCAGCGTCGCGCCGTGCTGGCCCAGGAACGTTCGCGTGTTGAACGTGGCCACGATCTCCGACGTCTCGTGGGTCTTCAGGTCGCGCTTCGTGACCACCGGCGAGGTGCAGCCGCAGCTCGTCCGCACGCCGACCACGCGGACGTCCTCCTTGTAGTTGTTGCGGAACTGGAAGCGGTATTCGGTCTTCGACCCCTTGGCGACGGTGCCGAAATTGTGGCTCGTCACCGTGAACATCTTCTTGGCCCATTCCTGTCCGTGGGCTGCACCACCGAACAAGGCGACGGCCACGAGGGCCGCGGCAGCAGCACAGCCACGACGACCAAAACGCGCCGAAACGGCGGGGGACATGGGACGAGCACCTGGACCGACGCGGACGGTCGAAAACCGCCGCAACGAAAGGGAGATTACGGCTCGCATGGGAGGGGCGTCAACGAGAGGGGGGGACGGGACGGCCGGCGACGTGCGACCACAGGAAAACTATCCCGCGCCGGCGGGTGTCGGTTCGCCGAGGACGGGCCGATTTCGGCCGAAAAACCCGGCCGAACGCCACACGACCCCTACAGGCCCGCAAGTTTCATACACTTTCAAGAAGTCCGGCTTCGACAGCCGACGGCCAACGGGGCCGGCGGGATGCCGGGCGACAGTTTCCCGATCCTCACGGGGGCGTACCGGTTTCGACCGGATGGCAGAAGTTCGGATTGCGTGTCGTGGTTGGTCGGCTGGCCACGTTAAAAGTCGACCGTGCTTCAATTGCCGAAGCTCAGTTCTCCCTGGCTGCTTAACTAAGCCGCCCCGAGCGATGGCCCCAGCCGGAAGGGCCTCCCAATCGGTTGCCAAATCCGGATCGCCCCCGTTCACCGCCTGGTACGGCGAGGGCTAAAAACGTTCCGGGCTGGTCCGCGACGCACCCTGCCGGCCGGGGACGCGCGGACGAGACTCAAATCGACCGGATACACACGTAGACGTTCGCGCGGAAACATCACGGGACGCGGGTTCGACTCCCGCCGCCTCCATCTTCAGACCCGCCGGGGCATCCATGCCCCCGGCGGGTCTGGCTCGGCGCTGCCCCGAGCCGACGCACCACCACCGGGCCGCGACGCCGTCTACTATTTCCAGGTCCATCGTCACGGGAGGTCAACCACCCCATGCAGTGCAACATCGACAGGCGCGGGCAGGCACTCAGAACGACCATGGGGTCGGTCACCACCTTCGTCGGCATCGCGCTGCTCGCGGCACGATTCGCCTTCGGCGTCGCTTCCGTGCCGGCCTGGGCGGGGATCGCGGCGCTCGCCGGTGGCGCGTTCATGATCTTCGAGGGCGTCAACGGCTGGTGTGTCGTCCGCGCCATGGGATTCAAGACGCCGATATGAGCGATGCCGTGAAAACAGCCTGCGATCTCGCCGCCGGGAAGTGCGTGCCCTGCGAGGGCGGCGTGCCGAAACTCACGCCCGCACAGGCGGAGGCGCAGGTGCAGGCCCTGCCGTTGTGGCGACTCACCCACGACGCCACCCGCATCCGTCGCGACTTCACCCTGCCCGACTTCAAGTCGGTGATCCGCCTGTTCAACAACGTGGCGGCGCTCGCCGAACGCGAGCAGCACCACCCCGACCTGCACCTCGAGGGCTACCGGCGGGCGTGGATCGAGATCCACACGCATGCCGTCGGCGGACTCTCGGAAAACGACTTCATCCTCGCCGCGAAGATCGACGCCGTGGCGCCCGGGTGAGGGAGGCGTCAGCCCGCGCTCCAGCCGGACCGCGGCGTGGCATAAATCCGCGAGCTGGCCGAGACGAGCGACTCGATCCGGCGCCGTTCCACCGCGATCGCGTCGCCAGTCAGCATGTCGAGCGCGAGATCGAACGACACGCTGCCACCGGGATCGAGCGGCACGACGCGCCCCTGCGATTCCTCGAAGGAGCGCGGGTTCGGATAGTTCGTGCCCGGCTCGAGGCCCGTCACGTAGCCGTCGGCGCTGCCGCCCTGATTCTTCCAGAGCGTGAAGCAGGGGAGTTCCGCGGCCTGCCACGAGAGCGCGGCGGCCCGGCTCCCATCGGGGGCGACGAGCATCGCCGTCACGCGGCCCGCGGCGTCGGGCCGCAGCCTGGCGAAGTGCGCCTGCTCCCCGCGACCGGCCTGCGGGGCGTCGTACCTGTTCCACGTCGGCACGTCGGCGACGGCCGCCGCGTCGCGCGGAGCCAGTTCGTCGACGGCAGCCACGACCTCCGCGTTGGCCCCGAGCAGCGGCGGACCCAGGTTCACGTGGTAGAGCATCTGCATCGTCGTCGGCCGATCGGAGAGATTCGTCACCGTGTCGGTCCACGAGATGCCCGGACGGTCGGTGCGGAGCGTCAGCGAGGTCGTCATCCGCAGGGCGTGAAAAAGAAAGCGCGTCTCGTCGACGTCGCCGGTGAGGGTGATCGTGCCGGCGGCCTCGTCGAGCGTCACCGCGAGGCGATGCGCGGGAAGATTGGCGATCCGACCGTGGAGCGGGTGCAGCACACGCCCGCGGTCGTCGAAGTCGGGGGCGCCGTTGCTGACGAGCCCGCACCGCGCGACGAGCTCATCGAACCCGTCGAGCCAGCCGAGGCCTGAGGGATCGGCCACGGGGACGAATCGTGGATGCACCGGACCCGCGACCGGCGACCGCCAGCCGATGTCGACACCATCGACGACGAGCTTCCAGATCCCGAGGCCGCGGTCCGGCACGACGAAGGCGGTGGTGCGTCCGGCGGACAACTCCACGAGCGTCACGCCGTCGCTGCGACCGCCCGCAAGCCGCCGCACCCGCACGGCCAGCGGCCCCGCCACCGCGTCACGCGGCTCGCCGGAGTCGGCTGGGATCAACCGCAAGGTCGTCGTCTGCGCTGTCATGGTGCCCTCGGCCGCGGACACCCCATGGTGACGGGTCGCGCCGATTCCGGCCACGGCAGCCGTCGCCGGGCCGGCGGCGGCAGCCCTGCGGCTTGAAGTGGGGGGCCACGCGGGTCAGAGTGGAGCCTTCGGGCCGCGGTCTCCGCAGCCCTTCCCGTCGCCTCCCGAGCGATGCCATGAACGACCTGAAGATCTTCAGCGGCCCGGCCAATCCCGCGCTCACGCAGGACATCTGCCGCTACCTCAACCTGCCCATGGGCAAGATCTCGCTGGGGCGGTTCCCCGACGGAGAGATTTCCTGCAAGATCGACGAGGACGTCCGCGGCCGCGACGTGTTCATCGTCCAGCCGACCAGCCCGCCGGTCAACGAGCACATCATGGAGTTGCTCGTGATGATCGACAGCTTCAAGCGGGCGAGTTCCTTCCGGATCACGGCCGTGATCCCCTACTTCGGCTACGCCCGGCAGGATCGCAAGGACGCCGGCCGCGTGCCGATCACAGCCAAGCTCGTGGCCAATCTCATCGTCCGCGCCGGGGCCGACCGGGTGTTGGCGATGGATCTGCACGCCGCCCAGATCCAGGGTTTCTTCGACGTGCCGGTGGATCACCTCTACGCGGCACCGGTGCTCAACAGCCACCTCGCCTCGCTCGGCATCCCCAAGGAGGAGATCGTCGTGGTGAGCGCCGACGAGGGGGGCATCAAGCGGGCCCTCGGGCATGCCAACCGGATGGGCGTGCCGCTGGGCATCATCGACAAGCGCCGGCTCTCGGCCGACACGACCAAGAGCACGACGATCATCGGCGCCGGCGTGGAGGGCAAGACGGCGATCCTGTTCGACGACATGATCAGCACCGCCGGCTCGATCTGTGGGGCCGCCGACGTGCTCCACAAGCACGGCGCCAAGGCGATCTACGCCGCCGCGACCCACGGGCTGCTCGTCGGCCCGGCGATCGAGCGGCTCAAGCAGGCGCCGTTCAAGAACGTCATCATCACCGACTCGATCCCGCTCACGCCGGGCAAGATGCTCCAGAACATCACGGTCTTGTCGGTGGCCAGCCTGCTCGGCCAGGCCATCAAGCGGATCCATCGCAACGAGTCTGTCAGCATGATGTTCCAGTAGCGGGGGGCTCGGTGCGAGGATCGCGAGCCTTGCGGCGTTTCGCCGCTCAGCGAGCGAACTCGCACCGGCCCCAGCCGAGCGGGTTGGGCCGCTCACGGCCCATCTTGCGGTTTGGCGGCCGCGTGGCACACTATGGGGCTCCCCGAACAGCCCCAGGAATTTTCCGATGAGCGACACTCTCGAGATGGTGGCCCGCAAGCCCGACGGTAGCCGCGGAAGCCGCCGCCTCCGGCAGCAGGGCCTCGTGCCCGCCAACCTCTACGGCCACGGCGAAAAGAACATCGAACTCGCGGCGAAGCGGGAGGCCGTCGAGGCGGTCGTTCGCCACGGCAGCCTGTTCATCGAACTCACCGGCGCCGTGAAGACGGCCGCCGTCGTCCGCGAGCTGCAGTGGGACGCGATGGGCTCCGAGCCCCTCCATCTCGACCTGCTCCGCGTGAGCAAGTCCGACAAGGTGAAGATCAAGGTGCCGATCGACGTGAAGGGCGAGTGCCCCGGGCTACGGGCTGGCGGCGTGCTGAATCTCGTGCTCCACGAGATCGAGATCGAGTGCACGGCCGAGTCCATTCCCGACCACATCCACGCCCAGGTCGGCCACCTCGAGGTCGGCCACGCGATCCACGTCCGCGACCTGGAGCTCCCCACAGGTGCCCGGCCGCTCGTCGGCGGTGACGAGACCGTCGTCACCTGCATGATTCCTGGCAAGAAGGCCGAGGAGGCTGCGGCGCCGGGCAGCGTCGAGCCCGAGGTGATCGGCCGCAAGGCGGCCGAGGAGGGGGAGGCCCCGGCCGAGAAGGCGTGACGGCCGGAGCCGCGGAAAACGCCGGGAATCGGCCCGCCGCGGCCGCGGCACGGGCGCCTGGTGGTGGATCGTGAAACTGCTTGTAGGATTGGGCAACCCGGGAGCCGCCTACGGTGGAACCCGGCACAACGTCGGCTTCGACGTGCTGGAGATCCTGTCCCGTCGGGCCGGGTCACCGTCGCGACGGACTCGGTTCCAGGGCGAGGTGGCGCAGGCCACCGTCCGGGGCGGGCCCGTGCTGCTGTTGTGGCCCCTGACCTGGATGAACTTGAGCGGATCGAGCGTGCTGGCGGCCCGCGACTTCTACAAAATCAACGACACCGACATCCTCGTGATCTGCGACGACTTCAACCTCGGGCTGGGAACGATCCGCATGCGGCCGGCTGGCTCGGCGGGAGGCCAAAACGGACTCGCCGACGTGCTCACGCGATTCGGGTCGAACGCGGTGCCGCGGCTCCGGGTCGGCATCGGTCCGGTACCCGGCGGATGGAAGTCGGCCGACTTCGTGCTCGGGAAGTTCACGAAGCAGGAGCGGGAGGATGTCGGGCCCGCCCTCGAACGGGCGGCCGACGCGGCTGAGGAGTGGGCCGCCGTCGGCATCCAGGCAGCGATGAATCGGTACAACTGAACAGTTTCCGTGTCGCGGGCCTTCCCCGGCCTGGTGACACGGTTCACACAAACCAAACACGAGGAAACGGAGGAGCGAGCATCATGGCGGTGTACGAAGGCATGTTCATTCTGGATCCGGGCAAGTACGGCCGCGATCCGGGGGCCCTGGCCCAGCAGATCAACGACCTCATCGGTCAGTTCGGCGGCACGGTCCTGGCGGCCCGGCTGTGGGACGAGCGGAAACTCGCCTACCCCATCAAGGGCCACAAGAAGGGGGCCTATTGGCTCACCTACTTCAAAATGCCCGGTGGCAACCTCACCGGCTTCGAGCGGCAGTGCGAGATCACCGACGAGATCATCCGCAAACTCGTGCTCAAGGTCGACGATCGGATCGCCGACGCCCTGGTGCAACACGCCCTCGCCGGCGAGGCGCAGCGGCGTCCCGCTCCGGCCGCAGCCCCGGCGCGGCCCGCGGCCGCGGGTCCGGCGTGACGGTCCGGAGAAATCTTGACCCCCCGGGCGGGGCTGATAGACTGTCCGATGTTGTACGGGCGTTCAGTAACCAAGTGACATCGGGCTCCGGCCCTCGAACGAGCCTCGAACAAGGAGGAGACCATGGCCAGTTTCAACCGCGTCGTTTTGCTGGGCAACGTCACCCGTGACCCCGAATTGCGGTACATCTCGAGCGGCACTGCGGTCACCGACATCGGACTGGCGGTCAATGACCGGCGGAAGGACGGCAAAACCGGCGAGTGGGTCGAGGAGACCACGTTCGTCGACGTCACACTCTGGGGCCGGACGGCCGAGATCGCCGGCGAGTACGTGACCAAGGGCGCGCCGCTGCTGATCGAGGGCAGGCTCAAGCTCGACACGTGGGAGAAGGACGGCAAGAAAAACTCGAAACTCCGCGTCGTGGGCGAGCGGATGCAACTGCTCGGCTCGCGGGGCGATGGGCCCCGGGGCGGGGGCGGTGGCGGTAAGGCTCGCGCGCCGGTCGGCCGTGGAGCCCAGGCCAATGACGAATTCAACCAATCGGGCGGTTACGATGACTCCGGGGCTGGATCGTCCGGCAGCCCGGTCGGCGCCGACGACGACATCCCCTTTTGATCGCTGGAGGAATTGACCCATGGCAACCACCACCACACTCGCCGGCGGCAAGCGCCTGCCCAAGGGCAAGCGGGGCGGCATCGAACTGCTTCTGATCCACGCCGTCGAATCGCTCGGCAAGCAGGGCGACGTCGTCGAGGTGAAACGCGGCTACGCCTACAACTACCTGCTGCCGCAGGGGCTCGCGACGATCGCCACCGACCATCACAAGCGGATGGTCGAGAAGCACCGAACCAAGTTGGAGGAAATCGCCCGGGAGAGGCTGGCCGGCCTCCGCGGGCTGCTCCAGGAACTGGTGCGGACGAGCGTCACGATCGAGGCCAACGCCAACGACGAGGGCCATCTGTATGGCTCCGTCGTGGCCGCCGACATCTCGCGGTCGCTGAAGCAGCAGGATCTGATGGTGTCGCCCGATCAGATCATCCTCCAGGGCCCCCTGAAGGAGGTCGGGCTCTACACCGTGAAGGTCAGGCTCGCGGCGGAGGTCGAAGGCGACCTCAAGGTGTGGGTCGTGCCGAGCAGCAGCGAAGGCGGCGCGAAGTAATCGGCCGTCGGTCGGAGATGTCGGACGTCGAATCGCGGGCCGTCGGATTCACGGCGGCTGCGTGGCGAGGCATGGAGGCGCGGCACGATGGTGTCATCCGGCGACGCGGCGGGACGTGACGGTGGCCGGCGACGGCGGCCGGCTGCAACCGCTTCGGTGGCGATGCTCGACGACCGCGACCGGCCGGCCAACGTCGACGCCGAGCGGGCCATTCTGGGCAGCATCCTGCTGAAGCCCGACGTCTGTGACGACATCGCGCTGGTGGTCCGCGTCGAGGACTTCTTCGACGAGGCCCATCAGATCCTCTACCGCCATCTGCTCGAGCTGCACGACTCCGGCAAGCGGGTGGACGCCACGATCGTCCTGGAACGGTTGCGGACGAAAGGCGATCTGGAGCGGATCGGCGGCGCCGTGGCGCTGTCGGAAGTGATCGAGTCGGTGCCGCACGCAGCCCACGCGGCCCATTACGCGCAGATCGTCCGCGACAAGTCGATGCTCCGGTCGCTCATCGAGGCGGGCACCGACATCCTCCGCGATGCCTACGACGCAGCCGACGAGCCGCGGCAACTGCTGGCCCGGGCCGAGGAACGGATCTTTTCGATCCTCGAGCGGCGGAGTTCCGCCGAGGCGAAGCCCATCCAGGCCGTTCTCGAAGACGTGATGGTGCGGATGGACGCCCGCATGAAGCACGAGCACGCCATCGGCGGCGTGGAGACCGGCTTCACCGACCTCGACTCGCTCTGCGGGGGTCTCCACAACTCGGAGCTCGTGATCCTCGCCGCCCGGCCGAGCATGGGCAAGACGGCGTTCGCGATGAACATCGCGGAGCACGTCTCGATCAACCTGCGGCAACCCGTGCTGTTCGTGAGTCTCGAAATGGCCTGCCTGGAGCTCGCGGATCGTCTCCTCTGCTCGGCCGCACAGGTCAACGGTCACCGGCTCCGCAACGGGACGATCTCGCAGGAGGATCGGCGCCGACTCGTGCAGAAGTCGGCCGAGATCGGAACGGCCCCCCTCTACATCGACGACACGCCGGGCCGCACGCTCACGGAGATCGCGGCGGTGGCGCGGCGTCTCAAGCGGAAGCACGGACTCGCGCTCGTCGTGATCGACTACCTGCAGCTCATCGAGCCCGACAATCCGCGCGATCCCCGGCAGGAGCAGGTGGCCAGGATCGCCCGGCGGCTCAAGACCATGTGCCGTGAACTCGACATTCCGGTGCTCTGCCTCGCCCAGCTCAATCGCCAGGCGGAGGTCTCCCGGGACAATCGGCCGCGGCTCAACCATCTGCGCGAGTCGGGCGCCATCGAGCAGGACGCCGACGTGGTGATGTTCGTGCACCGTGAGGAGTATTACCAGACCAACGACGAGGATCGGGAGCGGGTCAAGGGATCGGCGGAGATCATCATCGCCAAGCAGCGGAACGGCCCCATCGGCGACGTGAAGCTGCTTTGGCAGCACGATTACACCCGCTTTGTGAACCTCGAGCACCGCCCGTACGACGAGTTCGAGGCTTTCTAGCCTCACGCTCGTGGGGCCGGCCGCGCCAATCCTGTTCGTCAAAGTGATTGCTTGCTCGTAGAGCAGCAAGTCACTGGACCTCGGTCCACTCGCCCGCCCGGCTCGGGGCTGCCCATGCCCTCTCGCCCGGACGTTCGCTCCGGGCATCCATGCCCTTCGCTCACTCGGAGGTGCCTGCGCTGCGCCCTCCGGGCTTCGCTGGCCACCTACGCCGACTCGAGGGCACGGGCAATCCCGAGCCTTCCTCGACCCGTGCAGGGAAGGCGAGGGGATGCTCTCACCCCGGGAGCCGGCGTTGCTGACAAGCGAAGGCATGGATGCCGGAAGCGCAGGCAGCATCGAGTGAGCGGTGGCCACGATGGCCACCACGAACGTCCGGCGACGGGGTGAGAGCATCCGCGAAGCCGGATTGGGCGAGCCGCAAACATTTGAGCGTGGAGCCCCCCCACCTGCTGAATGCCCAAAAGCCTTGCCGTTGTCCACGCGACGCTGATATGCCTCAGCGGCGGTTCGCGGCGGCGCGGTCGGTGCCCGGCTTCACGTCCAGCGTCAGGCCATCGGCATCGCCGCGTTCCAGCCGCTCCCACGCGATCGCGCCCATCGCGGCGTTGTCGGTGCAGAGCGACTTCGGCGGCACAAGGACAGTGACGCCCCGATCGCGACCGAACGCGTCGAGCGTCTCCCGCAAGAGCGTGTTGGCCGCCACGCCGCCACCGACCGCCACGACGTCGCAGCCGGTCTTGTCCACCGCGAGTGCGACCTTTGCGAGGATCGAATCGACGACCGCCTGCTGGAACGAGGCTGCGAGGTCGGCCAGGGCCCGGTCGGTTGGCGGCGGCGCGTCGGCGGTGCCCGGCGGCCGCACGAGATACCGCAGGGCCGTCTTCAGGCCGCTGAAACTCAGGTCGAGACGGTCGCGATCCGCGGCGAGCGGCCGCGGCAGGCGATGAGCCCGGGGATTGCCGCCGACGGCGACCCTCTCGATCTCGGGACCGCCGGGATACCCGAGGCCCAGCAGGCTGGCCGCCTTGTCGAAGGCTTCCCCGGCCGCATCGTCGATCGTGCCACCGAGCCGCACGAGATCGACCGGCCCGCGCACATGGAAGAGTGACGTATGGCCGCCGCTGGCGACGAGGCCGACGCACGGATACCGCAGCCGCGATCCGTGGGCGAGCCGGCAGGCGTAGAGGTGCGCGGCGACATGGTCGTAGCCCACCACGGGCACGCCGAGCACCGCGGCTATTGCCTTGGCGGCCGACAACCCGACGAGGAGCGAGCCGACGAGGCCGGGCGACGTGGCGACGGCCACCGCGATGACGTCACCGCGGCCGATGCCCGCCCGGGACAGAGCCTCGTCGACGACGGGAATGATCCGCTCCACGTGCGCCCGCGAGGCGATCTCGGGCACGACGCCGCGCCACCGTGCATGGAGCGCTTCCTGGCTGGCGACGACGCTCGAGAGCACCGTTCGGTCGCGGCCGATCACCGCCGCCGCCGTCTCGTCACACGTCGTCTCGATCGCGAGCAGTGGCATGGGAGAAAGAATATCGCCCCATCGTTCCGCCACGGCCACGGTCGCCCGGAGGTGCGACCGCCGGCATTCGAGCCGCACCTTGGCTGCGGCGCCGAATGCCCAAGGCTGCCGGGGCCATGGACGGCCCGACAGCCATCCAATCAGAAGTCATACCAGACGCCGATGCCGTACCGGTTCTGTCGGTAGTAGACGAACTCGTACTGCGGATCGGCCCCGGAGAGGTATTCGAAGCCTATGCGGAGCAGCCGTTCGCTGGTCCAGCCGCGCCATGCCCAGCCGGTCTGCACGCACACGTTGCCGCCCCAGTCGAGTTCCTGCCGCGACATGCCGTTCACGGCCAGGAATGGGGCTCCGTGGATGCCCGTCGGCCGGGCCTGGATGAGCTCCGTGCCGAACTGAAACTCCCACGGCTCGGAGCCGCCGTCCTGGTTGAACGCGTAGCCGACCTCGCCGTAGAGCCGCATCCAGTCAAACACGTAGTAGGAATTGCCCCAGACGAGGGCGTCCCGCAGGTAGTTGACCCGAGGAAAGGTCTCGTGCTTGAGCATCGCCTCGTCGCCGAGGTGCGCGCTCAGGTGGTAGTAGCCGAACTTCGTCTGCCAGCGGCCGATGCCGAAGACGAGCGGGATCCCGAAGCGATAGTCGCTCGACCGCAGGTCGATCTCGTCACCCGGGTCGAGCCTCACGAAGGCGGCCCCCTCCACCTGCACCTCGAAACCCTGCGGGTGGAGGACGGGATCGGAGCCGTATCGCAGGATCGAGACCCGGCCGCCCGCGGTCATGTCCCACATCCAGCCGTTCTGGATGGCGGGGTCGAAAGGATCGGGGTTCGTGTCGTCGTACCAGACGGAGGCGAACCGCGGCTCCTTGGGGCCGGCGAGGTAGCTTGTGTAGATCAAGTTGTTGGGCAGCAGATGCCACGTCCACGGCCGCGGTGCCCAGAGATCATCGAACGGGCCCGGATATCCCGGTCGCTGCAGGCCGCCGGCGTCAGGCACCAACGGACCGGCCTCGTAGGGCTCGTCGAGGATCACAGGGCCGCGGGCCGCCTGATCCGACAGCGGCGCGACCGGAGCGGGATCGCTGAAGGCGAGTTCCTGGGCGGGGGCCAGTCTCGCCAGCGCGAGCACTGCCGCTCCGAGCGCGGCCAGCCCGCACCGCGCGGTGCGGCCGATCGGGGTCGCCGGGAACGGGTGTGCCGGTGGGCGGCTTGCCATGGATGAAGGATGTCGGGCCAGGTGTGGAAGGCGGGTTGCGGCGCCGCCGCGACACGGCGACACTCTAGGAGCCTCGTGAGAGCGGGCCGAAGAGAGATCGGCAGGCGAGGCACGCATTCGACACCATGTCCGACCGTCCGGGACGACCTCACGGCAGTCGGGGCAAGTGGGGCAGGCTCGCGAGACACGGCTTTGCCGCCGCTGCTTCCCTTCACCTTCCACCCACAATGACGTCAACCACGCCGTCCCCGCATACCGCCGTCACGACAACGGAGGCCACCGCCGTCGGCGTGGCCCTCGGACGGATTCCCAGTGGCTTGTTCGTGGTGACGTGGCGCGACGGCGACTGCGATCGCGGCATGCTCGCCAGCTGGGTGATGCAGGCGGGCTTCGAACCGCCGATGCTCACCGTCGCCGTGGGCCACTCCCGGGATTTGCTCGCGGCGGTGCGCGCGGGCAGGCCATTCGTCGTCAATGTGCTGGCCGAATCACAGCGTTCCCTGCTCGGCCGCTTCGGGAAGCCGGACGACGACCCCTTCTCCGGCTTGACGATCGACCGCACCGCGGCGGGCATCGCGGCGCTCGCCGACGCGGCCGCCTGGCTCGAGTGTCGGCCGCAGCCGGAAGCTGTCGGCGGAGGGCTGTCCGTGGGCGACCACGTGGTCGTCGTCGCCACGGTGACGGCAGCTGGTTCCGGCGGGGAGAAGCAGCCTCTCGTGCACCTGCGGAAAAACGGACTACGGTATTGAGGTTGGAGGGACGGCCCACCCCCGGGCCGTGTCCCGGTCGCCGGCCGGACTGTTTCTCGGAGGAATGTCGATGCCCTGTCCCGGTCGTCATGGGAGTGAGCGATCCGCTCTGCCGCTCGTGGCGGTGGTCGCGGTCGTCGTCTCACTCGGTGTCGGGCTCATGTCGGGCTGTGACAGGCCCGCGGCTCCCCGGCGCTTCGTGTTTCTCACCAATGGCGACGATCCATTTTGGGACGCCTGCAACGCCGGCCTCCGGGAGGGTGCGAAGCGATTCGACATCGGCTCGCAGAACCTCGCCGTGGTCATGGAGAAGAACAACGGCACGGCCCAGGGGCAGATCGAGAAGCTGCGACAGTTCGGGAGCCAGTCCGACATCGCCGGGGTGGCCATCTCGGTGATCCAGGCCGAGAACGCTGCGATCGTGGAGGAGATGAAGAGCCTCGCTGCGAAGGGGATCAAGGTGATCACGGTCGACGGCGACGTGAACCGCGACACGTTCCGCGACGCCCGTCCCTGGTACATCGGCTCCGACAACATCGTCGGT
>CAIXGY010000090.1 GCA_903919035.1 uncultured Planctomycetaceae bacterium | reverse complement strand
TGCCGCCGGCGGCGGCGCAGGGGGGGGAACGGGCGCCGGAAGAAGCCCAGGCCGAGCGGATCGTGACCGGGGCGCTGCTCGCGCTCGACCGCGCCGACCCTTTTACCGCCAAGATCCGGCAGAAGGCCCGCATCGGCACCCGCGTGCTCACGGGGCCGGGCCGTTACGTGCAGTCCGGCGCCGGCGAGGATCAACGTTTCCGCTACGAATCGAGACTGGAGTGCGACACGGAGCGACCGGAGTGCGGCACCGAGTCCTTCGAGTTGCTCGAGGTCTGTGACGGCCTCTTCTCATGGGGTTACCGCCGCAACGCCGCCGACCCGCCCGGCCTTTCGCGGGTGGACGTGCGGCGGGTCCGCGAGAAACTGGAGGAGTTGAAGGCTCCAGAACCTGCCAGCGCCGCCCGCTATCTCGGCGGCCTGCAGCGCACGCTCTGGACGATCCGCGAATGGTTCCGCTTCACCGTCGCGGAATCGGCCGATCTCGACGGCCTGGCCACGTGGCGGATCGAGGGTCGCTGGGACGCGGAGAAACTCGCGGCCATCCTGCCCGACCTGGCCGCGGCGGCCCGGCGGCCCGGCGGCATCGAGGCCCAGGAATTGCCCGACGGCGTGCCGTGGGGCGTGCGACTGTGGATCGGCACGAGCGACCTGCTGCCGCGGCGCATCGAATGGCTCGCCATCCCGGGGCCGCGGCCGGTCGCGGCCGCCGTGGCCGAGCCGATCGCGGTCCTCGACATCCACGACATCGAAGTCGGCGGTCGCGTCGATGCGGCCACCTTCTTCTACAAGCCGCCGGCCGCCGGGCTCATGGACGTGACTGAGCAGCACGTCAAATCGTTGCGGGCGTGGCGGCCGTGACTCGGCCGGAGGCGACGAGCCGCACGGCGGCGTCGATCGCCGCCAGCATGCTCGCCGGATCCGCGGTGCCCGTGCCCGCGATGTCGAGCGCCGTGCCGTGGGCGACGCTCGTGCGCACGAGCGGCAGGCCGAGCGTGACGTTCACCGCCCGGTGCATCCCGAGCAGCTTGATCGGGATGTGACCCTGATCGTGGTACAGCGCCACGACGCCGTCGAACTCTCCATGCGCAGCCCGCAGGAAGAGCGTGTCGGCCGGCAGCGGGCCGGTGGCGTCGACCGCGGCATCCCGCAGCCGGGCCACCGCGGGCGCGACGAGCCGTGCCTCCTCGTCGCCGAAGAGCCCGCCCTCGCCGCCGTGCGGATTGAGGGCGGCCACGGCGATCCGCGGACGCCGCCCGAGCATCGCCTCGAGCAGCGACGCGAGCCGGTGTCCCGCGGCGATGATGCCACCCGTGGTCAGTCGCGCGAGCGCCGCCCGCAGTGGTTCGTGGAGCGTGACATGGACGACGCCGAGGCCGCCCGGACCGCCGGCGTTGGCCGGCAGCCAGAGCATCATCGAGGCCGCATCGTCGGGGAGGCCGCAGGCCCTCGCGAGCAGTTCCGTGTGGCCGGGCACCGTGTAGCCCGCCGCATGCAGGGCCTCCTTGTGGAGCGGGCCGGTGACGATGGCGTCGGCATGGCCCGACTGGACGAATCGCGCGGCCGACAGCACCGCGGTCGCGGCGGCCCGGCCGCGGGTGGCGAGCGGCGAGGCATCGCCGCCATCCTGCGCGGCCGCCGCATCGGGCTCGACGACGAGCAGTTCGTCGGGCCGCGAATCGCGTCGATCCCCGGCGGTCACGACGACGTGGGGCAGGGGAGGGAGGCCCCGGCAGCCCGCGACCGCCGCGGCGAGCGTGGCGGGATCGACCACGACCCGGAGCCGCGCGGCGGCATGTGCCGGCGTGGCGGCCCACGCCTTCACGACCACCTCGGGACCGATGCCGGCCGGGTCGCCGCAGGTGACGAGAATGACGGGCCGCTCCGGGCCGCGGGTGTCGCTCATCGGGTCGTGAACTCGCCTGCGGCCGTGGTGCGTCGGCCGCCGTGGCCGCTCACCCGCACTCCAGCCTATAACGGATGCGGGCCCGGTTCATCCGCCGTGGCCGGCACTCGACGGAGGACGAACTCGCGATGGCGACGGTGTTTTCCCGGGCGGCGTGGTTCGCGGTGGCGCTCATGGCGGCGACCGCGGCTCTCGGCCTTTGGCTCGGCGACCTGCACGGCGTGACCGATCCCGCCACGCTTCGCTGGGGCACCGTGCATCGGCTCTCCGGCGTGTTCGCGGCCCTCGTCGTCGTGCTCGTCAACAGCATGGCGGTCACCTATTTCATCGGAACGGGACGCTGGTGCCGCGAGGTCGTGGAGGCGTACGGCCTCGATGCCACGTTCGTGGAGCGCAGCAAGCGGCTGAAGCGGGCCGCGTTTCCGCTGGCCGTGCTGGGCATGCTGGCCGTGGTGGGGATCGTGGCGCTCGGTGGCGCCGCCGATCCAGCCACCGGCCGCAAGGGCAGCGTCGATTGGGTCACGCCCCATCTCATCGGCGGCATCTCGCTCGCCGCGGCGATCGCCTGGTGTTTCCAGGCCCAGGTGCCGACGATCCGCCGGCAGCAGGACCTCATCGACGACGTGATGGCGGTCGTGCGCAGCGAACGGGTGTCGCGCGGCCTCGAGGTCTGATACGGCTCACGCTTGATCCTCGCGCGGAGGGCGGCATCTCGTCGGCAGCCGGATGCGGATGGTCGGCCGCGTCACGGCTGCTGGGGTGCGGGAGCCGCGGCGGCCCGCGCGTGAACGGCGTGGGCGTGCGACGACCGCTCCAGCACCGTGATGCCCCAGGCGATCGCGAGCCCGAGGGCCAGTGATGCCGTCAGCAGCACGCGGTCGTGGCTGTGGAACTGCACCTCCGGCAAGAGGTCGGCCGCCGCGATGCAGATGAAGGCGCCCGCCGCCATGGCCATCGCGATCCCGAGGACATCGCCGCGGTGCTCGCCGAACAGCCGGAGGCTCGCCAGGAAGGCGACCGCCCCGAGCGGCACGACGAGCGCATAGGCCGCGTTGACGAGCGTGCGGGCCCGGGACGAGGCCCCGGCACCGATCATGAGCGTGGCGATGATCGCCGCGTCGAACGGCTTGTGAAAGAGGATGGCGAGGAAGGTGGCGAGGCCCGACAACAGGCCGCCGCCATGGGCGGCGTCGGCCCGCACGCTCGCCGCGAGGGCGGCCCCGTCGGCGAGACTGTGGAGGGCGAGGCCCGCGAAGGCTCCCAGCCACGCCCACCGGCCGGCGTTGCCGGTCGAACCCGCGGCGTGATGATGATGGTCATGCGCGTGGCCGCACTCGTGGGCCTGGTCGTCGGCGGTGTGGTGCGCGTGGCCGTGAAACACCCGCTCGAGCAGGAACATCAGGAAGAAGCCGACGATCGCCCACATCGCCGCGGCGTCGGTGCCACCGTGGATGGCGTGGGCGGCGTGGGGCAGCAGGTGCAGGAAGCCGACACCGAGGAGCACGCCGCCGGCCAGCGACAGAAGCACCTGCATCGGCCGGTGGCCCAGCGCGAGAAACGACACCGACGATCCGCCGGCAAACGCGGCGGCCGCGACGAGCGCCAGAAACACCGGCAGGCCACCCATGCCTGGGTCTGCCGAGATCGCGGCCGCAAGGAGAGGAGGCATCGGGCTGGGCACCTCGGGAAAACGCACCATGTTCCGCCCGCGCCGGCGGCGTGGCAAGCGCGGTGGCAAGGCTCACGCGACCGACGCTACCGCCGGTACTGCCACTGCTGGGGCTGCTGCGGGTAGTACGGGAACGTCCGCGCAGCCTGCTCCATTTGCTGCCGCACGTGAGCCACTCGTTCGGTCCAGGCAGCGTCGCCCGCGGCCAGCCCGCCGAGGATGAGCGTAAGCGCGTAGGTGATCAGGTTGGGCCAGAGCTCCGGGCCGTGGAACTTCAGCGCCGTGCCGAACGACTTCTTCACCTTCGGCCCAAACCATCCCATCTTCACGCTCCAGATCTCGTCCAGCACGAGGTGCGTGAGGAAGCCGATCACCACGGCACTCGAGACGAAATAGCGCCGCAGGGGCTCCTCGGCGGAAAACGCCAGGAACGTCACCTGTCCCGCGATCGCGGCCGCGGGCAGGCTGTGGAACATGCCGCGATGATGCGAGTGGTTCTTGAGGAGCCACGACAACCCGAAGCGGATCGCCAGATAGATCGCGGCGCCGGCGAGAATGATCGCCTCCGCGGGCATTCCCATCCGTTGGAATCGATGGATCATCATGATCGGGACGACGGCCGCGGCGAACGCGACGCTCTCGCGGAGCGGCACACCCGGCCCGCTGTCGAGGTCGGGCAGCATGCCGGCGACGGCGCACAGTCCGCCGCCGAGCACGCAGGTCTGCGGGGGCAGGCCACCGGCGTACCACGCGGCCGCGGCGTAGCCGGCGCCCGCGATCGACGAGCCGGTGATGTGCACGCGGAATCCGGGCACGGTACAGCTGACTCCCCACGACGAACGGGCCATCGAGACGGCCTGCGCCCGCGTGAGGCAGGCGCAGGGCGGGCGGACGCGGATCCGGCCCCAGGCCGACTCGCGCACTCCCGCACCGGTTCTATCGGCCCTCCGACGTGCGCCGGTCGTCTCACGCTGCCGCTATCCCCTGCACTCCTCCAGGATTCACAGCTGCCGGCCCATTCCATCCGAAAACCGGGAAAGACAGGCAAGCCGGGAAGGGCAGGCCGTCCTGGCAAACGCTGACAAGCGGCGAACCGTCACCGGTCGCGAAAGGCAGACCGTCCAAAAGGAAGTGGGCTTCGCCCGCAGACCGCCCTCCTTCTACATTCCGTCCCCCGTCGGCCGGCCGGCCGACGCCCGGGATGCGTCATGGCGATCGAAGGCTACGACCTGGTCATGCTCGGCATCCTCGCCGCCGCGGCGGTGCTCGGGTATTTCAAGGGCATCGTCTGGCAGATCGCCTGGATCGCCGGCATCGTTGCCAGCGGGTTCGTCGCCTTTCGCTTTGCTCCGGCGGTGGCCCCGTTCCTGGGACAGCAATCGCCGTGGAATCGGTTGCTCGCCCTGCTGGTGCTCTACGTGGGCACGTCGCTCGTCATCTGGCTGCTGTTCCGCGTCGTGTCGGGCGCGATCAACGCCGTGCACCTGTCGGCATTCGATCACCAGCTCGGCCTGCTCCTCGGACTGGCGAAGGGCGCCCTGCTCTGCGTCGTGATCACGTTCTTCGCCGTCACGCTCGCGCCGGCGTACCGCGGCCAGGTCGTGGCCAGCCGCAGCGGCCGGATCGTGGCGGACATCATCGTCCGAGCCGACGAGATCCTGCCCAAGGACATCGCCGACTCTGTCCAACCGTTCGTGAAGCAATTCGAGGAGCGACTTCGAACCGGCGAGGCCGCGGCGCTTCCGCCGGGTCGACCATCCGTCTTGCAGTCCATCTGGGAGGGGGTGACGTCGGCCGCCTGGACGGGATCGGAGCAGGGGGCTGCGGGAGGCGTGCAGGCCGGCGGCCCGCCCACCCAGGTTCCCGGCTGGAATCCGCCTCAGCCCGCGGGATGGAATGCCGGGGCTCCGGCTCCCGCCACGCAGGCCCGGCCGGCGGCCAGCGGATTCGCAAGCCCACCACCGTTCGCGCAACCGACTCCCCAGCCACCGTTCGTCCCGGCGCCGCCTCCCGGCAGTTTTCCGATCGGCGCCCAGACGCCGCTCCCACGTCGGTGATGACGGGGCCGCCGGACACCCTGGATCCGTCGCCGCGAGACCGAACGACGTCGGGCAGGGCGGTGAAGTGGCAAAACCGCACGAAAACAGGCACGAAACGCCACCCCCAACCGGACATAAGAGACATTATCGGACGTTGGGGAGAGGGGCGGTTTCGCGGCCGCGGCTATTCTCTGGGGGGTTTCCCTGATGCCCTGCCGTGGCGTGGTCGGGGTTGCCCGTGCCGCCTCGCCCGGACGTTCGCTGCGGGCATCCATGCCCTCCGCTCACTCGGAGGACACCGTTCTTCGCCCTCCGGGCTACGAGCGGTTTCCAACGCCGGCTCGACGGCACGGGCAACCCCTCCCGGAGTCACCTGTGATGAAGAAATCCGCCCGTCGATCGCGATCTCGGCCGCGCAGCCCGGGGGCATTGAGTGACCTCGTGGCGGCCGTCCGCCGGTTCCGCGACGACCGCGACTGGGCGCAGTTTCACACGCCGAAGAACCTCGCCGCGGCGGTCGCCATCGAGGCGGCCGAACTGCAGGAGCGGTTTCTCTGGAAATCCGACGCCGAGGTGGACCGCGACCTGGCCGATGCGGCCAAACTGGCCGGTGTGGCTGATGAGATCGCCGACGTCATCATGTTCGCGATGCTCTTGAGCGACCGGCTCGGCATCGACCTGGCCGATGCGATCACCGCCAAGCTCGCGGCCAACGAGCGGAAATACCCGGTCAAGCTCGCCCGCGGCAACGCCCGCAAGTACACGGAACTCCTGGGAAATTGACGCCTCACCCACGGGGCTCCCCGAGACAGCACACGTCTTCGGGCAGCGGTCGAAGGTGTCCAAATCGGCCGCCGAAGCCCATTCTGCGGCCTGGCATCGACCGGCATTCGCGCCGCCGGCGACACCCGTAGGGTTTTCGGGTTATTGGTTCCGAGCCGATGCGTTAGCCTCTCCGCCGGGGATAGGCCCGATGGCACCGTAGCCGGTCGGGTCGAAGGGTTTTTTATCTTCTGGGAGGTTCGTATGAATCCTTGCTTGTTGGCCGCTGCCGACGGTGCCGGCGTCACGATGGATTTTCTCGCAGCGCAGGCTGGCGGAACGCTGTTCCAGACCCTGACGCTCTACCTGTTCTTCGCCGGCACCGTCGCGATGGGGGCAGGCGCGCTCTATTTCTTCCTGCTCCGTGACGACGTCGAGCCCGAATACCGCAGCACGATGGTCGTGGCGGGGCTCGTGTGCGCCATCGCCTGCTTCCACTACTACAAGATGACCGGTGTCTATCAGTCCGGGCAGGGCTTTCCCACCGCGCTCCGCTACGTCGATTGGCTGTTCACGACGCCGCTCCTGCTCCTAAAGTTTCCGCTGTTGCTCCGGCTGGGTGACCGCGGTGCGAAGTTCTTCTGGCAACTCGTGGTCCTCGACGTGGCGATGATCGTCACGGCCTTCATCGCCGAGACCTCGGTGGTCGATTCGCAGCGGTGGTGGACGTTCTTCATCATTTCGTGCTGCTTCGAGCTGCTGATCGTGGGTGTGCTGTATGTGTCGCTCGGGCAGGCGATCGCGAACGCTCCGGCGCCCTTGGCACAGGCCCTCGGCACGATGCGGCTGTTCGTGCTCATCGGCTGGGCGATCTATCCGATCGGGTTTCTCATGGCCCGTGCCGGTGCCGGCGAGTATCGCGAGGTGATCTACAACGTGGCCGACGTCATCAACAAGGTGGGGTTCGGCCTCGTGGCGTATCACGGCATCAAGGCGATGAGCCACCGCGGCCGATCGGCCGCCTGAAGCCACAAAGCGACGTCTCGGCCCGCCCGCCGCGCCTGCGGCGGGCGGGCCCCGCGTCTCGGGGAAACGGGGCATGCCCACGGCGGCGGAAACCGGTCGCACCATGTGGTTCGCGGATGTCGCGTTCCGTGTCCTGCCGCTGGCGGTCATGGCGGCGGTGGTCGCGGTGGCGTCCGCGACAGGCCCCGACTGGACCGCGCGGCTCGCGGCGGTGCCGTGGCTGGTGTCGTTGGCTGTCGTGGGTCTGCCGCACGGCGCCGCCGACTTCGCCGTCAGTCGGCGCGCCTGGCGGGGCCGGCCGTTGGCGATCGCGTGGCTGGCCTACTCGGTCGTGATGGCGGTGGTGCTGGCCATCTTCGCCGCCGCGCCGGTGACGGCGATCGTGGCATTCACGGCCTTCAGTTGCTGGCATTTCGGGACGGCGCACCTCGACTCCGCCCGTTCAAGAGCCTTGGTCGCCCCCCGGTCGGTCGCCGCGTTGGCCCGGGGATGTCTCGTGCTGGCCGTGCCGCTCGCCGCGTGGCCGGCGGCAACGGCGGCGGTGGCCACCGATCTCGCTGCGTTGGCCGTCGGCCGTGGCCCGGCGACGGATCTCTTTCCCGCGGCAGCGGTTCGCATGG
>CAIXGY010000089.1 GCA_903919035.1 uncultured Planctomycetaceae bacterium | reverse complement strand
GCACCACGCTGACCGACATCACGCTGCTCAACAACACGGGGCTCTACAACGCGGGCTCGTATCTGCCGACGGCCACGGCGGGCCTGCTCTCGCTGGGCGGCCTGCCGGTGCTGGGTGCGGGCTCCGGCTCGGGCGGGCTCGCGCTCATGGCCGCCGTGCCGGAGCCCACGACCTGGGCGCTGGCCGTGGCGGGCCTGGCAGCGGCCGCCATCGGCCGTCGTCGATGCCGGCGGCTTGCCTGATCGTCGGTGTCGATGCCCTTTTCCACTCGGAGGTGAGGGTGATGGCTTGTCGTTGGCGACCACCGAGTTGTCGGTCCGCGGTGTGGGCCGCGGCGGTCCTCCTGGCTGTCGGTTCCGCGCGGGGCCAGGTGCCGCCGGTGCAGGTCGGCTTCCTGTGGCACATGCACCAGCCGATCTACTATCCCGGTGAGAGCCTCGTGCAGACGACCGCTGCAGGCCGGTTCTCGTTCTCGCCGACGGACGTCCACAACCAGCGGTTGGGGCCCTACACGTCATGGCCGAAGGACGCGATCACGATCGGTTCGGGCCTGCCGCATCTCGGCGCCAGCGTGTCGTTTTCCGGATCCCTGATCGAGAACCTCGACGGCCTCGAGGCGGCCGGGCAGTCGCAGTGGCAGTCGTGGGATCAGCCGTATCGCGACGCGCGGGCGATGTCGACCTCGCTCGGCAACCCGCGTCTGGATCTCATCGGCTTCACGCAGTATCACGCCCTCGGGCCGCTGCTCGACACCCGCGACCTGCGGATGCAGATCAAGCTCCACAAACTCGCCACCCAGGATGCATTCGGCACGAGTGTGCCGGCCAGCCGCGGTTTTTTCCCCGCCGAGACGGCCTTCAGCACGCGGATGATCCCGGCGCTGGTCGCCGAGGGATACGAATGGGCGATCGTCGACAACATCCACTTCGACCGGGCGACCAAGAACTATCCGCACACCGACGCGTCGAACCTCTATGCCCCCAACCGTGCCGATGCCATCAACCCGGATCCGGTGGCTTCTGGCGGCGCCTGGGTGCAACTCAACAACCTGTGGGCGCCGAGCCGGGTCAGCGCGCCGTTCAGTTATCGCCCCCACCAGGTGCAGTACGTCGATCCGGCCAGCGGCGCGACGCAGCGGCTCGTGGCGGTGCCCGGCGCCCGCTACGAGGGCAATGAGGATGGTCGTGGCGGGTACGGCGCCTTCCTCTACGACCAGGTGATGGATCAGTACCGGCAGTACAACACCGATCCCGATCATCCGCTGCTGGTCGTGCTTCATCACGACGGCGACAACTACGGCGGCGGCTCCGAAGCCTATTACCACGGCAACTTCCAGAACATGGTCAACTGGGCGGCGTCGGATCCCGACTACGACGTGACCACGATCCAGGACTACATCGACCGCTTCCCGGTCGCAGCCGGCGACGTGATCCACGTGGAGCCCGGGTCGTGGGCCGGGGCCGACAACGGCGACCCGCAGTTCCGCAAGTGGCTCGGCCCCCGCAACGGATCCGGCTGGAGCCCCGACGAGAACAGCTGGGCGGTGCTGACGGCGGCCAAGAACCGGGTGTTCACCGCCGAGGACCTTGCCCCGATCCAGAACCTGCGGAACGTGCTGGACGGCGTTGGGTCGGCCTCGGAGCGGGCCTGGCACCATCTCCTGGAGGCGCAGGCCAGCGACTACTGGTATTGGGACGGCACCGAGATCTGGGACAGCAACGTGACCCGCGGCGCCAATCTGGCCACCCAGCAGGCCGACCTCGTGCTGGCAGGGCTCACGGGTGGCGAGACGACCGCGCCGAGCGTGTTTCTTCCGCAGCGCAGCGTGTGGAACCCTGGCGCGAAGGAGTTCGGCGTCGATCAGCCGCGGGACTTCGACGTGTGGACCTTCGCCTACGACGTGTCGGGGCTCGAATCGGTGACCCTCAAGTACCGGCTGGATCTCGACGGCGACAATCCGCTCGCCTCGGTTCACAATGAGACCTACGCCGGCGGCGGCGAAGTGGGAGCGTGGCAGAGCGTGACGATGAGCGGCGTCACGCTGACCTCACCGGCGGGCATCCTCGCGCCCGACTACCGGGCCCAACGGTTCACGGGCACGATCTCGGGCATTGCCGATAAGCTCGTCGACTACTACGTCGAGGCGGTCGATCGCAACGGCAACGTGGCCAGGACGGACATCCAGCACGTCTACGTGGGAGCGGCCAGCGGCACGTCTGGTGGTGGTGGTGGTGGCATCACGCCACCGACCTCTGGCTTCACGATGGACGGTGTCCTCGACGCGTCGGCCACGCTGACGGGATCCAACAACGGCATGAGCCTCTGGCACGCCATCGACGGCGGCAAACTCTACGTCGCCACGCCGGACGCCGGCGAAGGCAGCGACCACTTCATCTTCGTGGCCCGCACGCCGGGTGCGGATCGGGCCGCGCCGTGGGCGAAGGCCGGCCAGGTGGCGGGTTGGGACGCCTTCGTCGCCGACGAAAACGACAACGGCTGGTCCGGCTGGTTCGACGCGCCGGCCGGAGCGGCGTCGGCGACGGGCGTGAACGGCGGCGTGCTGGAGGGTGTGATCGACCTCGCCGGCATGCCCGGGCCGTATCCGGACCAGATTCATCTGGCCGTCGGCCTCTACGCAACCGGCAACGGCGGGTCGCTGCTGTCGACGCACCAGATTGCGGCGTCGCAGGACGGCGACGGCACGCTCGACGCCGACGAGTTCGTGCGGATCGCGCTGCCCGCCCTCGACCTCTCGCTGCCGGTCGCCCAGGGCGTGCAGACGCAGGCCGGCGCCGGACGGGCCACGATCGCGGGTAACGTGCGGGTCACCAAGACCGGCTCCGGCACGATGGTGTTCGATGCGGCCAACGCCTACACGGGTGAGACGATCGTCGCGGGTGGCACGCTCCTGGTCACCGGCAGCGGCGCGCTGCCGGCGTCGACGCGGGTGCTGGTGGATGCCGGAGGGATTCTCGACGTCACGGCCCTGCCCGCAGGGCTCTCGCTCGGCGGCGGTCAGGCGCTCGCGGGCGACGGAATCGTGGCCGGAACGGTCGTCTTCGGCAGGGGCTCGACGCTTTCCCCCGGCGGCACTCGGACATCATCGGCGACGGCGACCGGCCTGACCGGGGCCCGCCTTTCCCTGGCGTCGGGCGGAGCGGTCGCGCTGGTGTCACCGTCGCTGGCCTCGTCGTTCGTCGCCGTGCCGGAACCGGGCGGCCTGCCGCTCGTCGGCGCGGGGGTCGCTGCCATGTGGTCGGCGGTCCGGCTCGGGGTCTTCAGCCGGCGGCGACGCTGCTCGACCGGCCGCAGCAATTCTTGAACTTCTTCCCGCTGCCGCATGGGCAGGGGTCGTTGCGACCCACTTTCTGGCCCAGGTTGCGGATCGGCTCCACGGCGACCGGCTCGCCTCCAGCGGTCTGACCAGCCGCGACCTCGGCCTGCGGGGCCGCCAGCGCCGCGGCCGCACTCGCCGCTTCGGCGTGGATGGCCGCCGTCTCGCGCCACGTGCTCCGCAGGGCGTCGTCCTCCACCTGCTCGATGCGATAGACGATGTCGACCACCCGCTCGTCGATCCCCTTCCACATGAGGTCGAAGGTCCGCATGCCCTCCCGCTTGTACTCCACCTTCGGGTCGACCTGGGCGTAGCCCCGGAGGCCCACGCTGCTCCGCAGGTGGTCCATCGCCAGAAGGTGATCCTTCCAGGCGTTGTCGAGAATCTGCAGCAGCACCGCCCGCTCCATCCGCCCCATCTCGTCGCGGGGCACGTCGCCGCCGCGGTCGTGCCGCCGGTGGCTGGCCGCCACGAGCGTGGTGCGGAGTTCGTCGAGGTCGGTGGAGGCGAGGGCCGCCTCGTCGAGGGCGGGGTCGAAGCGTTCGCGGGCCCACGCCAGCAGCCCCTCACGATCCAGGCCGCGTGAGCCGTCGGGCCGCCGGGCCGTAAAGTGGGCCAGGCCGACGAGCACCGGATACTCGATCTCGCGGCGGGCGTAGACCTCGCGGGCCTTCCGCTTCACGATCCCGCACAGTGCGGTCGCGTCGCCGCCCGCCTTTCGAGCGGCGGCGATGTCGGCCTCGTCGAGAGGCACTCCGAACCGCCATTCCGTCCAGCCGCAGGCGCTCCGCAGCCCGAAGTCGGGGGCCAGAAAGCGGTCTCCCTCCGTCAGGTCGATCCGCTGGATCGCCTCGGCGGCCTTCTCCTGGAGGAACTCGGCCACGCCATCCCGGCCGGCCCGTTTCAGGTCGCGGTCGTTGACGGAGAGTTTCCAGCGGGCGTTGGCGAACGAGGCCAGGGCGCCCCAGTTCCACTCGTCCTCCTCCTCGCCGGCCGGCAGATTCTCCTCGACGGCCTCGAAGATCTGCCCCTCCGACTGCCGCACGGCCTCGTCGACGGCGAGCCGCCGGGCCTCCTCGGCCGACATGCTGCGGTAGTCCACCGGGTCGAGCTCGCACGCCAGCTGCCCCGAAGCCCACGCGGCGAACGACTGGGCCCCGTAATCCTTGTCGAGGAACGTGCCGACGTTGCGCTCCACCTCACGGTCGACCATCTCCAGGATCACGTCGCGGCAGGGCTCGCCGTCGAGGATCCGCTGGCGGAAGCCGTAGACCCGCTTCCGCTGCTCGTCCATCACCTCGTCGTATTCGAGGAGGTTCTTGCGGACCTCGAAGTTCCGCTCCTCCACCTTCTTCTGGGCGCCCTCGACGCGGCGGGTCACCATCCGACTCTCGATCGCCTCGCCGTCCTGCATGCCGAGGCGGGTGAGCACGTTCTTCACCCACTCACCGGCGAAGATCCGCATCAGGTCGTCCTCGAGCGAGAGGAAGAACCGGCTCGAGCCGGGATCCCCCTGCCGGCCGCAGCGGCCCCGGAGTTGGAGGTCGATCCGGCGGGCCTCGTGTCGCTCCGTGCCGATGATCTGCAGGCCGCCCATCGAGCGGACGGCCTCCCCTTCGGCCTTCATGTTCTCGCGGGAGGCGATCTGGTGGACGAGCGCGTCCCACTCGTCCTTCGGCACGTCGAGCCGGGTGGGGTAGGTGTCTTGGAGCTGGGCCCAGGCGAGCGTGTCGGCGTTGCCGCCGAGGATGATGTCGGTGCCGCGGCCGGCCATGTTGGTGGCGATCGTCACGGCCCCGAGCCGGCCCGCCTGGGCGATGATCTCGGCCTCGCGCTTGTGGTGCTTGGCATTGAGCACCTGGTGGTCGATGCCCCGCTTTTCGAGCAGGGCCGACAGCCGCTCGCTCTTTTCGATGGACACGGTGCCCACGAGGACGGGCAGGCCCCGCTTCTGGATCTCCTTGACCTTGGCCCGCGGGATCGATTCGACCGCGCGGTCACCCTTCGCCTCCAGTTCGATCGTCGTGTCGTCCTCGCGGACGATCCGGCCGAGCTTCCACGTGCCATCGGTGAGGGCGAGCGTGTCCCAGCGGTGGATCCGCTCCACCTCGTCGGCCACCGCGATCCACTTCTCGCGCTCGGTGCGGTAGATGACGTCGGGATGATTGACCCGCTTCATGCCCCGGTTCGGCGGGATGGCGATCACGTCGAGCTTGTAGATCTTCCAGAACTCGTTGGCCTCGGTCATGGCCGTGCCGGTCATGCCGCCGACCTTCCGATAGAGCTTGAAGAAGTTCTGGAGCGTGACCGTGGCCAGGGTCTGCGACTCCTCCTTGACGCGGACCCCCTCCTTGGCCTCGACCGCCTGATGGAGGCCGTCGGACCACTGCCGTCCGGGCATGAGGCGGCCGGTGAACTCGTCGACGATGATCACCTCGCCGTTCTGGACGACGTAGTTGACGTCGCGCTTGTAGAGGTGGTGGGCCTTGAGGGCGTTGTCGATGAGGTGCGGCCATTCCATGTTGCCGGCGGTGTAGAAGCTCTCCACGCCGGCGAGCTTCTCCGCGGTCCGCACGCCTTCCTCGGTGAGGGCGACGGTGTGCTCCTTCTCCTTGATCTCGAAGTGCCGTTCGGCCGCGAGCTGCCGCGCGATCTGGTCGGCCCGCGAATACTTGCTCACGTCGTCGTGCGCCGGGCCCGAGATGATGAGTGGCGTGCGAGCCTCGTCGACGAGGATGTTGTCCACCTCGTCGACGATCGCGAAGGTGAGGGGGCCCTGGCTCTGCTGCACGTGCTTGGGGAAGCGGTCGTCGCCGCGGGCCGCCATCCGCATGTTGTCGCGGAGGTAGTCGAATCCAAACTCGTTGTTCGTGCCGTAGGTGATGTCGCACGCGTAGGCCTTCTGCCGCTCGCCGGAATCCATGCCCGACTGGATCGCGCCCACCGTGAGCCCAAGCCCGATGTAGAGCGGCCCCATCCATTCCATGTCGCGGCGGGCCAGGTAGTCGTTGACGGTGACCACATGGACGCCCTTCCCCTCGAGGGCGTTGAGGTAGGCAGGGAGGGTGGCGACGAGCGTCTTGCCCTCGCCGGTCACCATCTCGGCGATGGCCCCCGAGTGGAGCACCATGCCGCCGATGAGCTGCACGTCGTAGTGCCGCATGCCGAGGAACCGCACGCCCCCCTCGCGGCAGACGGCAAAGGCCTCCACGAGGATGTCGTCGAGCGTCTCGCCGGCCGCCAGGCGGCGGCGGAACTCCTGGGTCTGCCCCCGGAGTTCCGCGTCGCTCATCGCGCGGTACCGCTCCTCGAGCGAATTGATGGCCTCGATCTTCGGCTCGAGCCGCCGCAGGAAACGGGCGTTGGCGGATCCGAACAGCCCCGTCAGTCCGCGGGACACACGGTCGCCGACGGTGGCGGCGCCGTTGGATACCGCGTCCCAGAGGCGTTCGAGGGTTTCCATGGGGATCGCAGCAGCAGGGGGGGACTGGGGGCAGGGCCCGGGAACGGCCCCCCGGGAAAACGCGGGGCAAAACGCATTCTCGCGGGCGAGTGACGCGGGGGTCAAGGCGGCTCGCGATCCGCCGGTCGGCATCGCCGGCGAGATCACCCGTCAGGCGCCGGCCTGCGGCGGCGGAAGACCACGGCCGCCACCGCCAGCCCGAGGGCGGCCACGAACCCCGCGGCCGGCTCCGGCACGATGATGCTGTTCCACGCGAGCCCGAAGGTCTGATCGACGATGGGCGAGAGCCCGACGTTGTAGATCATGCCCGGGAGCGACACGCGGAGGCCGTACTGTCCCGGGCCGGGGAGCGTGAATCGGAGAAACTCCTCGTTGTTGTAGAGGCTCGTCGATTCGGCCACCAGCGCGGCGAACGACCCGCCGACGATGCGCCAGACCTGGAGATCCAGGTTCGCGAACGCGGTCCGGGCGGCGGTGTCGGTCAGGCCGTCGAACGTTCCGTCGGCGAACCAATCGAGGGCCACCTGCAGTTCGGTCGCGGCGCCGAACGCCACGGAGAACGCATAGTCGGTGTGGCCTCCCACGGCCACCGTACCCAGATCCCAGCCATTCGCGCCGATGACCGCGCCGGTCGGATTCGTGACGTCGAGCGTGGTGGACTCGACGTAGAGGCGGCCCGCCGCGGTGAGGTCGAGCGCCCCGGCACCGGTGGCCCAGTCGAGGGCCTGCGTCGTCCGCGTGACGCCGCCGGCCACGACCTGCCCGTTGTTCCAGCCCTCGGTGCGGGCGGCGCTGGCCATGAGCACCGCCTTCACCACCCGCGCGTCGAGGGCGGTGGCGGGCATGCCGAGGAGCCCCTTGGCGGCGTCCGTCATGAGCGCGATTCCGCCGGCCACGGTGGGGGACGCGAAACTCGTGCCGTCGACGTTGGTGAAGTAGAGGTCGGTCGGAGACGGATCCTGCGTGATGCTCGTGAGCGGCGCGAGTCCCCCCGTGGACCCCAGGTAGGCGGCCAGGAAGCCGTTCTCGCCGGGGGCGGCGATGTCGACGGCCGCCCTCACGCCCTCGAACAGCGTGTCGGACGCGGGGTCGTAGAAGTCGACCGGACCGCGCGACGAGAAGGCTGACGGGGTGCGGAAGTTCGTGCCCCCGACGCTGCCCACCGTGATGCCGTTGTAGCAGGCGCCCGGAGCGCCGACCGGGGCGGTGTCGCTGTTGCCCGCCGACGCCACGAACGTCACCGTCGGGTTCTGGAAGGCCAGGGCGTCGACGGCCAGCGACTCGGGCGCGAGGGCCGCGGGGTCTTCATAGCCGAAACTGCTGTTGATCACGTCGCACGCGGTGCCGGCGATGCCCTGGAAGAACTGCCGGTACACGGGGATCGTCGAGGCCGGCGTCGAGTCGAACACGCCGATGGCATTCGTGCTCGTCGCGTAGGCGGTGGCGATCGCCCCCGACCACAATCGCGCCAGCGGTGCCAGGCCCGTGCCTACGTAGGAGTAGCCCGCGGCCGTGCTGCCGGTGGCGGCGACGTAGCCCGTGCCCGCGAGGACGTGGCCGACCATCGTGGCGTGGAAGTCGTACTCGCCGTCGACGTCGGTTCCGGCCACGTACAGCTCGACCGCCGGGCCGAGGCCGAGTCCCGAGCGGTCGAACACCTCCTGTTCATCCCAGATGTAGCCGGCCTCCACGTTGCCGATGACCGCGGAGCCGCCGAGGAAGCCGCTGTTGTAGAAGATCCCGGCACCGACGGCCTGGTTCACGAAGGTGAAGGGGCCCGTCGGATACGGCCCCGCGACGTAGTCCGGGCGGACGCCGAGCGTGGCGGCCGCCACCGGCACCGCCGCGAGGGCGACGAGCGCCGCGGTCAGCAGGGCCCTGGCGGGGACGCCTTCGCCCTTCGGGAACGGGTGCATGGGCGGTACCGGACGACACGAGAACTCTCCCTGTGAGGCTATGTCGATCCGCCGATCCGTTCAAAGGAAAAACCCGCCGCCCGTCCGGGAGCGGGTTTGGGGGCGCTGCGGGCCGCCGCCAGGTCCGAGCCGCGGGTATCATGCCGCCCGCTTCGCCCGCGCCGCCCGCCCGGCATCCGATGCCGTCCAGCATGACGCTCCCTCTCCCCTCGAGTCCGCGCCGACCGGCCCTCGGCAGCCTCCTGTTCCTGGGCACGGGCACGAGCGTCGGGGTGCCCATGGTCGGCTGCGCGTGCCCGGCCTGCTCGAGTTCCGATCCGCGCGACCGGCGGACGCGGACGAGCGTGGCCATCGGCCTGCCCGGAGGCACGCTCCTCGTCGACACGACACCCGACGTGCGGTTCCAACTGCTCCGTGAGCGCATCGGTGCGGTCGACGCCGTGCTCTACACCCACGATCACGTCGATCACGTCTACGGCCTCGACGACCTGCGGCCGCTCTGCTTCCTCACGAAGCGGAAGATCCCGCTGTATTGCGAGGAGCGGGTCGAGGCACGGATTCGGCGGGCCTTCGACTACGCCTTCGAGACGGCGCCGCCGGCCGGAGGTGGCGTGCCCGACGTGTCGTTCGAGCGGATCGGCACCGACCCCTTCGACCTGCTCGGCGCGCGGGTCGTGCCGCTGCGGCTGCGGCATGGACCGTGGACGGTGCTCGGCTTCCGCTTCGGAAGCCTGGCCTATTGCACCGACACCAACGGCATTCCCGACGAGACGTGGCCGCTGCTGGCGGGTGTCGAGACGCTCGTGCTCGACGGCCTGCGGCCGCGAAAGCATCCCACCCACTTCTCGCTCGACGAGGCGGTGCAGGCGGCCCGCCGCGTGGGCGCCCGCCGCACGCTGCTCGTCCACATGTCGCACGACGTGCTGCACGCGGAGGTCGCAGCCCGCCTGCCCGAGTCGGTGGAACTGGCCTATGACGGACTCGAAGTGCCGCTCGGGTAGCCGCCGCCACGCCGCATCAGGCGTCGGCCTGTGAGCGGGCGGCGAAGGCGTTGAGCAGTCGGGCCGCCGCGCCGGAGTCGATCGCCGCTGCGGCCCGCGCGCAGGCGGCGGCCGGGTCGGAGGCGCGGCCCGCGGCCCAGAGCACTGCGGCGGCGTTGAGCACCACGACGTCGCGCCGCGGCCCCCGCTCGCCGCCGAACACGCCGCGGATCGCCGCCGCGCTGGCCTCCGGGCCGTCCACCTCGAGATCCACCAGTCGCGCCGGATCCAGCGTCGCGAGTCCGAAATCCTCGGGCCTCCACTGGAACCGCGCGGTCGCGGCAGGGCTCACGTCGATCACGTCGGTGGGCCCGAACAGGCTGACCTCGTCGAACACGCGATCCGCCGCGCCGACGTGGCCGGTGACGATCAACGCGCGACTCGCGCCCAGCATGCGGGCCGCCTCGGCGAGCGGTTCGCGGGCGGCCGCCCGCCCCGCGCCGATCACCTGCACGCTCGCCCCCGCGGGATTGCACAGCGGCCCGACCAGGTTGAACACCGTGGGCCGGCCGAGCGACCGGCGCAGCGCTCCAACCCGAGCCATCGCCGGATGATGGGCCGGCGCGAGGCAGAAGCAGATGCCGAGGTCGCGGAGGCACGCCGCCGCGACCTCGCCAGGGGCTTCGATCCGCACACCGAGTCGTTCCAGCACGTCGGCCGATCCGGTGCGGCTCGAGACCGCGCGATTGCCGTGCTTCGCGACGGGCTGTCCGGCCGCGGCCACCACGAGGGCGGCGGCGGTCGAGACGTTGAAGGATCCGGAGCCGTCGCCGCCTGTGCCGCACGTGTCGGCGACCGGGCCGGGAGGGGCGTCGGGCAGCCGCACCATCCGCTGCCGGAGGGCCCCGGCGACTCCGGCGATCTCGGCTGCCGTCTCTCCCGCGTCCGCGAGGGCCCCGAGCCAGCGGCCGAAGCCGTCGAGATCCACCGTGCCGGCGAGGACGCCGTCGACGAGTCGCTGCACGTCGGCGGGCCCGACGCGGCGGCCGAAGCGAAGCTCAGCGGCCCAGGCTTCGACGTCCAGCGGAACGGCGTGGCCGGGGCGCTCGGAGGTGTCCGCACCGTCGGTCATGGCTGGCTGCCGGGGGTCACGGCCGCACGCGCGTTCCGAAGTCGCCTTTCGGCTAGGATTTCGCCGTGCCGGGGCCGCGCCCGAAGCATACACCGGATCCATCCATCGAGTTCTCGCCTCGCGTGTCGCCGCCCACCACGCCCCGAAAGGTCATCATCGACGTCGACCCAGGGGTCGACGATGCGATCGCGCTGACGATGGCGCTGTTCGACCCGCGGTTGGAGGTGGTTGCCGTCACGGCGGTCGGGGGCAACGTGCCGCCGGAGCAGGCGACCGCCAACGTCCAGGCCCTCGTGGCCTACCTCGATCCGCCGCGCCTCCCGCGGCTGGGCGCGGCTCCCGACGACGTGGCGCTCCCGGCCCGCCCGTACAGCGTGCATGGCTCCGACGGCCTGGGCGGCGTCGATCTGCCCCGGGTCAACCTCCACGCTGGGCATGCCTCGGAGAAGGTCATCTGGGAGTGCCTCAGGGCACATCCGCGGGAGATCACCTTCGTGGCCCTCGGACCGCTCACGAATCTCGCCCGCGTGCTCCAGCGCGACCCCTCGATCGCGGAAGTCATCGGCGACCTCGTCATCTGCGGCGGCACGCTCCACGGATGCGGCAATGCGACGCCCACCGCCGACTTCAACCTGTATTGCGATCCCGCGGCCGCCCGGCACGTGATCCGTGAGCCCGTCACCAAGACACTCGTGCCGCTCGAGACCACCGGGCAGGTGCTGCTCGGCTTCGACGTGCTCGACCAGTTGCCCGCCGAAGAGTCGCGGGCCGGGGCGATCGTGCGCGGCATGCTGACCCATGCGTTCAGGGCCCAGCGGCAGATCCTGGGCAGCGAGGGCATCCACCTGCACGACGCGGTGGGGCTCGTGGCGGCGACGAATCCGGAGTTGTTCGAGCGGACCACCGTGACGGCCGACGTCGAGGTGACCGGCGAACTCACCTCGGGCATGCTCGTCATCGACCGGCGCCAGATCCGCCGCGGGCGTCCGAACGCCGACGTGCTCACCGGCTGCGACGCGGCCGCGGTCCAGGATTGCGTGCTCCGCGGGCTCGCCGCCGCGGCCACGACGTGAGCCGCGGCTGACCCGCGGGACCGGTCACGGCTCGAAGGTGGCGCGGCGGGCGACCGCGATCCGCAGTGGCACCCGGGCTCGCTCCCGGAAGATCACGATCTCCACCGTGGAGTCGACCGGTGTGGTGCTGACCAGGCTCATGAGATGATCGTCGTCCTCGATGCCGCGGCCGTCGAACTCGAGGACCACGTCGTCGGTGCGGATGCCGATCAGCGCGGCCGGTGACTCGGGCGTCGTCTTCTCGACCCGCGCGCCGATCGCCCGCACCATTCCCAGCCTCCGGGCCTCGGTCTGCGTGAAATCACCGTCGAGGGCCACGCCGATGAAGCCGCGGGTCACGGTTCCATGTTCCACGAGTTGGCGGGCCACGAAGATCACCATGCCGATCGGGATCGCGAACCCGAGCCCCTCGAAGCCGCCGGAGTTGCTGGCGATGCAGGTGTTGATGCCCACCACCTCGCCCCGCATGTTGACGAGCGGGCCGCCGCTGTTGCCCGGATTGATCGCCGCATCGGATTGGATGAAGTCCTGGAACTTCACGCTCGCGTTCGCGAGCGTGAGGTCGCGGCGACCGACGCCCGACACGATGCCCAGGGTGAGCGAGTGGGCGAGACCGAACGGGCTGCCGATGGCGAGCACGGAGTCGCCGATCTCCACGCTGTCGGCCGCGGCCATCCGGGCGGTGGCGAAATCGTCGCCGTCGATTTCCAGGACGGCCACATCCGTGCCGGCGTCGGACCAGAGCCGCAGGGGCCGGAGTTCGCGACCGTCGTCGAGGCGGATCACGATATTGTCGAGGATCGCCCGGTCGACGACGTGGCGGTTGGTGAGCACGACGGTGCGGTCGCCGATCGTCGTGATCACCCCGGAGCCGGTCTCGTCCTCGCTGGCCCGTCCGAACTTCGGCCGCAGGGCCGGTTTGTGGGCTTCGATATGGACGACCGCCGGCTGCAGCAGTCGGGCGAGCTGGCGCAACTGCTGTCCCTGCCGCTCGAGGAACTCCGCGTCGCGGGCGACCTGGTCGTAGAGCCGCTCGCGTTCGACGGCGGAGAGCCGGGGTCGCTGCATCGGATCGATCGGATCCTCCGCCACCGTCCCGATCACCGCCAGCGGCACGGTGGGCTCCTCGGCGGGCGTCACCCCGCGGGCGACGAGCGCCCAGGCCGCGAGCCACGTGGCGAGTCGCTCGTGGAGCGACCTGGACGGGACGGCCATGCAGTCTCTTTCAGGAGCGGGGAAAGCCGTGCTACAGGTCGATCTCGCCGCCCACTGCCTCCTCCCGCCGCTCTTCCACCGACTCGCGGAGGCTCTCCGCGGAGGCGCCCGACCGCTCCAGTTCGCGCTGGCAGTCGATGCACATGGTGGCATAGGGCAGGGCGTTGAGGCGGGCCATCGGGATCTTGCCGCTGCACACCTCGCACACGCCGTACGTGCCGGCCTTCATCCGCTCCAGGGCGTTCTCGATGCCCGCGAGTTC
>CAIXGY010000088.1 GCA_903919035.1 uncultured Planctomycetaceae bacterium | reverse complement strand
GCCGGCCTGTCGCGGCTGGTGGTGCAGGACTTCTTCGACTCACCGCTCACGAAACACGCGACGTGGCGACTGCCCGCGACCGGATTCGCCGAGCGGGCCGGCACATGGGTCAACCTGGCCCACCATGCCCAGAGTTTTGCCGCCGCGATCCGCCCGCCGGCCGGAGTCTGGCCGGAAGGCCGACTCTACTGGAACATGCTCGGCCGTCGCGGGCTCTACGATGCGGCCGCCGTCCGCCGCCAGATCGCCGAGTCGGCGGCGGTGTTTGCGGCCCTGGCAGGCGAGGTGCCTGCGACTGGCGTGGACCTCCGCGTGAGGCAACTCGCATGAGCTCATTCCTTCCCGCGCTGCCCACGATCGTCGCGCTCGTGAAGATCGGGCTCCTCGTCGGTGGGCTGATGACGGCGGCGGCGTACCTCGTGCTCGTCGAACGGTGGATGGCGGCCTGGGTGCAGGACCGCAAGGGACCCAATCGCGTCGGCATCCCGCTGACGAAGGTGCGGCTGTTCGGTCTCGGCCAGCCGCTCGCCGACGGCCTCAAGATCATCCTCAAGGAGGACTTCACGCCGAAACATGTGGACAAGGTCCTCTACACGGCGGCGCCGCTCGTCATCCTGGCTGCATCCCTGGCGATCTTCGCGGCCATCCCGTTCGGCAGTTCGCTTCCGCCGATTCCGGCACTGGGGCTGACCGGGGAGGAACCGCTGCTCGTCGCGCCGGGGCTCGACGTGGGTGTGCTCTGGGTGTTCGCCCTCTCGAGCATCGCCGTCTACGGCGTGCTCCTGGGCGGCTGGGCGAGCAACAACAAGTACGGCTTTCTCGGCGGACTGCGGAGCAGCGCACAGCTCGTGGCTTATGAGATTCCTCTCGGCCTCGGCCTCCTAGGAGTCGTGCTCGCGGCCGGTTCGCTCAAGCTCGACACCATCATGAACGCGCAGGCGGATTCCGGCGTGTGGTACGCGTTCGCCCAGCCGCTGGGCTTCATCGTGTTTCTCGTCGCCAGTTTCGCCGAGGCGGCACGGCTGCCCTTCGACCTGCCCGAGGCGGAACAGGAACTCGTCGGCGGCTACCACACCGAATATTCGGGCATCAAGCTGCTGCTCTTTCTGGTGGCAGAGTTCCTCCACATGGTCACGGCCGCCTTCCTGATCGTGATCATGTTCCTCGGCGGCTGGCACCTGTGGGGCGTCACGGGCTCGGGACCCGTCGAGACCTGGGTCGTCGCGCTCGTCCGCTTCGCCGTGCTGTCGGCCAAAATCCTCGGTGTCATTCTGTTCTTCATGCTCGTCCGCTGGAGCTGGCCGCGATTCCGGTTCGACCAACTCATGAACCTCGCCTGGAAGGTCATGCTGCCGCTGGGCCTGGCGAACCTCGTGACCGTCGCCACGATCGAGGAGTTTCGGCCGCAACTGGTCGCCGCGCTCGGCGACGGGATGGGGCGGACGGTCGCGCTCGTGGCGCCCTGGGTCGTGTTCTTCGTCGGCTGGATCGCGGCCGGCCTGCTCACGCCGTCCGGCACCGACAACACGCCGATCCTCACGCACGGCCCGCTCGACGTGGAACACGAACTGGCGGAGACCTGACATGAAGCCCACCGACCCGTCGATCACCTGGCTCGAAGAGAAGCCGCTGGGCCTCGCGGAACGGCTCTACCTGCCGCTGTTCGTCAGCGGGCTCACGACCACCGCTCGACACCTCGTGAGCCCGAAGGTGACCGTCAGCTTTCCGGAGCAGCGTCCGCAGGTGGGCAACCCGCTCATCTACCGTGGCGTGCACCGGCTGAATCGTGACGAGGCGGGGCGGGTCAAGTGCGTGGCCTGCTTCCTCTGCGCGACGGCCTGCCCGGCGCACTGCATCGACATCGTGGCCACCGAAAGCCCATGGCCCGATCGCGAGAAGTATCCCGAGAGCTTCCAGATCGACGAACTCCGCTGCATCTTCTGCGGCATGTGCGAGGAGGCCTGCCCGGTCGATGCCATCGAGCTCACGAGCCTCCTCGACCTCACGGGCAAGAGCCGCGAGGAGATGATCTTCGACAAGGAGAAGCTGTTGAGCGTCTACGACATGACGAAGGACGCCGAGCCGGCGAAGTCGACCGCTCTCGGAGGCACCTTGTGATCGCGATCGCCCTGCCGTCCATCGCGCCCGGCACGCTCCTCGCGGCGGCCGTCACCTCCGCCGCTGCAGGCCTCTACCTCATGCTCCCCCGCGGCCAGGGGGGCCGCCGGGAGCGGACGGCCCGCTGGCTCGGCGGCCTGCTCGGGGCCGTCGCGTTGGCCGGCTTCATCGCCGCGGGCCGGCGGTTGGGCAGCGTGGGCGAGGAGGGTGTCTTCCTGACGGTGTCGCTCGTGGCCGTCGTCTCGGCCGCGGCCACCATCGCCTCGCGATCGCCGGTCTATGCGGCGATCTGGTTCGCGTTGGCCCTGCTCGGCGTGGCCGGAGTGCTGCTCGTGCTCGGGGCGCAGTTTCTCGGCGTGGCCACCATCGTCGTCTACGCGGGCGCGATTCTCGTCATGTTCCTGTTCGTGCTCATGCTCGCCCAACCCACGGGCATGGCCCCCTACGACCGCGTCTCCAACGAACCGCTGCTGTCGGCGGTGGCCGGCGCCGTGATGCTCGGCGTGCTGTCACTCTCGATCGGCCGGCTGTCGTCCGAGCCGCCGGCGTGCTGCGCGGTGCCGTCGCGTGCCGCAGCGGTGGCGTCGCCACGGGTCGATGACGTGGACGCCCCGACCACGGCCGGCGATCCGCTTGTGACGGACCAGGTGGCGCGACTCGGCGGTGAGCTTTTCGGCCGTCATCTGCTGGCGGTCGAAGTGGCGGGCGTTCTGCTGCTCGTGGCCCTGATCGGCTCGATCGCCGTGGTCGCGCGGGCCGGCGACCACTCGGGTGAACTCGCGCCGCGGAGGGCCGCGCGATGACGAGCCTCGCCCTCCTGCAGAATGGCCTCACCGTGGGCGCGATCCTCTTCGCCCTCGGGTTGGTCGGCATCCTGGCCCGGCGCAATCTCATCGTGATGTTCCTGTCGGCGGAACTCATGCTCCAGGGGATCTCGGTGAGCCTCGTGGCCTGGAGCCGTCACCACGGCGACTTCGGCGGCCATGTGCTCGTGATCCTCGTGCTCACGGTGGCCGCCTGCGAGGCGGCCGTGGCCCTCGTCTTCGTGCTCAACGCCTTCGCGCGCACGGGCCGACTCGACGCGGCGGCCTGGCAATCGCTCCGCGAGTCGAACCTGCCGCGCGTGGTGGACCACGGGCTGCCGCCGGTCGATGCGTCTATCCAGCGTTTCCCCCGGCTCACTCCGGCGGGCGTCCTGCCTGCCGCCGACGAGGATGCCGCCCTCCAGCGCGAGCACGTCTGACCCCCCCTCCGCTCCGATCCCATGCCCGATCTCGATCCCACCAGCCTGCTCGTGCTCGTGCCTGCCCTGCCGCTCGCGGGCGCGGTTGTCACCGTGCTCCTCGGTCGTCTGCTCGGTCGCCACGCCCACTGGCCGGCCCTGCTCTCCATCGGGGCGGCGGCGGTGGTGGCCGTCTCGCTGCTCGTGGGGCTGGCCCGAGAGGTGCTCGTCACCGAGTCGACCACCCACGGCCCGGCCGCCATCACCGCATACGAACGAATCGTGCCACTCTGGCAGTGGGCCAGCGTCTCCGACGCCTACGCCCCTGCGGCCGGCACGCCCGCCGCGGCGGCGGGGGAAGATCTGGCGGCCAGGGCCGCGGACCGTCCGAACTCGTTGCCGCTCACGCTCGGCGTCGACCTGCGGTTCGACCCGCTCACGGCCGTCATGCTCGCGGTCATCACCTGCGTCGGCCTCTTGGTCGCGGTCTACTCGATCGGCTACATGCACGGCGATCCCGGCTACCCGCGGTTCTTCGCGCTCGTCGCGGCCTTCGTGTTCTCGATGTCAATGCTGGTGGCCGCGAGCAACTTCCTGCTCGTCTACGTGTTCTGGGAGGCGGTGGGCGCCTGCAGCTACCTGCTCATCGGCTTCTGGTTCTCGAAGCCCGAGGCCGCCAGGGCGGCGAAGAAGGCGTTCCTCGTCAACCGCGTGGGTGACTTCGGTCTCGCGGTGGCCGTATTCCTCCTCTGGATGACCTACGGCACGCTCAACTTCCACGACACGACGCTCGTCGACACCGCGCCGCTGCCGGGCATCCTCGGCCAACTGCGACTGGCCGACGCCTCCGCCGTCGTGGGAGGAGCCGTGGGCACGGCGATCTGCCTGCTGCTCCTGCTTGCCGCCTGTGGCAAGAGCGCGCAGTTGCCGCTCCACGTCTGGCTGCCGGACGCGATGGAGGGCCCCACGCCGGCCAGCGCGCTGATCCACGCGGCGACGATGGTCACGGCGGGCATCTACCTGATCGCCCGGTGCGCGCCGCTCTTCGTCGGTTGCCCGGGGGCGCTCACGGCCGTGTCGGTCGTGGGCGCCACGACGGCTCTCGTCGCCGCCCTCATCGGCACGATGCAGAACGACCTCAAGCGGGTGCTCGCCTATTCCACGATCAGCCAACTCGGCTACATGTTCGCGAGCCTCGGCACCGGCACCCTCCTCGGATTCACCGCGGCGATCTTTCACCTCGTCACCCACGCATTCTTCAAGGCGCTCCTGTTCCTCGGTGCGGGCTCGGTGATGCACTCGATGGGTGGCGTGATCGACATGCGTCGGTTCGGCGGCCTGCGCCGGATCATGCCCGTGACGGCGGCCACGTTCCTCGTGGGATCCCTCGCACTCGCCGGCGTTGCCCCGTTCGCCGGCTTCTTCAGCAAGGACGAGATTCTCGCGACCCTGCACGCGAAGGGCTGGCCCGACGCTCACGGAACGCATGGCTCCGGACACCACGCCGATGGCCACGCCGGCGGCGGATCCTCGCCGTACCGGCTCGCGAGCGTCACGCCGACGGCCGCCGAGATCGCCGCTGGTCGTCCGCTGCCCGAGACGGTCGGGCTCGACGCGCTCGATGCCCCCGGCACCTGGCGGGTGCTCTTCTGGATGTCGCTCGTCACTGCCGGCCTCACGGCCTTCTACACGTTCCGCGCCGTGTTCATGACGTTCACGGGCCCCACCCGCGTGCCCGACGAGGCGGGACACCACGCCCACGAGTCGCCCCCGGTCATGACGCTCCCGCTCGTGATCCTCGCCGTGGCGTCAGCGGTGGCCGGGTGGTGGCTCTTCGCGACGCACCTGCTCGCCGACTTCCTCGCCAAGACGCCGTCCTTGGCCACACCGGTGATCGCGGCCACCGCCGCTCCCCACGCCTTCCACTGGGATCTCGCGATCCAGGGCTCGCTCGCCGCGGCGTTCGGCATCGTGGTCGCGGCCTTCGGTCACCTCGGCCGCCGCAGTGACGGCCCACAGATGGAACGGTTCCTGGGTCCGCTCGGCACGCTGTTCGCCAACCGCTTCTACCTCGACCAGATCGAGGCGGCCCTCGTCGTCCGCCCCCTCCAGGTGCTTGCCGGGTTGGCGGCGGCCTTCGATCGGTACGCGATCGACGGCCTCGTCGACTTTGTCGGCCGCATCCCCGTCGCGCTCGGGGCCATCGTCCGCCGTTCACAGTCGGGCCTTCTGCAGCGCTACGCCGTCGGCGGTGCGCTCGGGGCGCTGCTGCTGATCGCCGCGCTCTGGTGGCGACTGACCGGCTGACTCCTCTTCCCGAACGCTCATTCCCATGACCGACTTCCTGTCACCGACCGGCTTCAGTGCGGCCTCCCATCTGGTCCTCGTGATCGCCGCGCCGCTCGTCGGCGCGGTCGTGGCCTGGCTGTTGCGTGCCCGGGGCCTGCCGGCAGTCCGGCAGAGCGCCGCGGTGACGGCCATCGTCACGCTGGCGCTGGCGGCGTGGCTCGTGCTGCGATTTCTCGCCGCCCCGCCGCCGCCCGGAGCGGCCTTCGCGGCCATCGACGCACCGTGGCTGACCGGCGGGGTGTTCGACGTGCGGCTGTCGCTGGGGCTCGACGGCCTGTCGCTGTGGATGTTCGGACTGTCCGCCCTCCTGTCGGTCACCGCCGTCTTCGTGAGTTGGCAGGCGATCACCGACCGACCCGTCGGGTTTTACGTCCTGCTGCTCGTGCTCGAGGCGGCGATGCTGGGGGTGTTCGCGGCCCGCGACGTCATCTTGTTCTACGTGTTCTTCGAATTCACCCTCGTGCCGCTGTTCTTCCTGATCGGCATCTGGGGACACGAGGAGCGGCGGAAGGCGGCGGCAAAGTTCTTCGTGTACACGCTCGCCGGCAGCCTGCTCACCTTTCTCGGCCTGCTCGTCATCGTGCTGTGGAACGCTTCCCAAAGCGGCGTCGTGACGTTCGACATCCAGGGACTGACCGACTCGCTGGCGGCCCACCCGCTGCCGATGTCGGCCGCGGGGGGCTGGCTGCAGATGGTCGTGTTCCTGGCGCTGCTCGCGGGCTTCGCCGTGAAGGTGCCGATCGTGCCGGTGCACACGTGGCTCCCGCTGGCCCACGTCGAGGCGCCGACCGGCGGCTCGGTCGATCTTGCCGGCGTGCTCCTCAAGATCGGCATCTACGGCTTCCTGCGGTTCTCGCTGCCGATGCTGCCGGAGGCCACCGCCGTCGCCGCCCCCTGGCTGTTCGGCCTGGGTGCCCTCGGCATCGTGTATGGCGCACTGGTGGCGCTGGTGCAGACCGACCTCAAGCGGCTGGTCGCCTACTCGTCGGTGAGTCACATGGGCTACGTCGTGATGGGCCTGTTCGCCCTGACGCCCGTGGCCGTCGAGGGAGCGAACCTTCAGCTCGTGAACCACGGTCTCGCGTCCGCGGGGCTCTTCGCCCTGGTGGGCATGATCTACGAGCGCTTCCACACCCGGAGCATTCCGAATCTGGGTGGTGTGGCCGCCAAGGCCCCGTGGCTGGCGGCGATGTTCGTGCTGTTCACGTTTTCGAGCATCGGCCTGCCTGGCCTCAACGGCTTCGTCGGCGAGTTCATGATCCTCGCCGGCTCGTTCCAACGCGCGTGGTCGGGCGTGGCACCCGCGTGGCAGACCTTCTACCTCGCGATGTCCCTCTGCGGCGTGGCCGGCGTGGTGCTCGGCGCCTGGTACATGCTGTGGGCGGTGGAGCGGGTGCTCTTCGGACCGTCGCGTGAGCCGCCGCGGGGTGCCGCCCAGTCCCATGCTGTCGGTCATGGGGGTCATGCGAGCCATGGTGTTCACGGCGGTCACGTCGGCCCCGGCGACCTCGCTCACGCCGGGCACGGTCACGAGGCCCCAGTCGAACGCTGCGATCTCGCCTGGCACGAATGGGCCGCCCTCGCGCCACTGGCGGTATTCGTCTTGTGGATCGGCCTCGTCCCGGCCACGTTCCTCGCTCCGGTCTCTCCGGCCGTCCGCGCCGCCGCGACCGATTCGGCCGCGGCGTTCGCGGCCCGCATGGACGCCCTCCAGCCCCCAGCCCAGGTCGCCCGGATTCCCTGACAGATGCCCGCCACCTCGCTCGAAACCTTCGTCCTCGTCGCTCCGGAGATCGCCCTCGTGGGTGCCGCGCTCGTCGCCTACCTCGGCGGCGCGTTTCTCGGACTCCGCCACGGCTGGCTCGTGGCCCTGGCCGGGATCGCGGCTGCGGCCATGCTCGGCGGCTGCCAAGCCGTCGACGGTGCGGTGACCGCATCGGGCGGCGTCGTGGTCGATGCCTTCTCGACATTCGTTCGCCAGGTGGTGCTCGCACTCGGGGCGCTCGTGGCCCTCGTGCAGGCCGGTGATGTCTTCCAGGCGGCGGCGACCCGCGGCCCGGGGGTGCATCGCGGTGGCACCTGCGAGGAGGCGGGCACGTTTGTGCTCCTGCTCGCCGGCCTCTCGCTCGTGGCCTGTGCGGGCGACCTGGTGCTCCTCTTCGCCGGCCTCGAACTCGTGTCGATTCCCACGTACGTGCTCCTCGGCCTCAAGCGGATCGACGGCCGCGGCCAGGAGGCGGCGCTCAAGTACTTCTTCCTGTCGCTCGTGGCGTCGGCACTGTTTCTCTACGCGGTCGTCTGCCTCTACGGGATCGGCGGCTCGACCAACCTCCAGCACATCGCCACCCGACTGCGGGCGAGCGACGGCTCGACCGGCATGGCACTGGCGCTCGTGCCGGCCGCGCTCGGCCTCGCGGCCGTCGGGGCGGCATTCCGGCTTGCGGCCGTGCCGATGCACTTCTACGCGCCCGACGTGTACGAAGGCACCGGTCCCGGCAACGCGGCGCTGCTCTCGACGCTCCCCAAAGTCGCTGGTCTCGTCGTGCTGGCGCGGCTCGTCGCCCTGGGCATCGCACCGGCCGTGGGCCCCGATGCCGGCAGCGTGGGCCCGGCGGCCGCGGCCCATCTCGACCTCGCCTGGCAACTCATCGCCATCCTCGCCGCGGTGACGATGACAGTGGGCAACGTGATGGCGCTCTGGCAGCGCAACCTGCGTCGGCTGCTGGCCTGCTCGTCGATCGCCCACTCGGGCTATCTGCTCGTCGGCGTGGCGGTGGCCGCGGCCGCAGCCGCCACGCGGGCGGCACCCGCACCGCCCCAGGCAGCCGGAGGCGACCTCGCCACGCTCTGGACCGGTGCGCTCGGCGGCATGTCGGCCGCGCTCTATTACCTCGCCACATATGCGCCGGCCACGATCGGCGTCTTCGGCGCGGTCGCGTACCTCGGCCACCGCTGGCCGCAGTGGGCGAGCGGCGACGGCCCGCGCCCCCCCCGTGAGGAGATCTCCACCGTCGACGATCTCGATGGTCTCGCCGGCACGAATCCAGTGGCGGCCTTCGCGATCGCCGTGTTCCTGCTCTCGCTCGCCGGCATTCCGCCGCTGCCGGGGTTCTGGGGCAAGCTGTCGCTGGCGGCTTCGGCGCTCGAGGTCGACTGGACCGTGCCGCTGGCGGCCGGTGGCCGCCGCACCTGGTTCGTGGGCCTCGCGATCGTTCTCGCCGTCAATGCGGCCATCGCGGCGGCCTACTACCTGCGGATCATCGCGGCGATGTACTTCAAGTCGTCGCGACGCGGCGTGCAGTCCGATGGCGGCCTCGCCGCGGGCATCGCGATGCTGGCCTGCCTCGTGATCGTGGCCGCGGTGACGGTGCGGCCCTCGTCGCTGTTCGCGTGGGCGACGCTGGCGGGCGACGCCGTCTCGGGTGCGATGCCGGCGGCGACCACGAGCGTGCCGCCGTCTTCCACACTCGACGTCACCGCCGTCACCCACTGAGCCGCAGATCGTGACCACCGTCGTCGACACCATCGCCGTGACCGCCGTCCTGGCCGACATCGCCGACCCGGAGTCGGGTCGGCCGCTCACGCAGATGGGGCAGATCCACGCCATCGAGGCTGGTCCAGCGGGGATCGCCGTCACGGTCGGCCTCACGACCCACTCGGCGATCCTCTGGGCAGCCACGCGGGCCAGGATCGAGGAGGCGCTCCGCACGCGGTTTCCACAGACTGGAAACGTCGCGGTCGCGCTCGTGCCCCACGACCGACCTCCTGGCAAACTCGGCCAGATCGGCCTCGAGGCCAAGAGCGTGATCGCGGTCGGTTCGGGCAAGGGGGGCGTGGGCAAGAGCACGATCGCGGCGAGCATCGCGATTGGCCTGGCGCGGGCCGGCAGCAGGGTGGGACTGCTCGATGCCGACGTCTACGGTCCGAGCGTGCCCCACCTGCTCGGCCTCGCGGGCCGTCCGCAGATCGAGGACGGCAAGATCGTGCCGATGCGGTTGGCAGTTGGCGCCGGCTCGATGCCGGTCATGTCGATGGGCTTCCTCGTGCCGGCCGGTGAGGCGGTCGTGTGGCGGGGTCCGATGCTCCACGGGGCGATCACGCAGATGCTCCGCGACACGCTCTGGGG
>CAIXGY010000087.1 GCA_903919035.1 uncultured Planctomycetaceae bacterium | reverse complement strand
CGACGGCGTCGTCGGCAGGTACGAACCCGAACCGTACAGCGCGGCCGTGTTGAGCAGGTTGATGTCGGTGAAGTTCACGCCGTTCGAGTAGTTGAAGTCGCCCTGCGACCACACCGCGCCCGTCGACGCCCCCGCCCCGTACTTCGCGCCCGTGTTGATCAGCTGGATGTCCGAGAAGTTCACCTGGCCGTCGAGATTCGTGTCGCCGTACGCCGCCCAGGCCACGACCGCCGCGCCGCTCGACAACACGCGGTAGCCCACCGCCGGATTCGCCATGTTCGCCGACGCCTTGCCGCCGGTCGTCATGATGCCGGAGGCGCCGTTGAACCCGCCGCCCCCGGCCGCGTTGCGGCCGGCGACGAGCGCGGCCCGCAGGGCAGCCCCCGTGATGCCACCCGCCACCACGTCGATCCGGCCCTTGCCGATGTCGAGTTTGCCGCCCGTGGCCTGGTCCACCGTGAGGGCCGTGAGCGCCACCGTCTGCCGGCGGTCGGTCGGCAGCGTCACGAGGCCGTTGCCGCTGACCGTGAGCCGCGGCGAGCCCGTCACGACACCCGACGTGATCGCGAACGTGCCGATGCCGGTGGCGGCGTTGACGAGGATCGTGGCACCGGTGCCGTCGAGCGTGCCGCCGGCGAGGGTGAGCGACGGCGACCGCATGGTCACGCCGGCGTCGACCTTGAGCGTGCCGCCCGAATGCACCGTGACAGCGCTCGCGGCGAGGGCATCGTCGGCGGTGACCACGAGCGTGCCGGCCTCCACGGTCGTCGTCCCGGTATGCCCGCTCGGCACGCTCAACGTGAGTGTGCCGAGACCACGTTTCACGATCCTGATCGCGCCCGACTGACTTACCAAACTCGACGCCATCTGCCCAGCGGCGACGTCGAACACCACTTCATCGGTGACGGTGCTCGATGGCACGGCCAGGATGACCGTCGCGACGCCCGTCGATGCGAGCGTCACGTCGCCCGAGTGGGTGCCGACGGCGGCCGAGGCCGCGAGTCGGATCGAGAGCGTGCCGGCGACGGCGCCCGCGACCGGCGCGAACGTGGCCGTCGGGCCGAACGTGCTGCCGTCGCTCGACACCTCGAAGCCGGCAGGCGCCGTGGCCACGATCGCGGCCGTGAGATTCGACCCGGCCACGCCCACCGTCCGCGGCGGCGACGCCGTTCCCACCAGCCCGGCGCAGGCCTCCAGCGTGCCCGTCGCGTGGATCGCGGCCGCGACCGCGCGGGCCCGGCTGCCGAAATCGTGGGTCGGGGAGTCCTCGCCGTCCTCCAGTTCCTCGAAGTCGTAGCAGTCGCCGGGAACGGGCGTGCCGAGAACGACCGGGATCGAGCCGAGCACGACGTTCGTCCCCTCGCGAACGAACTGCAGGTCGAAGCGCCGCGGGATGCCGTCGCCCGTGAACTCGACGTCGAACGTCGCCGTCTGGCCCGCAGCGACGCCGCGGGCGACGCCGGAGTGGTTCACGATCCGCACTCGTGGATCCGACGCCTGCACCGTGACGTCGACTGCGACGCTCGTGACGGCGTTGCGGATCGCATTGACCACGCCGTCGGCCACGCTGGCCGCGAAGCCGGAGGCGATCTGGAAATACAGCGGATCGCCCGGCGCGATCGCGTCGGCCGTGCCGTTGGCGATCGTCGCCGCCGAGCGGTTGACGGCTCCGGTGAGCTTCGAGAGCGCCTCGAGCCCCTGCCGCGGGTCGACGGTCGCCTGGGAATTCGTGCCCAGGCCGATGACGAGCGCGCCCAGCGCGTTGAGCGCGGTCACCGTCTCCTGCAGGCCCGCGCCCGCGGCCCGCGGCGTCGTGGACCGCGACGTGCCGCCGAGCGCGGCCAGCGGCAGCGACACGCCGTTGGCTCCCGCGATGACGGTCTCCCCCTTCGGCTGGAAGGCGAAGCCGGTGTCGGTGGCGAGAAGGACCACGGGCAGGGCGCCGGACCGGAAGCCGCCGCCGCCCACCGTGCCCGACGCGGCGAGCACCCCGCCCGCCGGATCGGGGCGGAACGAGGCAAACGCAGGGACGTCGCCGCTCGTTCCCGGGGAAAGCTGCGTGGCGGCCAGGCCCGCCGGACCACTGTCAAGGGTCGAACCGTTGCCGTTGCCGTCGAAGCCGGCGCCGGTCACGAGTTGGAAGAGCGCCTCGATGTCGGTCTCGGGCTGGTCGCCGCCATAGCCCGGCGTGGTGCGGTCGAGGGCCGCCTGGATCGCGGCCGTCGCCCCGGTCGTGGTCGCCGCGACGATCGGCTGATTGAGGATGAACGGTCGGCCGGTGCCGTACTCGGAGGCGAAATTAGCATACTCCTCGAAGCGGCCCACGCCGAAGCCGAGGTCGATGCCGGGCAGCGCGCCGAGCAGCTGCGCCATGATCGCGGGGAAGGCGGCCCGCACGATCGGGCTGTTGTTGACGAAGCTGCCGGTGTCGTCGAAGAGCAGAAACACGTCGACGAGGTTCGTGAGCGCGCCGGAACCGGGCAGCGTGATGGTCACCGTGCGCCGCAGCGACTCGCCGGCCGCGAGCGTCGCCGCGATCTCCGTCGGGCTGACCAGACCCGTGGCCGGTTTGCTCGCGCCGGGCGGCCAGAGCGTGCCGCCGAGGGTGGCGGGAGACGTCGCCTCGCGATCGTCCTCGACCCGCTCGCGGACGACGTAGCCGCCGGGCGTCAGGCCGACAAACGCATACCCGCCGTCGGCGGCCGTGGTCGTGGTGGGCTCATCCGCATCGAGCACGTCGTCGCGGTCGAGGTCGACGAACACGGTCACTCCCGCGCGGACCGGCTCGCCAGGATCCCGCCCACCGTCGCCATCGGCGTCGTCGAAGGCCGTGCCGCGGAGCGCGGTCGGCCGCGGGATAGCGCCGGTATCGAGGCCCGCCCGGGCTTCCCCGGCGACCACCGACACGGCATGCACGAGCCGCGCGGCGGGCGTTCCCGAGAGCGTGGCGGGCAGTTCGATCCGCACGGTGTAGGTCCCGGCCGCGAGGTGCGTGAACGACCACCCGCCCGCCTCGTCCACCGTGGGCGTGTAGAAGAGATCGGCCGACGTGGCCGTCGTCGGCTCGCCCGAGTCGGCCACGCCGTTGCCGTTGGTGTCGAGGTAGACGGCGATGCCGGCCAGTCCGCGCTCGCCCACGTCACGGATCCCGTCGCCGTCGGCATCGAGGTAGATCGTGCCCGCCAGGGAAACGTCGCGGATCGGGGTGAAGCCGAAGTCGACGCCCACGAGCGAGTCGCCGTTCCTGGGAGCCACCACCTGCACCCGTGACACCGGCGCCGTCGGCCGCCAGCCGGTCGCTGCGGCGGCCACGATCGACACGGAACCGGGCACGACGCCGGTGAGCGTGTAGCCGCCGTCGGCGGCCGACGTCGTCGATGGCTCGCCCGCGTCGAACTGGCCGTCGCGATCGAGGTCCACGAACACGGCCTGCCCCGCGCGGCCCCCCTCGCCGATATCCCGGAGGCCGTCGCCGTCCTCGTCGTTCCAGATCGTGCCGCGCACCGTGGCGGGCCTCACGGCGAGCGCGTCGACGTTGGCGAAGTCGGGGGCCACGGCCTCGGTGCCGGAATACACACGGACCGACACCGAGTCGGCGAAGCCCGTGGCCGGCTCCCAGCCGGACGGCAGGATCTCGCGCACCTCATACGTCCCGACCTGCAGATCGGCGAAGGCGTAGCCGCCGGCCCCGTCGGTGGTCGCGACGGGCTCGCCTGGCCCGGGCAGCCCGTCGCCGTCGCGATCGAGGAACACCGACCAGCCCGCCAGGCCCGGCTCGAGAAACTCGCCCGCGGCATCGGTGTCGCGTCGCCCGTTGCGATTGACGTCGTTCCAAGCCACGCCACGTATCCCGCCATTGAGAGCCGTAAAGGCGGCGACATCGGCGGCGAGGGCCGGCCTGCCGACCACCACGCTCACGGTCTGCCGCGCATCGAACAGGGGTGAGGTGTCCCAGCCCGGTGGCAGCACGACCGTGACCTCGTAATCACCCACCGGCAGGCTCGTAAACCCATACCGGCCGGCGGCGTCGGTGGTCGCGACCGGCTCCGTCGGCGTGCCGAGGGCGTCGACCCCGAGCACGCCATCGCGATCGAGATCGAGGAACACCGTCCACCCGCCGAGGCCCGGCTCCGTGAAGGCGCCCGTATCCGGGTCGGTCGCGCGGACGCCGTCGATGTCGGCATCGTTCCAGACCACGCCCCGCAGCCCGCCGTTGACGAGGCTCACGTTGCCGTAGTCGCGTGTCGACATGGCGAGCGCGGCGACCGCGACCGTCTGCCGCACGTCGTGACCGCGCGTCACATCCCAGCCGTCGGGAAGGATCTCCGTCACCTCGTAGTCGCCGGCGGCGAGCCCCGTGAAGGTGTAACGGCCGTCGACATCGGTGACCGCGGTCGGTTCTGACGCACCGGGCAGGCCGTCGTCGTCGAGGTCGAGGAACAGCGTCCAGCCCGGCAACCCGGGATCGAGAAATTCACCCGTCGTCGCATCGACGCTCCGCTCGCCGTCGTCGTCGAGATCGCTCCACACGGTGCCGACGATCGTGCCGGGGCCGAAGTTGAAGAAGTCGACCTTCGCCTCCTTGTCCTTGAGGATCGTGAGATCCCTGAAGACGGGAGCCGTGGGAATCCAGCCGGCCGCAACCGCCTCCGCCACCCGGTAGCTGCCCGGCTTGAGCCGGTTGATGAAAAACGTGCCGTCCTGGTCCGTGACGGACGCCGGCTCGAGCATCCCGGCGGCGTCAGCGTTCCGCGTGCCGCTGTTGTCGAGGTCGAGGTAGACGGTCCAACCCGGGATGCCGTCCTCGCCGCCGTCGCGCACGCCGTCGGCGTCGAGATCCTCGTAGACGACGCCCGTGAGAACCGTGTCCGCGGTGCCGCCGATCACGTCGGCCACGAGCGTGGCGAGCATCCGCCGCGGCTCGAGGGGCTCGACGAAGGTCCGTTGACGTGTTCGTCTCGCCCGCCGGACGTGTCGGCCGCCTCGGGGCATCGACATGTCAACGCTTCTTGGTCTGTTGGTTCTGGGTCTCGAGCGCGTACGCGGCCCACACGTCGGGCGAGATCGCGGTCGACTGCGTCGTGGACGACGGGGCCACCGGCAGATAGGAACCCGCGGCGAACAGGGCGGCACCGTTGAACAAGTTGACGTCCGTCAGCGTCACGCCCCCGGAGTAGTTGAAGTCACCCTGGGCCCAGACCGCATTCGTCGACACGCCCTGGCCATACTTGCCGCCGCTGTTCATGAGATTGACGTCGGTGATGTTCACCTGTCCGTCGAGATTCGCGTCGCCGTAGGCAGCCCAGGCCACGACTGCCGCGCCGCTGCTCAACACGCGGTAGCCGACCGCCGGATTGGCCGAACTCGGCGATGCCTTGCCGCCGCTGGTCACGATGCCGGCAGTGCCCGCAAACGTGCCCCCGGCCGTGCGGCCGGCGACGAGGGCGGCCCGCAGATCCGCGGCCGTGATCCCGCCGGTGGCGACGTCGATCCGTCCCTTGCCGATGTCGAGCCGCCCGCCGCTGGCCGAATCGACCGTGAGCGCGGTCAGGGCCACGGCCTGCCGCCGGTCGTTCGGCAGCACCACCGCGCCGTTGCCGCTCACCACCAGCCGAGGCGAGCCCGCCACGGCACCGGACGTGATCACGAACGTGCCGATGCCCGTCGTGGCGTTGACCAGGAGCGTGGCCCCCGTGCCGTCGAGCGTGCCGCCGGCGAGCGTGAGGTTCGGAGCCCGCATCGTAACGCCCGCGTTCACCGTGAGCGTCGCGCCGGAGAGCACCGTCACCACGCTCGAGGCCAAGGCATCGCCCGTGGCCACGATGAGCGTGCCGGCCTCGACCGTCGTCGTGCCGGTGTGGCCGCTTGCCACGTTCCACAGGAGCGTGCCGAGGCCACGCTTCACGACCTTGAGCGCCCCCGAGCGGCCCGCGGCCGGCGTGACCGTCTGCCCGCTGGCCACGTCGAAGACGAGCGTGTCGTCGATCGTCAGCGTGCCGGCGGTGAAGGCGAAGTCGTAGTTGGCCGCCGCGAGCGTGCCGACCGCGGCCGTGATCGCGTAGGCGCCCGCCGGGCTCGTTGCCGTCGCAGGAGTCGCCAGGCTGGCCGCCCCGGAAAGCACGCTTGCCGTCTCACCGTTCACGAAGCCCGTGATCGTGGCGGTGAAGGCGGGATCCGCCTCGTCGAGCAAACGGGACGCGTCGTCGGCCCGCACCGTCAGTGTCTTCTTCGTCACCGTGCTCGACGGCATGGCAGCCACGACGTCGGCCGCCCCGGCCGAGGACAGGGTCACGTCGCCCGAATAGGTGCCCACGGCGGTCGCGGCGGGCAGCCGCACGTACACCGTGCCGTTCACCGCACCGCCCGTCGGGGTGAACGTGGCTGTGGCACCAAACGTCGTGCCGTCGCTCGAGACCACGAAACCGGCCGGTGCGGTGGCCGTGACTGCGGCCGACAGATTCGTGCCCGTCACCGTGATCTGCGTCGCGCCCGACGGCGTGCCATAGGTCGTCGACACTCCCGCCAACACGCCTGTCGTGCCGAGTGTCGGCGTCGCCGGCGCGGTCGATCGCACGCCGAAGTTGACGTCGGCGACCGTCTGCCCAGCCGACACGGTCACCGACTGCGTGCCCGGCGGAGCGGGCAGCGCGGTGCCGTAGACGTTGAGCGCCCACGATCCGAAGGTGCCCGTCGTGCCGCTCGTCAGGTCGGAGACCGTGAGCGTCCAGGTGCCCTTCGACGACTCACCCCAGTCGCGAACCGTGGAGAACACCCAACCGGAATAGTTGGCGCCGGTGTCGGCGTGCTTTTCCGCGAGCACCGACTTGGTGCCCGATGGCGCGGTCAATACCACTTGCAGGTTGCCGCGGCGGGCATGGGTCGCCGAGAACACGATCTCCACCGACTCCATGCGGATGTCGGCGCCCAGCGTGAACGACGAGGTGATGCCGGTGGCGTTGTTGTCCGGGATCGCCCGCCCCACCGTGATCGTGCCCGAACTCGCCGACACCTCGGGCCCGACGTTCGTCCACGTCTTCGCGAGGTTCACCGCCGCGGCTGCGTCCACCACGCCGAAGCCATACTTGTGGTTCACCCACTTCCCGGCGCCGTTTTGACTCCAGCCGACGTCGGTGGGATCGTTCTTGCGGGCCGAGTTCGCCAGGATGTGCTGGACATCCCGCCAGCCCAGGTTCGGGTTGGCCTCGAGCATGAGCGCCACCACGCCCGACACCACCGGCGTGGCCGACGACGTGCCGCCGAAGTCGTTGGTGTAGTTGCCGTCGGGCAGATTGCCGGCCGTCGAGCCAGTGTTGTAGCCCGCCGATCCGGTGCGGTCGGTCGTGACGATGCCCACCTCGGTGCCGCTCGAATCGCCGCTCGACGGCGCCGCCACCAGAATGTTGGCCCCGGGCTCGGCATACCACGACTGCCTGCCGCGGTTGTCCACGGCCGTCACGGCGATCGTGTAGCGGGAGTTGGCGTAGCCGTCGTAGTTGGAGTTGTCGTTG
>CAIXGY010000086.1 GCA_903919035.1 uncultured Planctomycetaceae bacterium | reverse complement strand
GGGTGCGGGCTCCGGCTCGGGCGGGCTCGCGCTCATGGCCGCCGTGCCGGAGCCCACGACCTGGGCGCTGGCCGTGGCTGGAATCTGCTGGCTTGCTGGCGGGCGACGGCGACGTGGGGGCTCGCGGGCGTGATGGTGATGATGCACGTTCCGATGACCGACTCCGCCTTCCCCGTCATTCAGGAGGTCGTCGTCCTGATCCGCGTGCCGACGGCGGTCGGCCACGCCATCCGGACTGGTCGAGCTGCGCTGCGCTGCAGATGACGTGCGATACGTGCGGGCCACCGCATTCAGGGGCTGCCGGGATATTCCTTCTTCTGGCGACCCGCGACGGACGAACCGCGATCCGGTTCAGTCCGGCGACTGCAGCGCGACCTCGGTGAACGGCCCGGCGAGCACGGCGGCGGGCTGATCGCGGCGGCCGTCCCGGTCGATCACGATCTTCGCCTGCCGCAGATACTCCTCCGGCACGCGCCACAGATCGCGATCGTAGCCGGGAGCAGCGAGGTTGACCGTGAGCCGCGGGGGAATCTCGCGGGCCGTCTCGCCGATGGGAATGGTCGTGGGATCGGTGCCGCGCAACAAGTCGCCGGCGAGCCGCCCCGCCAGCAGACCCACCTCGTGGAAGTCGAATCCGACGTCGAACAACGTGCCCCGGTCGGGCTTGCCGGGCACCACCGTGAACACCGGAGCGCCCGCCTTGCCGGCGGCCACGATGATCGAGTCTATGACGCTCGCGACGGTGGTGTCGCCGGGCACGAACACCGCCTCGGCACCCCGCGACAGCGTCGACTGGATCGCCTCGATCACGCCCGACGAGTTCTCGACGGCGGCCTCGAGCAGCACGATGCCGCGAGCCCGGCAGCTCGCCCGGGCCAACTCCATGAACCGTCGCGAGTTGCTCTCGGCCGGATTATGGGCGACGCCCACCTTCGCCAGCCGCGGGTTGATCGACCGTGCGATCCGAAACGTGGCATCGACCGGCGCGAGGCTGCCGTAGCCGACCAGGTGCCGCGGATGCACGAGCGGGTCGCCACGGTCGCAGCCCACGCCGGCCGAGAACGGATCGGCGACGGCGGCGAAGACGTGCAGAATCCTGCCCCGCTCGTTGGCGGTGGCCAGTGCCTGGAGCGACGGGGTGCTCGACGTGAGCGCGAGATCGAACGGCCCGCCGGCGATCTCCCGGGCGATGGCATTGGCCTGCGCGAGGTCGCCCTCGGCGTTGAAGCGGCGGATCGTCACCGTCGTGCCGTCGACGTACCCGCGTTCGGCGAGTCCGGCAATCATGCCCGCCACGGCGTCGTCGAGAACCGCGGTGCTCACCTGCTGGAGCACGGCCACGGCGGGCATCGTCCGCCGCATGCCGGCCCGATCCGTGGCGAGCAGCAGCGCCGAGGCGCCGCCGAGCAGCAACACCGTGGGGAGCGCCCGCCGCAGGAAGATGGTGAACGCCGTCATACGTAGGCCTCCGCCAGGGTGCGGGCCGCGGCGTCGTCGAGTTGGTCGCCGCGGCGGAGCGCGTCGAACCGTTCGGCAAGATCGTCGGCCGTCAGCCGTCGCTTGGCCGGCCCATCCACGTCGAGCGCGACCCGTCCCCGGTGGATCAGGAGTAGCCGATCGCCGAGCGCGGCGGCCTGGGCGAGCGAGTGGGTGACCATCAGGGCGGTGAGGCCCTGATCGCGGATGATGCGCACGGTGGCCTGGATGACGCGGTCGGCGGCGGCCGGATCGAGGGCGGCGGTGTGTTCGTCGAGGAGGAGCAGTTCGGGACGCTGCCAGGTGGCCATCACGAGCGTGACGATCTGCCGCTGACCGCCCGACAGCGAGCCGATGGGTTGGTCGAGCCGCGTCTCGAGCCCGGGCACGATCGCGGCCAGCCGCCGCGCCGCCTCCTCCCGCAGCCGGCGGCCCGTCGCCCAGCGAAGGCCGGCGCGACGCCCGCGACAGGCGGCCACGGCGATGTTCTCGAGCACCGTCAGGCTCGATGCCGTGCCCGCCCGCGGATCCTGGAACACCCGGCCCACGAGCCTGGCGCGTTGATGCTCACGCCAGCGCGTAAGGTCGTGTCCGGCCAGGCGCATCGAGCCGGCTTCGAGCCGCACCGTGCCGGCGATCGCTCCGAGCAGCGTGCTCTTGCCGGAGCCATTCGTGCCGATCACGACCACGAACGAGCCCGCCGGCACCGCGAGCGACAGGCCGTCCACGGCCCGCACGAGCGGCCCGCCTGGGGACGCGAACGACACGACCGCGTCAGTGAGTTCGAGCATGACCGCCTCGGGAGAGAAGCCGCGGGGCGACCAGGGCGGCGAGCACGACCACTGCGGTGGCCGCCTTCAGCCAGTCGGGGTCGAGGCCCGCGCGCAGGGCAGCGGCGACGAGCAGGCGAAACGTGACACTGCCGGCAACCGTGGCCACGAGCGCGCCACCGAGCCGCACGGGGCCCACGAGCGCGGCCCCGAGGAACACGCTGGCCATGCCCCACACGACCATTCCGATCCCCATCTGCACGTCGGCGAAGCCCTGATATTGCGCCACCAGGCCGCCGGACAGCGCGGTGAGTGAGTTGGCGATCGCCAGGCCCGCGAGCGTCATGCCGCCGGTGTCGCGGCCGAGGGCCCGGGCCATGGTGGCCGTGTCACCGCCCGCCCGCATCGCGGTCCCGAGTTGCGTGCGGAAGAACATCCAGAGGACGACGACCGCGAGCGCCACGATCGCGAGCACGGCGGCGAGCCGGGCCGCCTCGCCGGCCCCGGAGGCGGAAAGGCCGGCCCTCACCAGCGCCGGCCCGAGCAGGCCCTCCACGCGATCGAGCAACGTGTGCGCCCCGGACAGCGGCACGTTGCTCCGCCCGAGCACGACGAGGTTCACGCTCGCGAGTGCGGTCGTCACGAGGATGCCGGCGAGCAGCCGCTCGATGCCGAGGAACGCATGGAGCACTGCCGTGGCGCAGCCGGCCAGTCCGCCAGCCGCCAGTCCGCCGAGCGACGCGAGAAGCGGGTCGATGCCGGCGGTGAGCAGGACGGCCGTGACCACGGCCCCGAGCGTGAACGACCCGTCGGTGGTGATGTCGGGAAACGAGAACAATCGGTAGCTCACGAACACGCCGAGCGCCACGAGCGCCAGGGCGAGGCCAAACGTCCACGTGGAGAGGAGCGTGATCATCCGCCCGCTCCCGCGAGGGCCAGCGGCGCGAACCAGCAGCGGCCGCGGACGAACTGGGACGTGCCGGAGCCGAGGATGGGCTCAGGGTCGGAGAGGAGATGGAGGAGGGCGAGCGGTTCCGACACCGAGACGTCCGCCACCGTCGTGGCCAGGTCGCCGCCGCCGCGTTTTAGGGGCCGCAGCGGAAAGACCACCGCATGGAAGTGACCCTGCATGCCGCCGGAGCGGAGAGGCCGCACGAAGTCCGCGACGGCTCCTCCAGCCGGACCGCGGGTGGCCACGCCCACGACGAGGGCCGTCCGTCGGACATGCACGGGTTCGCGTGAAAAGCTGAGCCAGCGGGCGGCGATCTCGCGGTGGGTCGAGCCGAGCCGATCGTCCGCAGTGGCCGCGGCGAGAGGCCGGATGAGTTCGGCGCCGACGAGGCCGTGGAGTTCGCCCACGGCGACGACGGCAACCGTGTCTCCCGCGACGTGGGCCAGCACGGCCGCGACGAGATCGTCGACCGCGACCGCCTCGGCATCGGCTGCCGCCTCGAAGCCGCAGCGTCCTGCCGGCAATCCCTCCCACACGATCCCGGCGGCGACGTCGACGTCCGGCACCAGATCACCTGCGGCCGCCAGGTAGTCGATGGCGGAGAATGGTTGCGGCCGCCGATGGAACGCGGCCCCGCAGGCCGCCAGCATCTCGCCGGCCCGCTCGGCGAGTGGCTCGTCGTCGGCCAACGCGCCGAGCCCGATCGCGAATGCGTGCCGCGGCACCGGCACCCGCTCCGCGGCCGACGGGTCGCCCGACCAGGCGGCCCCGGCTGAACCCACGAGTCGGCCGCGGAGTGGAGCCGGGCCCGGCCGCTCGAGGCCGACCAACTGCACGGCGCCGCAGCGCACGTCGGCCGCCACGGCATCCCGCTGCGGCGAACTGCGGCTCCCCGGCGCCTCGTGCGCCGACTCCATGAGGAGCGGCGCCAGCCGGGTGAGGTCGAGTACCTTGCGGACCGGCTCGCTGGCCACGCGGATGAGGCAGGTTCCACCCACGCCCTGCGCCGCGCGATGGGTCTCGAACAGCACACGGATGCCGGCCGAGCTGAGAAAGCCGCAGGCTGCCAGATCGAGCACGATCGCATGGTGGCCGCGACGCAGTTCCTCGTCGACCGCGCGGGCCAACTCGGCCGAATGCTCGGCGTCGAGCCGGCCCGAGACGACGAGCACGAGGGCATCGGGCGAATCTCGGCGGCTCACTGACATGGCCATCCGTGGGAGTCTGCCCGACCGTCGGCGAGGAACACAAGCCGCGGCCGCCGGCACGGTCGGAACACCCACGCTGCCGCGCCGCTGGTCCGCGGGGCTACACTTCCGCCATGCCGATCCCGCTGCGCGACTCCCGAGCCCCGACGCGCCGCAGCGACGCCGACCATGCCGCCGCGGCGACGTCCGCCGAAGTGCTTCGGGCGTGGGATCGCGACCACGTCTGGCACGCGTTCACCCAGATGCAGGAATACGAGCCGCTGCTCATCGAACGCGGCGCGGGGGCCTGGCTCGTCGACACCGACGGCACCCGCTACCTCGACGGCTCGGCGAGCATGTGGTGCAACGTCCACGGCCACCGGCATCCCCGGCTCGATGCCGCGCTCGCGGCCCAACTCGAGAAGGTCGCGCACACGACGAACCTCGGGCTCTCGAATCCGACCACCGTCGAGTTCGCCCGACGGCTCGTCGAGGTCGCTCCCCCCGGGCTCGAGAAGGTGTTCTTCAGCGGCGACGGCTCGAGCGCGATCGAGACGGCCCTGAAGATGGCGTTTCAGTTCTGGCGGCAGGCCGAGCCGGCCCGTCCCGAGCGAACCCGCTTCATCGCCATCGGCGAGGCCTACCACGGAGACACCCTCGGCGCGATCGGCGTCGGCGGGGTCGATCGGTTCACGGCGCTGTTCCAACCGCTGACGTTCGCGTCGCTCCGCGTGCCGTCGCCCGGCGGATCGTGCCCGCACACGGGCAGGCCGGCGCCGGCACTCGACGAGGCGCTCGGCGCGGTCGACCGGATGCTGCTGGCGCACGCGCACGAGACCGCGGCGCTGATCATGGAACCGCTGGTGCAGGCGGCGGCCGGCATCTGGGTGCATCCGCGCGGATTTCTCCGCGGCGTTGCTGACCTCTGTCGCCGACACGACGTGTTTCTCATCCTCGACGAGGTGGCGGTGGGTTTCGGCCGCACCGGCACACTTTTCGCCTGCGATCAGGAGGGCGTGGCGCCCGATTTTCTCTGCCTCGCCAAGGGCCTGACCGCGGGCTATCTGCCGATGGCGGCCACGCTCACCACCGCGCGGGTCTGGAACGCGTTTCTCGGGGTGCACGGCGACCGACGGACGTTCTTCCACGGCCACACCTACGGCGGCAACCCGCTCGCCGCGGCGGTAGGTCTCGCCTCACTCGACGTGTTTCGCGACGAGCAGGTGCTCGAGTCACTGCCCCCCAAGATCGCGCGGCTGCGCGATCGCGTCGAGCGACTGGCAGCTCTCGACCACGTGGGGGCGGTCCGCCAGTGCGGCCTCATGGCGGGGATCGACCTCGTGGCCGATCGTGCCGCGGGCACACCCTATCCGTGGGAGGAGAAACGCGGCATGCGCGCCTGCCTCGCCGCACGGGCGCACGGTGCGCTGTTGCGGCCCCTCGGCGACACGGTCGTCATCATGCCGCCGCTGTGTGTGACGCTCGACGAGATCGACCGCCTGGCCGACGCCGCCGAGGCGGGCATCCGCGCGGCGACCGGGGCATGACCGGCGACACACCGCGAGCGGCCGCCCGTCACTGCACGACCGACTTGCTCCCCTCGGTCGAACCGCCGATCGGCGCTCCGTCAGGCAATGGCCGGCCGGCCGTGGGTATGCCGAGCCGGTGGAGTTCCTCGCGCACCCTCCGGTAGGCTGCGAAGCTGTCGGGATAGCACCACAGGGTGATCGTCGTGTCGGGCCGGGCCTGTGCGAGCGCGCCGCGAAACCGCGACGCTGCAGCCAGCGCCGCCTCGACCGGCTCGCCGACGTCGGGTCCGGCGGGCCGCACGACCCACTCCCGGGACCGCACGAGCACCTGGCCTCGGGCCTGGTCGATCTTCGTCTCGATGACGTAGTCGAGCGTGAAGTCACGGGCCGGCCCCACCGTCTCGATCCGCGACTGGAGGTCGGCGAGCGATCCGGAATGCCGTTGCGTCCGCTGCTTCGCCAGTTGGAAGAGTTCCTCGAGGGGCACGTAGGCGATCCGCCCACCCGCCAGGCGGAAGTGGAGTTCGTCCCCGTTGACGGTCCGGCCGATCGGCGTGGGGTAGGCGAGCACCTCGCGCGTCGTGGCCGGGGCATGCCGGGCGGCCTCGACCTCACGTTCGAGTGCGGCCAATTCCCGGTCGAGTTCGTCACGCCGCACCGCCGCCTGCGCCGCGGCCACCCGGCTGGCATCCGCCGCCTGCTCGAGTTCCGCGAGGCCCACCTTCGCGGCCGACACGGCCGTGGCCAATTGCAGGCGCGCGTCCGCCGCCGTAGACGCCGCCGCCGCCACCGTGCGCACCTGCTGCTGCATGTCGTCGATCTCGCTCTCCGTCGAGGCGACCGTGGCCGCGACGCCCTCCATCTCCCGCTCGAGTGCCGCGGTCGAACGGGCCGGCGCCGTCGCGGCGATGTGGTGGATCCGTCCTCCCACGACCATCACGAGGATGATCATGATGCCGACGATGTTGGAGACGACGTCGAGGAACGAGTCCTGACCGGCGTCGTTCGCTTCGGCGGCGGGGGGGCGGGGCATCGTGCGGGCTCCTCGGGTCGAAAGAGGCTCACCGCCGCGTGGTCAGGGCGCTGGTGCGCGTGACCGGGGGCAGAAGCCGAACGTCACGATCTGTTCCGCTGCGGCGGGTGTCGAGGCCGCTGTCAGCGAGGAGTCGCTCCAGATCCTCGAGGCGGGCGCGCCCGCCGGGGGCCTCGGAAAGAACGAGTTCGGGCCGCCAGTACATGCGCTCGCCCGCCAGGCCCCAGCGTCCGACACGCCCGTGCACGGCCTGCACCAGCGGATCCACCGAGTCGGCGGTGCGCGTGCCGAGCGGAATGCGGGTCTCCACGCGGGCTCCGGAGTCGTCGAAGATCCGGAGTTCATCCGCCGCGCACTCGACGCGAATGGGCCGCGTGAGCGGAATGGGCCGCTCGGCCGTCGCCAGGCTCGCCCAGTTGCTACCCCGCGTGCCGGCAAGCGAAGCCGACGCAGAACCGCCGGCCGACGCCGAGGCCCCGGCGGACTGGGCCATTCCCGGCAGCGCGGGACCACCGCCGGCATTGCCGCCACCCGCCGCGCCGCCTGCGGACGCCACGGCTCCGGAAGCCGCCCCGGATCCAGAACCGCCGGCATCCCCTCCGCGGGCGTTGCCCGTGAAGGCCGTCGATGCTCCCGCGGCGCCGGCGAGACCCCCGGCCGTCGCCGCGCCGCCGTCGCCTCCCGATGCATCCGGCGCGAGCCCCTGACCAGCTGCGTCCGACGAGCCGGCCGCGTGCGGCCCGCCGGCGCCACCGACTCCCGCACCCTCTGCCTGAGCGGGCGCGCCGGCATAGAAACGTGACGGACCCGCATAGCGATCGCCGACGCCGCCACCGGCGGCCGCGGCGCCGACTCCGTTGGAGCCGCCACCGAGCACGACGTCACCGCCGTCGGCGCCGCCCGTCGCCCCCCCGCGCTGGCGGCTCGTGGTCGGCCGACCACGAGCGTCGTCGGCCTGCTCTTCGGTCCAGTCGAACCGCGACTGGTCGCCGAGCACGCTGGGCCCGCCTTCGGCCACCACGCCGCCGCGGGTCGTCGACGCGCGGTACTGCTGGGTCGGCCGACTTGGCCGGGCAGGCCTGACCTGGGCGAGCCACTCCATGCGGCGGCGGGATTCGTCGATGGCCCGCTGCTCGACGGCGGCGAGCGCCGGGTCGGCCGGCGGAAACTGCAACTGCCAGTCCTCGTCGACGAACTGGTACCCAAACTCGCTGCCCCACGAGGTGAGCGACTCCCGTGCCGCGTAGTAGGCCATCACGCCCGACGGCCGCACCAACAGCAGCGGATAGGGCTGGGCCGCTGGATCGCCCGACTCTCCGGGGCCCTTCGTCACGTGCTCCCGCGCCGCCCGCAGCGCACTGGCGAGCGGGTTGCCGGGGCCGGGCGGACCCTCGAAATCGGCGGGGCCGAGCCGGATGCCCTCCGGCTGCAGGAACACGCCATCGATGCAGCACTCGACGTAGAGCGGCCGACGATGCGTGCCGTTGGTGCCGGCGTAGGGCACGACTGCATAGGCGGCCGGCTTCGCGGCGCCGTCCTTGCGGGCCGCGTCGAGTGCGGCACGGGCGGCATCGAGCCGGCGCTCCGCGTCGGCGACCGCAGCTGCATCCTCCGCCGGCTTCGCCTCGAGCGCCAGCGCCGCCGCCGTCCGCTCGAGCGCATCGAGCTCGTCCGCGAGTTTCCGAGCGTCTTCCTCGACGCCGGCGAGCCGCATCCGCTCCCGGGCGAGATCGTCGGCCGTGCGCGCGCGAACCTCCTGCAGCCGATCCAGCCGCCAGTGCAGCTCGTCGCGGGCCAGCTCCAGTTCCTCGGCGCGGGACTGCTCCGCGGCCAGCGTGGCGGCGGCTTCCGACTCGCGCGCCCGGTGACTGAAGATCACGAGCAACACCAGCAGCGCACCCATCGTGCACAGTAGCACGGCGAGAAACGGGAACAGTGAGATCGTGGCCCCCGAGACGGGGCGGCGGCGGCTCATGCGGCGGACCGCAGGGCGGGACGCTCGACGCGGGCCGATCCGGCGACATCACCGGCCCGGGCGGCGAGCAACTGCACCGCCGCCGAGAGCGTGACGATCGCCTCCTCGAAGCGGCCTGTCGCGGACAGGGCGGCCAGATTCGCGTCGAGGGATCGCTCCAGGGCCAGGAGATCGCGGGCCGACTCGACGATTCCGCCGAGCATGGCCGACTGGCCGGCGATGATCTCCTCGCGGGACTCGAGGCCGCGGACCGCCTCGGCGAGCGATTCGGCCGCCGCGGTCCAGCGCTCCTCACGCCGCGCGGCGGCATCGCCGTGGGCGCGAGCGAGGGCCTCGCCCCAACGCTCGACGCTACCCGCCAGGGCTGCGTCGAGTGCCGCGCGGAGCCGCTCCGCGGCCTCGTCGAGCACCTGTCGCACCCCCGTTCCCGCGGTGGTCTCGAGCGACCGCCACGCCTGCTCCTGCGCCTCCAGCAGCCGCGCCGACCCGCGGCTCATCGTCTCGCCCAGCCGGGCGATCGCGAGCGTCGTTCCGGCGTCGCCGGCGAGCGACTGGAAGCGTCCGGCCAAAGCATCCCAGGCCGCGTCGTCCACGGCGCCCAAGAGTCCCTGCTCGGACCGATCGAGCCCGAACTGGAGAAACATCAGGATCATCGACAGCGCCAGCGCGGTCACCGTGGTGTCGAAGGCGGTGCCGAGCCCGGCCACCACGCCCGAGATGTTGTCGAGTTGCGTGGGCGACAGGCTGGCGATGGCCACCGTGATGCCGATCACCGTGCCGAGAAAGCCCATGATCGGAATCGCCCAGACGACGAACTTCACGAGCCCGTGGCCGTTCGCCGCGCGGGACGCGTCGAGATCGGACAGATACTTGAGATGATCTTCCAGGCCGTCCGCGGAACCGGTGCGGCGGACGAAGTCGAGCGCGGCCCGGAGCCTTCGCGGCAGCCAGGCGTCTGTCGCGTCGGCCGCAGGAAGCGCGGCCACGAGCGCGGCGGCCTCGCCAGGATCCTGCCCGCCGTCGGGAATCGCCGGCAGCGTGGCGGCCGCCAGTCCCCGCCGCTGGACGAAGACACCCGCAGCCTTCAGGGCCAGGGATGCCAGCCCGACGCAGAACAGCAACACCTCGACGTATTCCACCCAGTGGCCCGCGAGGTAGCGAATGACCGTGGCATCGGTCACGACGCCGCCGTGAATCATGCCGAAGAAGCAGCATGCGGCGGCACCGCCCCAGAGAATGGGCGAGCGGAGGAGTTTCGAGCACAAGGCGTTGATGAACGGCACCGGCGGCACCTCCGAAAAGTCCAGGCGTCGGGCGGCCTGAAGGCCACCCATCCAGTCCGTTTCATCGGTATCACCCGGACGACCGATTGAATCCAAACCTGCCCGCGGCGCGGCGACGGCACGGCCGCGGAAGCCGGGCAGGCTGGGCAAGGGGGCCGCGGGCGGTCCGACCTTGTCGCATCCCTGCCAGCGTCCCTACGGTCTGTGGCGACCATGCGAATGCGGCGGCAGTGCCGCACGCAGGCGTCCGATGCGACGGGAGGCATCATGTCGTGGAGGATCGTTCGACCGGGAGCGGCGGCGGTGGCCGGCGTGCTGGCGATCGCCGCCCTGACCACGAGCCAGGCGTCGGGGCCGCCCGCCTCGCCCCCTGGCGGCGCGGCCGCCCTCTGGATCTCCGACTCGCCGCTCGACGACGGTCGGCGACTCCTCATCGTCGTGGATCCGACGACCCGACACGCGGCCGTGTATCACGTGGATCCGGCCTCGGGGAGCCTGACCTTGAAGAGCGTTCGGGACATCTCGTGGGACCTGTCCCTGGACGACTTCAACGCCCAGGAACCGCGGCCCGCCGCCCTGCGGAAGATGCTCCAGAACCCCGCGGCGGGGACCTCCCCCTGACGACGACTCTCGGCGGGCTGCCGACCGTGCCGGATGCGCCGCCGCGGCGGGCTGCCGTAGAATGGTTTCGAAGGCGGGTCGAAAAAGAAAGCTGGGGAGCGCTCCAGCCCCGTCGACCGTCGGGACATGGACCAGCAGCCATGGCGGGCAAGTTCATATCGATCGAGGAGGCCGCGAGGGTTCTGGGCGTCAGCCCGGACGAGGTCAATCGTCTCGTCGACCGCAAGAAATTGTTTCCGATGCGGGACGGCGGGGCGCTCAAGTTCAAGATCGACGAGATCGAGCGGGTCGCCGCCGCACTCGGAGACGACACGTCGCACTCCGGGTCGCTGTCGCTCGACCTCGACACGCCCGCGACGGATCTCGACCTCCCCGCGACCGACGACCTCGCGATCGGCGACGCGATCGAAATTGGCGATGCGTCGGCGGGCGGCATCACCAACGCAGGCTCGCAGACGTTCGCCCGATCGGGCGCCGCAGGTGACCCGGGGGGCATTTCCGGGCTGGCCTTCGACGACGATGATTCGACGAGCGACAGCGGAGACCTCGCACTGGAGTCGGTCATCGGCGCCTCGTCACCGTCGCTCGCACGATCCGGCGTCGGCTCGGAGGCCGTCGCAGGCTCGTCGCCCGGCAGCGAACCGCTCGCGCTCGACCTCTCCGGGATCGTCGCCGGCACGGGCTCGAACGTCGTGCCGGGTTCGCGGGCGACCGGCGGCCCTGGGAACGCCTCGACCCCGAGTGGTTCAGGATTCGGCATCCCGGCCGACAGCGGCCTGTCGCTGGAGGACGGCGCCGTCGCCGTGTCGGGCATCGACCTCGACGCCGGCTTGGCTCCGGGCTCGGGAGTGTCCGACACCGGCGGAGCGCTCGCGGGCGATGCGTTCGATCTCGGGGCCGATACCGGGGACGACGACAGCGCCTCCGTCGTGATATCCGCCGAGGAAGCGGGCGACTCGAGCTTCTTCGGGCAAGTGAACGAAGACTCGGTTTCCGCGTCGTTCGGCGACTCGAGCGTGATGGATGGGGCGTCTTCGTCGATGCTCGGAGAGCCTTTCGCCGAGCCGGCCACCGAGATGACGTTCAGCGGCTGGCAGATCGCCGGGCTGACCTGCTGCGTGCTCATGCTCCTCACGGGCGCGTTCATCATGTACGACCTCGCGTGGACGATCCGTCAACCGCAGGGCTCGGCAGGCTCCGCCCCGTTGCTCAACGCGTTGAGCAACGTGTTCGGCTGGCGCCGGTGAACGCGGCGGCCGACCGACGGCAGGCTGCTAGAATGCGGGCAGGTCGGCGGAGACCGCCGCGTCCGGTGGACGCCCTGACTGCCTCCTCCGGAGCCACGCCTTGACCCAGCGGCAGGTCCATCTGACGTCGCCCCTGCTCGTCGCGCTCTGCGCAGCCGCGTCCGTGGCGGGTTGCGGCCGGGAGGCCGCCGTCAGACGGGACGACATCCGCACCTACACCGTCGCCGCGACATCCACCCCACGGGCCGAGGCCTCCCGCCCCGCGACGGCCCGCATTCAGTACGACGTCCCGGAAGGGTGGTCCGATCGAGGGCCGTCGGGCATGCGGCTGGCCACCCTGGCGATCGGTGAGCCGGCCGACGGCCTGGAGGTGACGGTCATACCAGCCACGGGTTCGCTGCAGGGCAACGTGGAGCGTTGGCAGGGCCAACTCGACACGGAGGCCGGAGCAGCCAAGCGCACGGCCGCGGTCGAGCGGGCCCTCGCGGCTGCCGAAACGATCGACGTGGCTGGCAGCGCCGCGACGGTGGTGACGCTGTTCGACGAGGCCGCGGCGGCCGGTCCCGAGGCCGAGGGCCAGGCGATCCTCGCGGCGATGATTCCCGTCGCCGAAAACTCGGCCCTGTTCGTGAAGTTCAAGGGTGCCGCCGCGGTGGCCCGCCGCGAGCGTGACGCATTCGTGCGGTTCGTGGCGTCGTTGCGCTGGCAGTAGTCGTTTACCGGCGAGGATGTCGTCGATGGCCACCGGTTCCTTCCCGCTCACCAGACCGCTCGACGCCCGGCACGCGGCGACGGGGCCGATCACATGGTCGCTGCTCCGCGCGGCCGGCTCGCTGAAGATCACCGTCGTGATGTTCCTGGCGGCCACGTTCCTGCTGTTCGTGGGCACGCTCGCCCAGGATGAAAAGAATCTGCCCGAGGTGAAGGCCGAGTATTTCAACTCGTGGATCGCCTGCGTGCCGTGGTCCGACTTCGTGCCGGTCACCATCTTCGGCCCGTCACGCCTCACCGGGTGGTTTCCATTTCCCGGGGGGGCCACGATCGGCCTGGTGCTGCTGGTCAATCTCGTGGCCGCGAAGGCGACGCGGTTCCACGTCGCGGCCCGCGGTTCCCGGCTGGCATGGGGCGTCGCACTCACCGCGCTCGGCACGGCGGTGACCGTCGGTGTGATCCTCACGGGCCATCGCACGGACGGCCTGCAGGGCCGCCCCCCGGTGTCGTACGACACCGTGTGGCGGCTGGTGCAGGGGGGTGGGGTGCTCGCGACGGCCGGGCTCGCGGCCGCCGCAGCCCGCGGCCGCCACCGGCTCGTGAACGTGGTTCTCTGGATCGCGGCGGCCGGCGTGGGCGTGCCGGTCGTTCTGTCGGCGATCGGCGGCGATGCCTGGCGGATGAACGAGCCGGGGCTGCGGATCATGTGGCAACTGATCCAGTCGAGCGGCGCGGCGCTACTTCTGCTCGCGGGGCTCGTCATGGTCTTCGGGCCGCGGGGGGGCAACGTGCTCATCCATGCCGCGGTCGGCCTGCTCATGGTCGGGCAATTCGTGTTCGGCGATCGGCAGATCGAGGAACGGATGGCGCTCGTCGAGGGTCAGACGACGAACGTGGCTTTCCGCACCGACGAGACGGAATTGGCCGTGATCGAGCCCGTGGGCGCCGAGGATCGCGTCACGGCGATCTCCGGCCGGCTCCTCGCGGCCCGCGTCGGGGGAGCGCCGATCGTCGCCGAGGGCCTGCCATTCGACATCGCCATGGTGGCCTATCATCCCAACTCCACGCTCGTCCGCGTCGGCCCGGTCGCGCCAAACCCGGCGACGGCGGGCCTCGGGATGCGGTGGCTCGCCGACCGGCGGCCACCCGAGGGGGGCGCGACGTCGAAGACCAACCTCGCATCGGCCTACGTTCGGCTCACCGAGCGATCGACCGGCCGCGACCTCGGCACGTGGCTCGTCTCGCAGCTTCTCAACGACCAGGCGCAGGTGTTCGCCGGCGCTGCCGCCGACGAGTGCGACGAGGTCGAGGTCGACGGCCGCCGCTGGCGGCTGCAGTTGCGGTGGCGCCGCGACTTCAAGCCCTACACGCTCACGCTCGACGACGTGCGCCGCATCGACTATTCCGCGAGCGACACGCCCCGCGACTACTCGTCCTACGTCACGTTCACCGACACCGCCACCGGAGCCAGGGAGGAGCGCCGGATCTGGATGAACAATCCGGTCCGCTACCGCGGCGAGACCTTCTATCAAAGCAGCTATTCGCAGGTCGATCTCGGCGGAGGCCGAACCGGCGAGATGACGGGCCTGCAGGTCGTCGAGAATGCCGGCTGGCTGATCCCCTACGTGGCCTGCGTGCTGGCGTTTTGGGGAATGCTCGTCCACTTCGGCGGCACGTTCGTGCGATTTGCGGGCCGGCGGGAGCGGGAGGCCGACGGTGTGAGCCAGCACGACGAGCGCTCGCGTCGCCACCGCGGCGGGCAGGCACGATCGGCCGGCCTGTCCGACGGTCGGCAGGCGACGTCTCCTGCGGCGGCGGGCCGGCGCCGCCCTGTGCGACGGTGGCTCGCGCCGGCCGTGGCCGTGATGGTCGTCTCGGCCATCGTGCTCGCGCGGGCCGTGCCCCGCGGACCGGCCCGCAGCGATGCCGACTGGTCGGCTGCGGGGGCGATCCCCATGCTCGATGCCGGCCGCATCAAGCCACTCGACACGGTGGCCCGCAACCTTCTGCAACTGCTCGGCAATCGCACGAGCGTGCGGCTGCCCGACGACGTCGATGCGCCGGCATCCGTGCGGGGCACGATCCCTGCCGCCCGCTGGCTGCTCGCGCTGATGGCCGACGCTCCGTGGGTGGCGGACACACCCGTCTTCCGCATCGACGCCGACGAGGTGAAGGATCTCTTCGACCTCCCGCGGCGGAAGGGGCATCGCTACACCGCGAAGGAACTGGAACGCGGTCGCGATGCGCTCCGCCGCCAGATCGAGGCGATCCGCGACGTGCCGCCTGAGCAACGGTCATTCGCCCAGAAGAAATACGCCGAAATCGAGCAGAAACTCATGGCGTACGACCTCGTGCGACTCGCCTACCGGACGCCCGACGTGCCCCGGCCGGAAGGAGCCGACGAGGCGGCCCAGCGGAGCTTTCTCGCCGGCATCCGGCGACTCATGGAAGGGGCACGGATGCTCGCGGACAACCATCCGCCCGCCGTGATCCCGCCGCTCGACGAACCCTCGACGGAGCCAGGGGCCGGACCGAACAGCCGGTGGCAGGCTCTTTATCAGGCGACCGTCGCCGCCATCGTCTCCCGGCTCGTCGATGGCCGCGAGGGCCAGCCGCCGTATCGGCTCAACCCCGCCATCCTCCCGTTCTCCGAACTGCTCGCCGCCGTCGATGCCCCCGCGGCGGAGTTCGATGCGAAGGTCGCCGTCTACCGGTCGGCCATCGCGGAGCTTCCCGCCGTCCGCGAGTCCGCCGGTCGGACGGCCTACGAGTCGTGGCTCAACGCCTTCGATCCCACCGGGATCGCGAAGTGGCTCTACCTCGCGGCGGTCGTGCTGTCGTTCGTGAGCTTCCTGGCCTGGCGCGACCCACTCAACGGGTTCGTGTCGGGCGTGCTCGTGGCGACGCTCGCGGTCCACACGTTCGCGGTGGCGTCACGGATCTGGCTCACGGGCCGGCCACCCGTGGTCAATCTCTACTCCTCCGCCGTGTTCATCGGGTGGGCGTGCGTCCTCGCGGGCCTCGTCCTCGAACGGCTGTTCCGCATGGGGATCGGCAATCTGGTGGCCGCCGCGAGTGGCTTCCTCACGCTCATGGTCGCGTACGGGCTCGACTCGGGCGACACGATGCATGTGCTCCAGGCCGTGCTCGACACCCAGTTCTGGCTCTCGACGCATGTCGTGACGGTCACCCTCGGCTACGGCGCGACGTTCCTCGCGGGCCTCCTCGGCACCTGTGCGATCGCGCACCTCGCCTGGAGTGGTCGCCGCGGCCTCGACGCCGCGGGAGAACGGGTGCAGGATCGGCTCGCGCGGATGACCTATGGCGTGGTCTGCTTCGCCCTGTTCTTCAGCTTCATCGGCACGGTGCTGGGGGGCCTCTGGGCCGACGACTCGTGGGGCCGCTTCTGGGGCTGGGATCCCAAGGAGAACGGCGCGCTCATGATCGTGCTTTGGAATGCCGCCGCCCTCCACGCCCGCTGGGATCGCTGGATCGGCCGCCGGGGGCTCGCGCTCTTTGCGGTCGGGGGCAACATCGTCACCGCCTGGAGCTGGTTCGGCACGAACCAGCTCGGCATCGGCCTGCACAGCTACGGCTTCACGTCGGGGGTGCTGCTGCTGCTCGGCGCCTACGTTGTCAGCCAGATCGCCCTGCTCGGGTTCGGCTGGCTGCTCACGCGACCCGCGCCGGCGTCAGCCTGACGTTGAGACCGAGTGTCAGATGCCGGCGGCCTGCGAAAGGCTTCCGACTGCTGCCACCGTGGACTGTGGATCGCGGGCCCATCGCCACGTAACCCACGACCAACCTGTCACGGAACGAGACCCCGCGTAACCCTCGCGTCTGCGGGAACTTTTACGGATTCCACGTGATCCTCGCGCGGAGGGGGGCATCTCGTTGGCAGCCGACCTGTGAGCCCAACCGGCTCAGGTCTGCCCGTGCCGTCGAGCCGGCGAGCACCACGCGCCACAACGTCATGTCGAGGTACAGCGGACTGCCGGCAGCAAGTTCATGAGGTGTTTTGAAGACCGGCGCAAGCTCGATCTCGGGGCCCTGATCCGACCAGACCCGCGACCGCACGGCCCGGGTTGAATCGGTAACCCGTCGAAACTCCCGCACCCGCTTCATCCGGCTCGGCGGCAGCGGCTCCGCGACGACGAGCAGATCGAGGTCGGACGTCGGCGTGGCGGCACCCCGCGCCCACGATCCGAAGATCGCCAGCGCGACAAGTCGCTCGCCCTAGGTGACCAGAGCCGCCTCACGGAGGGCAGCGAACAGGTCGTCACGGGTGGAAGTGGTCATGTGAGCGGATTGTATCACCGTCCGTGCGCGTCAGGCTTGCTCTCCGGACGGCGGAACGCCCGTGTGCGAGGATCGCGTGGGGGCCGCAGAAGCCACCTCACGCCGGCGGCGACCTCACGGTTTTCGGGTACCTCGACCGGAGGCCGGTGCTCCGAATGCTGGACGTGAGTCACAGCCCGAGAGTACGGTGCCACTTCACCCTTGATGTCGCCGCAAGGAGGCGGTTCCGCCCCATGACGCCTGCCGCCGCCGCCACGCCCACCGATCCGAAACCCTCGAGCCTGTCGTGTCTCGTGGTCGAAGACCACACGATGTTCCTCCAGTTGCTCGTCGGCATGCTCCGCACGGTGCCCGGGATTCAGGTGCGGTCCACCGCGACCACGGTGGCGGAAGCCGTGGCGGCGCTGCGTGCCGAGACATACGACCTGCTCGTCCTCGATCTCAAACTCCCGGACGGCGACGGTCTCGACGTGCTGCGGGCCGCGGCAGCCGCGAACCCTGCGGTGGAGTGCATCGTGCTGTCGAGCGCGGCGGCGGAATTCACCTGCCCGCAGGGTTTGCAGGGCAACCTCCGCGCGCTCGTCGACAAGACGCAGGCCTACGAGCATCTCCAGGGGGCGATCGCCGCCATCGTGCGGGCCCGCGGAATCGACGTCGCCACAGGCGAGGGGGGTGATCCGCTCTCACTCCTGCGGCCCCGTGAGTTGGAGGTTTTCCGGCTCATCGGCCAGGGTCTCAAGACCAGCGAGATCGGTGAGCGGCTGGGCATCTCCCGCAACACCGTGGAGACGCACCGCAAGGGCATCGCGGCGAAGCTCGGGGCCAGCGGTGCGGAACTCGTGCGACTGGCCACGCTCCACAACCAGACGTCGCTGCCCGGCTGACGCTACGCGGGAGACCCCGTCCACATGCCGTCAGACGCCTCCGGCACCGTGGCGGATGCCCACGACAGCGCCGCACGCCTGCACCGTGCCGCCTTCGACGTCACCGAGAACATCCCGGTGGGCACCTACACGATGGTGCTCCCGCCGGGGGGCACGATGGCCCGCTTCTCGTTCATGAGCACGCGATTTCTCGAACTCACCGGGCTCGATCGCGAGACGGCGGCCGCCGATCCGCTGCGGGCGTTCGCCTGCGTTCACCCGGAAGACCACGACGAATGGGTGCGGAAGAACGCGGAGACGTTCGCCGCCAAGCGGCCCTTCTATGGCGAGTGCCGGATCATCGTGAAGGGTGAGATTCGCTGGATCACCGCGAGGTCGCTGCCCCGTGAACTACCCGATGGCTCGACCGTGTGGGAGGGCGTGCTCATCGACGTCACGGAGCGGAAGCGGGCCGAGGCGGCGCTGGTCGCGGCGAACCGCAACATGCAAATGGCGGCGGAGGCAGCCGGTCTCGGCTTCTGGGAATACGACGTGGCGGCCGGCATCGACTCCTGGGACGATCGCATGCTGCACATCCACGGCGTGTCGAGGGAGTCGTTCGACGGCCGCTGGGACTCCTTCCTGCATCCCGACGACCGCGACGTCGTCATGAGGGCGACGGAGGCCATCCTCGCGGCGGAGACGGTGTTCGCGCTCGATTATCGGATCGTGCGGCCCGACGGAGCGGTGCGTCACGTGCATCAGCACGGCATGGTGATCCGTGACGCCTCGAACCGGGCGGTGCATGTCGCCGGCGTGCTGGAAGATGTCACCGAGCGGGTGGTGGCGGAGCGCCGCCGGCTCGAGGCGGAGGCGGCACACCGCTGCGAGTTGGAGAAAAAGCTGCGGGCCAGCCTCGCCGCCGCAGCCATCGCGCACGAGATCGACCAGCCGCTGGCGACGATCCTCCTTCAGACCAAGATGGCGCCGCGCGACGGCGATGCGGCCGGGGCGCTGGCGATCGTGGCGGAGGAAGCGCGACGCGTGGTGGCCACCATCGACCGGATGAAGATGCTGTTGCGAAGCGTGCAGACCGAACACGTCGTGATCGATCTGGCTCCCGTGGTGCGCAGCGCGATCCTGGCGGCGAACGAGTCCGCTCAGGCTGCCGGCGCGACGCTGAAAACCGCGGGGCTCGAACGCACGGCCTGGGTGTCGGGCGACGAGGTGCAACTGCAAATCGCCGTGGGCAACCTGCTGCGCAACGCCGTGGAGGCGGTGCGCGAGGGATCCGCGGCGGGCGGGCGCTGCATCGCGGTGGAGGTCAGCGCGTCGCCCGACACCGTGGACGTCGTGGTGGGCGACTCGGGGCCGGGCTGGTCCGACGCGCAGCAGGCGGCGATGCCGCTGACCAGCACCAAGCCGGGCGGCCTGGGCGTCGGCCTGTTCGTGGTCCGCACGGTGGTCGAGAACCACGGCGGCAGCCTGCGATTCGGGCGCTCCCCGCTCGGCGGCGCGGAGGTGCGGATGACATTGTCGCGGGCCCCCATGCCAGCACATCGACACTCGGGCATGACCGGGTGATCGCAACCACATTCACACCGGCGTCGGCCTGGTGGAACACCGGCCGCCAGATACCGCCGTCGAACCGCGAGGCCCGCACGTCCCGCGCCGTGAGGTCGAAGGCCAAGGCCCCGGCGCCGCCCGTGAGCACCACCTCGGCCCCTCCGGCGGCCGCGGCATAGGCCGCCCTCACCTCCGGCCACGACCGTCTTCGGGCCCCGCTCACCACCACGCATGCCGGCTGCGTGGCGACCGCGATGTCGGGAGGCAGGCTCGTGTGACTCCCGTGGTGCGGCGCCACGAGCACGTCGCAGGTGCCCGGCCCGGAGCGTACGAGCGACGCAAGTGCGTCGCCTTCGAGATCTCCGGTGAGCAGCACGCGCCGGCCCGCGGCTTCGACCGCCAGGACGAGGCTCGATTCGTTGTCAGCCGCCCCCGGCGCCGGCGGCCCGGCTCGTGGCTGGAGAGGTCGCACACGGCAGAGCGGATCGAGCGCGAACGAATCGCCGGCCGCGAGGGAGCGGATCGGGATCCCGCGTGCGCGGAGCCGCGCGAGCAGGTCGGTCACGGCCGGCGCGTCGGCGTGGAGGAGGAAAGCCTCCGGCACCACGACGACCCCCACAGCGAAGCGACCGAGCAGTTCGGGCACCGCGTTGAAGTGGTCGGCGTCGGCATGGGAGAGGACGAGCACGTCGATCCTGCCCACGCCCTCGCTCCACAGCACACCAGCGAGCGCCCGCCGCGCAGCACCGGCCGCGCCCAGACGACCGGCATCGTAGAGCAGGCACCGTCCCGTCGGCGACCGCACGACGATGCCGCACCCGTGGCCGACGTCGGCGACCACGACCCGCAGGCCCCGCGGATCACCATCGGCAAGCCGCCCGATGGCTGTCCCGACAACGCCCACCACGCTCCAAGCGACCACGAGCGCGGCCCACGTGCGACCGCTTCGCAGCACGTCTGGGCGGAGCAGCACGACGGCTGCCGCGAACGCCACGTACCAGCCCGCCACCCACCACGCGGGAGGCCCCGCCAGCCAGGCATGGCCCAGCGGAACCGCCGCCCCGAGATCCACGAGCCACCCGATCCCAGCGAGCGCCAGGTCGCAGCCGGTGCCGCACCACCCGGCTGCGGCCCCCCACAGGGGCGCGACGAGCAGACACAGAAAACCCGCCCCCATCGCGAAGGCTACCAGCGGTGCGATGAGAACGTTGAGCACGAGTCCGACCGGGCTGACGACGTGGAACCGCGCGGCGACGATCGGGGCCGTGGCAGCCCAGACGGCCAGCCCACCCACGAACAACACCCACGCCTGCCAGGCGCACGCCCGCACGCAGCGCTCCAGCGGCGATCGGCTGCGGTGAATGAGCCGGTCGATCGGATCGGTCGGCACGCTCGACCGCGGCAGTGCCGCGGCCACCCCGACGAGCACGGCAGTGGACAGAAACGACAGTTGCGCCCCCGCGCTGAAGACCTCGGCTGGACGCCAGGCGAGGATCACGATCGCCGCGATGGCCAACCCGTTGACCGCGGCCGCGCGGCGGCCCGTCGCGGCCGCCAGGCAGCCGAGCCAGACGAGGAGCGTGGCCCGGACGACCGGCGTTTCCGCGCCCACGAGCAGCGCGTAGGCGGCCGTGCCGAGCCCCACCGCCGCCAGTGCCGCGTTCCTGGGCACGGCCAGCGTGCGAAACGCGGCGAACAACGCGGCCGCGACGAGCCCCACATGCAGACCCGAGATCGAGAGCACGTGGACGGTGCCCGTGACGAGAAAGTCGTCCGACTCCTCGCGGGGCAGCGACTCCCGCGCCCCGAGCAGCAGCGCCGCCGCGAGCCCCGCACGCTCGGGAGATATTCGGGCGCGCAGAGCCACCTCGCCGGCGGCCCGCAGGCGCGCGAGCAGGGCCGCGGGCGACCATACCGCCGGCCGCGCGAGCGTTCGCAGACATGCCGCGGAGTCGACCCTCACGATCGACAGGATCCGCCGCGAGCGTGACCGCAGCGCGAAGTCGAACTCATCCGGGTTCGCGGCCGCGGCCGGTCGCAGCGCACGCCCCAGAATCCGTAGACGCGTGCCCACGGCCACATCGGGAGGAGGCCCGTCCACGACGACGGCGGCATGGCCCGAAGCGGGCTTCCACCGTGTTCCGCACCGGACGGCCTCGACGGCCAGCACGCACTCGCTCGACGGGCCGATCGCCGCCGCCCGTCGAGGATCCTGCACGGGCACGGGCAGCGTCCGAAAGGCAGCGGCCACCCGGCCGCGGACGGCGATCGGCACGGGCTCGCTGCCAAGCCTCCAGGCCAGCTCGTCGGCCGGAAAGAGATCGAAACATGCGGCCGACCAGGCCGCCCCGGCTGCGACCAACGCGGCACACAGCGCGAAAGCGGCGCCGGCATCGCATCCCCGCCGCGCGGCACACCACCACGCGATCAGCGATCCAGTCCCGCATCCCCACCAGACCGCGGCGAGACTGGCCGCATCCACCGCGCACGCGCCGGCGCCCCTCGCAAGACCGCATCCCGCGGCGATGCAGGCGGCCGCGACCACGATCGGCCGGCTCGGCAGCGGCTCGTCGCGACACAGGGGCCGCAGGCGGACACGAACCGCATCCGCCATCGCACGAAACACGTCACCCGAATTCATCGCCGCCACCCGGCCCCAGGTCACGGGCGGCCGTACGGCGGTCGCCTGACAGGAAAGACGGGCGCCGGCAGTCTCTGGGGCAAGCGGGCTTTCTACGGATTCGACTTGATCCTCGCACGCCACCGCGCCTGTCCCGGCGTCGGGCATGCCCGTGCCGTCTCGCTCGGACGTTCGCGAAGGGCGTCGTGCCCGTCGCTCACTCGCTGCTGCCCTCGTTTCGCTATCCGTGCTGCGCTCGGCCAGCAACGCCGGCTCGACGGCGCGGGCATCCCCGCCGCCTTGCCCCACGGAAGCGAGGAAGGATCGGGGCTGCCCAGCCCATCGAGACGGCGTAGACCGGCAAGCGGAGGCAGGGATGCCGGAGCGCAGCCGTCTCCGAGCAAGCGAAGCTCAGGATGAGCGCAGCGCGCGTCCGGCGAGAGGGTGTGGGCAGACCCGCGCCTGTTGGGCTCACAGGCCAGCTGCCAAGGAGATGCCTCCCTCCGCGCGAGGATCATGTGTGACCGTATTAGCCCGAGCCGGCGAGGGCGTCCCAGAGCCGCTGGCGGGCGTCGAGGGCGTCGAGAGCGGCCGCCCGGGCCTCCGACCACCGGGCCGGATCGGTTCCGCACAGGGCGTCGATCAGGTCGAGCATCATCGGGCCATGCTCGTCTCCGTCCAGTTCGACGTGACGCTCGAGATACTCGGCGAACAGCCGGCACCGCGCCTCGCGACCCACGGCGGCAAGCGTGGCGGTGAACATGTCGGGAATCGCCTGCTCGCGGCCGATGCCGAAGGCGGCGGCGATTTCCCACGGCCGGCCACGATCGATCACGGCGAAGGTCGAGGCCATGAACTCGGCAGCGGCGGCGGGCACCCCCGCCTGGGCGGCCGCGCGCTGCACCGCGGCCGAGTGCCCGCCACGTCCCGTTCCCGTTGGCAGCCCATCGACAAATCGGCGCACGACGTCGGCCGACGCACCGGCGTCGTCCATCGCCGCCAGGTAGAGTTCGAAGTGTGCCGCCACACGCCCGTCGGGCAGGACGTCGCTTTCCTCCGCCAGGACGATCTCGTTCACGAGCCTCCGCACCCGCGCATCACCGACCGGCCGCCAGGGCACATCGATGCCGGTCGTCCTGGCCTGCAGTGCCTTGAGCAACGACATGAAATCCCACACACAAAAGACGTGCGACTCCATGAACCGGACGAGGGCGTCTCGATCGCGCAGCGTCGACCAGAGTGGATGGCCGGCCAGGGCCGCGATCCGCGGGGCGGCGGCCTCCATCAGTTCGGTGGCAGGTGCGGATGAACAGGCAGTTGATGGCATGGGCGAGGTCTCGGCAGCAGGAGATTCATGGGCCCGACTCGGACCACCGGTATGGTAGACCTGGCGCCGCGCGCGGTCAGGGGCGCGCCATGCGCCATCACGCCGGCCGCCGCCGGGCCTGCACGATGCGCGGCAGGCCGGCCAAGTCCTTGAGCGTGGGCTGACGATCGAGGCCTGGCCGGGCGGCCAGCACCGCCTCGGCCGCGGCGGCGACCGCCGGCCCGATCTCGACGAGCAGCCAGCCGCCCGGCGCGAGCGCCGTCTCGGCGGCCTCCGCAAGCCGTGCGACGATCTCCACTCCCGTCGGCCCGGCGACGAGCGCCCCGCGAGGCTCATGGTCGCGCACATCCCGGGGCAGGGCGGCGAACTCATCCTCGCGTACGTACGGGGGATTGCTCACGATCACGTCCCACGGCCCGGCGAGCCGCGGATCGGCGAGCAGGTCGCACTCCGCGAAGTCGATGCGGTCGGCCACACCGTGCCGCGCGGCGTTGCGCCGGGCCACTTCGAGCGCCGCCGGCGAGATGTCACTCGCGGCGAGCCGGCCCTGGGGCAGATGCTTGGCGAGCGCCACGACGATCGCGCCGGAACCCGTCCCGACGTCGACGATCCTTGCCGCAGCGGCGGCCTTGCAGAGATCGATCGCCCGCACCACCAGCCCCTCGGTCTCGGGCCGCGGCACGAGCACGTCCCGCGTCACCGTGAACGGCAGGGAAAAAAACTCCCGGCCGCCCACGAGGTAGGCCACCGGCTCGCCGGCGCCGCGCCGCTTGACGAGTTCTCGGAAGGCAGCCCGTTGGCCCTCCGGCACCAGCTCCGTGAACGCGGTGTAGAGCGCGATCCGCGGACAGCCACGGACGTGCGCGAGCAAGACCTCCGCGTCGAGCCGCGCCGAATCGGCGCCGCGGGCCGCCAGCCAATCGGTCGTCCAGCCGAGCAGGCGGCCCACGGTCCACGCGTCGGCATCGGCCGCGGCGGCCTCGTCGGTATGCGTCATGACGACGTGACTCCTCGCTCGTTCACGGGGCGGGCTGATCCGACAGGCGGGTCGTCCGCTCCATCTCGGTCTTGCGGGCCTGCCGGGCATGCTCCTCGATGGCGTCGAGCACGAGTCCGAGGCGGCCGGCCATCACCTGATCGAGCGTGAAGCTCTGGTTGATGCGGTGGTCGGTCACGCGATTCTGCGGGAAGTTGTAGGTACGAATCCGCTGGCTGCGGTCGCCCGAGCCCACGAGCGTCTTGCGTTCAGCCGACCGCTTCTCGTGCTCGATCCGCCGCTCGTGCTCATACAGCCGGGTCTTCAGCACGCGGAGCGCCTTGGCGAGGTTCTTGTGCTGGCTCTTCTCATCCTGGCATTGCACGACGATGCCCGTGGCGAGGTGCGTGAGCCGCACGGCCGAGGCCGTCTTGTTGACGTGCTGGCCGCCCGGGCCGCTGGCACAGAACAGATCCTTGCGGTAGGAATCCGGGGGCAGCGAGACTTCCACGTCCTCAGGTTCGGGCAGCACGGCAACGGTCGCCGCCGAGGTATGAATACGGCCCTTCTGCTCGGTGTCGGGCACGCGCTGCACGCGATGGCCACCGCTCTCGTGACGCAACCGGCGGAAGACGTCGTCGCCCGAGACGCCGAGCACGATCTCCTTGAAGCCGCCGAGTTCGGTGGGGCTGGCATCGAGCACCTCGAACTCCCAGGCTCGCTCGGCCCCGTGACGCCGGTACATCTCGTAGAGGTCGCGGACGAACAACGCCGCCTCGTCACCGCCGGTGCCGGCGCGGATCTCGACGATGCAGCGGGCGCGGTCGGCGTCGTCGTCGTCGGAACAGGCCTCGACGAGCTCATCCCACTCCTGCTCCCGGCGCCGCTCGAGGTCGGGGAGTTCGGCCTCGGCGAGATCACGCAACTCGTGGTCGCCGCCCGCAGCCATCTCGCGGAGCTCGCCGATCTGCCGCTCCAGGGCCACGAGGCCGCGATACTTGAGTGCCAGCCGGGCGAGCGTGCCGTGCTCGCGGGCCGTCGCGGAGAGCCGTGGCTGGTCGGCGAGCACGGCCGGATCGACCAGGGCCCGCTCCAACTCCTCGAACCGCGCGAGTTTCGCTTCCAACTGGTCGCGCATGAATCACGCGGGCCCGCGGCGGCAGGGCCGACGGCACCGAGGGACCGTCAACCCGTTCCCTCGGACACCGCCGCCTTCTTCTTCTTGAGGCTCGCGTAGCCGGCGCCGGCGAACTTGCTCTTGAACTTCTCGATCCGGCCGGCCGTGTCGACGAACTTCAACTTTCCGGTGAAGAACGGGTGGCAGACGTTGCAGATGTCGACCTTGATCTCGGGCACGGTGCTGCGGGTGGAAAACGTGTTGCCGCAGCCGCAACGCACGACCGTGTCGCCGTAGCGGGGATGAATGTCGTCTTTCATGATTCGTTGTCTGACTCGTATCGGACGGGACTCGAATTCGAACAGGGGAGGATACCGCCGCTGCTTCCGCCGGGCAACGCGGCTTGGGAACGCGGCCGTTTTTCATGAGTCAGGGACGGGGCGGCGCGGGCAGGCGTTCGAGCCGCGCGGCGACGAGGCGGCTGCCGTACCGCTGCGGCGACTCGTCTTGACGGAGCACGGCCGCCGCCTCGGCGTCGCGGCCGAGCGCGGCGTAGGCGACCCCGAGGTTCTGTCGCGCGGCGTCGGCCCACCGGCTGTCCGGAGCCGCCTCGAGCGTCATCCTGGCGAGGTAATCGACGGCCGCCTCATGCTCCCCCTGGGCCAGCGTGAGCACGCCCAGCCAGTACGCCGCGTCCTCCTTCATCTGACCGAGGAGCGCGCGGGCCGCGTCGCCGGCCGGAGACGGCAGGGTTGCCAGGGCGCCCGCCACGACGTCGCGGGACGGCCGCGCCGCGAGATAGGCGGCCTTCGCCCCTTCGACGTCGCCACGAAATTCGCGGACGCGGGCGGCGAAGAGCGGACGCACCAGTCCGCGGTCCGTCGGCGCCGCGCCGGGCACCCCTGCGGCGAGCGGGGCGAGATCAGCCCGCAGCGATGTCGCCAGCGCGTCCGGATTCGTCCGCCGGCGGGCGAGCGTCACCCAGGGAAACTCCCAGAGCCGAACCCGCGGCGCGTCTCCGGGCAAGGCGGCGGCGACGGCGGCCCCCACCTCATCGGCGGCGATCACGAGCCGCATGTCGCGGAGTCCCCGCGCGGTCGGGGCGAGCACCGCCATGCGGCGCGAGAGGCTCCAAGGATCGGCAACCACGAGCACCGACATCGCGGCGACGTCGTCAGCCTGCACGGGATATGGCCGGTCGGGCAACGACAGCGCCGCCAGGATGGCCGGGTCGGCGGCAGCCTGGCGGGCGGTGGCGATGCCCGCGCCACCCGGCCCCGGGATGGCCATGCCGTAGGTGGGATCGAAGAGATGGGCCTCACCGTCGCAGACGACGGTGGGAATCCAGGGCCGAGGGCTTCCCGCCGCATCGGTCGTCGCGAGCATCGCCCCGTCGAGCCCGGCGTGCCGCACGAGCTCCAGGAAGATCCAGGCCCGCTGGGCAGGACTCGCACGACCGGCGAGCAGGATCTCACCAGGCAGCCACCAGCGCGTGGCGGTCGTGTCGTCGGTGGCCGCCATCGGCGGATCCGCGACCGGCGCCAGCGACCGCACCGTCCACACGAACAGATTCGTCGCGACGTCGAGATCGGTCACCGCATCGCCACGGGCGACCTTCGCGATGTCGGCCAGCCACCGTTCGTCGCGGAGCCAGATCACGTCTGCGGGCATCACGAAGGCCTCCGCGTCGAGCGGTGGCGCCCCGGCGCCGTCCCGGACGCCGCTCGGCAGCGTCTCGATGAGTGGATCGAGACGCCAGCCCTCGGCCCGCGGATGGGCGGCCCGACTCCACTGGGATATCCGCTCGAACACCAATTCCATGGACCGTGACTCGTCGAAATCGTCGAGCCGATCCAGCACCCCGAAGGCGCCGAGCAGCAATTTGTCGGCCGACTCCCGCGTGGCCGCCGTCGACGCCGGCTTCGCGACCCGTGGCGGCGCGGAAGGACGGCAGCCCGCCGCGATGACGATCGTGGCGACGAGTCCGCCAACCGCTCGCCGCAGGCTCATGGCCGCTCTCCGGCCAGCCGGGCCTCGTGAATCCGCAACACACGCTCGAGCACGCCGCGCAACGCGGGCAACGGAACCATGTTCGGTCCGTCGCTGGGGCTCGAGTCGGGATCGGGGTGTGTCTCGAAGAACACGCCGTCGATGCCGACCGCGGCCGCGGCCCTTGCCAGCGGCTCGACGAGCCCGCGATCCCCGCCGGTGGCCCCGCCGAGACTCGCAGGCTGCTGGACGGAATGGGTGGCGTCGAAGATCACCGGCACGCCCATCGCCCGCATCGTCGGCAGCCCCGCGAAGTCGTTGACGAGCCGGCCGTAGCCGAAGAACGTGCCTCGTTCACACAAGAGCACGTCACGACAGCCACCGGCAAGGAGTTTGGCGACGGCGTGCTTCATGTCGCCGGGCGCCACGAACTGCCCCTTCTTCACGTTCACTGCCCGGCCGGTGGCCGCGGCCGCGAGCAGCAGATCCGTCTGCCGGCAGAGAAACGCGGGGATCTGCAGCATGTCGCACACCTCGCCCGCCGCGGCCGCCTGCTCGGGGAGGTGAACGTCGGTGGTCACCGGCAGGCCGACCGTGGCGCGGATGCGGGAGAGCACGCCGAGCCCCTCGTCGATGCCCGGACCGCGAAACGAACCGCCGCTCGTGCGATTCGCCTTGTCGAACGAGGCCTTGAACACGACCTGCACCCCGAGGTCGCCCTGCAGCATGGCGAGATGCTCCGCGATCCGCAGGCAGAGATCCACCGACTCGATGACGCACGGGCCCGCGATGACCAGCAGCGGTTCGTCGGGGCCACAGCGGTGTTGACCGATGCAGGCAGGCAGTCGGGGATTCACGGCACGCTTCGCTTTCAGGGCTGCCTCGCGCGGCGGCGCGCTCGGCCGCCGGTCGTTCCGGGATCATACCGGCGAAGACCCGCCGAAGGCACGCCGCGGCGGTCGCTGCCCGCGCTGCAAAACGCGGCGCTCCGGCGCAAAACCGGACGGTCGACGCGGCGCCCGAGGCCTCCGTGCGAGGCGGCCGCAGCGACGTCCACGGCGCGTCCCGCCCGGGAACTTCGACCCCTGCGGTCGAATTCGCGACGCCCCCGGCCGGGGTGCCCGCGCTCGGCACGGCACGTGCAGTCGGTGACTCGCCGGCAGCGGCCGTGGCTGCTGCCGAAACCGCACGAAGGTGGGGTCTCCGACTACGGTGCGGCGGTGCGTCGTGCATGCCCCTGACGCGCACCGCCTCGGCAGGATGCTCCTGCCGGGTCGGAGGCCCCACTTTTTGCGTTCCCAGGTGGGCCTCCGGGTGGCCAAAATATGGCCACCCTTGACGATGGCCCCATGCCTGCGCTAGTTTTGCGGGGCTCGCAGCCGGTTTGCCGCGCGGTCTCCCGCGGCGATCCGTCGCGCCAGCGTAGCTTCAATTGGCAGAGCACCGCATTCGTAATGCGGGGGTTGCGGGTTCGACTCCCGCCGCTGGCTGTTGTCCCCCGCCGGGGTTCCGCCGTTTCACGAGGTGATTCACGCATGGTTGCCACCGCCGCTCCCGACATCCGCGACCTCATCCTGGGCAACGGCCCCTTCGGACCTGCGGAGGTGCGTCGATTGATCGAGGCGCTCGGCCACCATGCGACGGTGCACCGTGACCTGCGGGCGGCCGTCAAGGAACTGGAATCGCAGGCTGACCGGTCGCCGGCGGCATCGGTGAAACTCGGCGTCTGCCAGCGGCTGCTCGGTCGCGCCCGCGACGCGCTCGACACGCTGAAGTCGGGGGATGGTGGGGCGCTCGCCCTCTTCCATCAAGGAGCGGCGCACGCGGAACTCGGCGCCCACGACAGGGCGTGCGAGGCGTTTGCCGCCGCCCGCAAGGCCGGCTACGAGGCGGCAGCCTGCGTGGCTGCGGCCGCCGAGGCGCTCCGGGCATCGGGTCGCGTCGCCGAGGCCCGTCAAGAACTCGACCGCATCGCCGCCGAGGCATCCGGCTCGGCCGACTATTGGCATGCCCGCGGCGCCGTGCTGGCCGACTCCGGTGCCCCGCTCGCGGAACAGGTCGCCGCCTTCGAAAAAGCCCTGGAAATCGACGCCGGACACGCCGGCGCGCTGTTCGCGCTCGGGGTGATCCACGACCGCGTCGGCAACGACGACGAAGCCCGGAGCTGCTACGAGAAGTCCCTCGATCGCTATCCGCCGTCCGTCGGGAGTCTGCTCAACCTCGGCATCATGTTCGAGGATCGCGACGACTTCGCCCGGGCCCAGCAGTGTTATCGGCGGATCTTGGAGGCGGTGCCCGATCATCCGCGGGCCCGTCTCTTCCTGCGGGATTCGACGGCGGCCGGCGATCTCCAGCAGGGCGAGCAGGATCTCCGGCAGCGGGATCGTCTCGACCAGGTGCTCACACTCCCGGTCAGCGACTTCGAGCTCTCGGTGCGGAGCCGGAACTGCCTGCAGAAGATGGGCATCCACACGCTGGGCGACCTGGCGCGAACCTCCGAGGAGGAGATTCTCGCCAGCAAGAATTTCGGCGAGACGAGCCTCGTCGAAATCAAGGAGATGCTCGCGTCGAAGGGGCTCTCACTCGGCCAGTTGGCGCAGCCCGCCGCCGAAGGGGCGACATTCGAACCCGAACTCGGAGAAGAGCCGTCCGTCGACGAGCAGGAGGTCCATGGCCTGTCGATCGCCGACCTGAACCTGTCGGTTCGAGCCCGGAAGTGCACGACGAAACTGGGCATCACCACCATCGGCGACCTGATTCGCCGCACGGCGGAAGACCTTCTGGAATGCAAGAATTTCGGTGTGACGAGCCTCAACGAAGTTCGCGAAAAGCTCTCGGAACGCGGGCTGAAACTCCGCGGCGAGTGACGCTGGCGAACGGTCGCAAGTCGTTTTCCAGCATGGGCTTACGCCCGAAATCGCGCGGCCTTTGGTTTGCGGCTGCTCGGGGTTCTCGGTAGCCTCGAAGGATCGGAGCGCCAGGTCGGCCTCCGGGCTTCTGGACTCCGCGCATGACGACTGCCAGCCTCAAGGACAAGCCGGTCCGCGATCTCGCCCGGATGGCCAAGCAGCACGGGGTGCCCGGCTGGCATGCGATGCGCAAGGATCAATTGATCCGGGCGCTCGTGCGGCGGGCGAAGTCGGCCCTCGGCACCGCGGGCGGTCGCCCTGGGCTCGCTCCGCCCGTGGCCCGCGCCGAAACGGATCCCGCCGCCGCCGAGCGGATCGCCGAAGCCCGCGAGCGACTCGCCCGTGCCAAGAACCTGGCCACACGTCCTGAGACGGGACGGGCCGCCAAGCCCCAGCGGGATCGCATGGTGCTGATGGTCCGCGGGCCGTTCTGGCTGCATGCGTTTTGGGAAATCACGCCGCGGAGCGTGGTTCGCGCCCAGGCCGCGCTCGGTCAGGAATGGCACACCGCCAAGCCGGTGCTGCAACTCCTGCGACTCGAGTCGGGCCTGCACGCCTCGGCGTCGGCCTGCGTCGTCCGGGAGATCGGTGTGCACGGGGGCGTGAAAAACTGGTTCATCGACGTCCGCGAGCCGATGCGGTGTCGGGTCGAACTCGGCTATCGGGCGGCCTCGGGCCGATTCCACGCGCTGGCCCGCAGCAATGCGGTCACCGTGCCGCCGGCCGCGCAGGGCGATACGCTGGATGCTCACTGGGGTGACATCGCCGGCGAATGCGACCGCGTCTACGCCATGAGCGGCGGCTTCTCACCGGAGAACAACAGCACCGAGCTGCAGGAGTTGTTCGAGGAGCGTCTCCAGCGGCCGATGGCGCCCCCGGCTCGCCGTCCAGGGGCCTACGATCTCGAGGATGACGACGACGAACGTCCCGAATTGCAACTCCAGGTCGACGCCGAGGTGATCGTGTACGGTGCCACGCAACCCGACGCCCGCGTCACGCTCCAGGGCGAACCGGTGAAGGTGCAGGCGGACGGCACGTTTCGCGTCCGCGTCGACATGCCGAACAAGCGGCAGGTGCTGCCGATCATCGCCAGCGCCGCCGATGGCGGGGCCCGCCACATGGTGGTGATGGCGGTGGAGCGGAACACGAAGTCGCTGCACCCCGGCGGCCGCGAATCGACGGATCTGTAATACGGCTCACGCCTGATCCTCGCGGGTCAACGCGCCCAATCGGCTCGTGCCTGCCCACACCCTCTCGACGGACGCTCGCTGCGGGCATCCTGCCGTTCGCTCGCTCGCAGACGGCCGCGCTCCGGCATCCATGCCTGCGCTTGCCGTCTACGCATTTTCCAGGGGATGGACAGACCCGATCCTTCCTCGCTTCCGTGGGGCGAGGCGTGGGGGATGCCCGTGCCGTCGAGCCGGCGTTGCTGGCCGAGCGCAG
>CAIXGY010000085.1 GCA_903919035.1 uncultured Planctomycetaceae bacterium | reverse complement strand
CGGAGCACCAGTGATGCGACACCATCTGAATCCCCCGGCGCGGCTCGCCTCCGCGTGCCTTTCGGCCGCCTTCTGGCTCGCCGCGATCCTCCCCGCCACGGCCCAGTACACGATCACGACCCGCGACACGGGGCTCGACGGCGACAACTTCCAGACCCACAACCAGAAGGTCGTGTATCTCACGGGAGGCGTGATCTTCACGTCGGGCCACACGACCACGAATCAGATCGTGCGCCGCAGCGGCGACGGCGGCGTGACCTGGACGACCGTGCTCAACGAGCCGCTCACGGGCACCGTGAAGGCCGCGTCGATCGAGACCGACAACTCGGGCAACGTCTACGCCATCTTTCCCGACGACGGGGCCAACACGACCGAGTTCCGGAAGTTCAACTCGGCGGGCCAGTTGCAGGCGAGCAGGAGCTACTCGGGCGCCAGCAGCACGTCGAAGTTCTCGTCGTGCTACGACCCGGTCCGCAACCGCCTCTACCACGCCACGCAGGGGGGTGGCCTCGTCACCTACGACACCAACGGCAACGTGCTCAGCAACCGGCAGATCTTCACGGCCGGCTCGACCGCCAAACCGCAGTACCCCACGCTGTTCGTGGATCAGGACGGCGTCCTCCACTACGGCCAGACGACCGTGGGATCGGCCGATGAGAACGACGGCGTGGGCTACGAGACGATCCGCTATGTGAAGTCGGCCGACGGCGGCACGAACTGGACCAACATGGCGGGCACCGCGATCAATCTCGCCGCCAACGACTGCGACTACAACGGCCCATCCACGATGATCACGACGCCGACGGAGGCCGACTACAACACCTGGCTCGCCAACATGCACGTCATCAACGGCAAGGCCCACTTCACCTACAAGACCCGGAACCCCGCCAATCCGAGCATGCTGCCGAATCCGCCGCCGGTGATCGCGACCTACCAGGTCTACTCGCGGTTCAACGCCTCCACGGGCGCGAAGGAGATCTCCACGCAGAACGCCCTGCAGGGCGGGTCGCTCGAGATCGACTCCATCGGTGCGTCGTTCACGTCGGATCCCCACGACCCGACCTCGCCGCTGTTCGTCGTGGGGGGCAACGGCATCGGGGGCAGCGCGAGCGGCGAACTCGACGGCGACCGGTTCGTGATCCTCACCAGTTTCGACAACGGCCGCACCTGGCACGACCACGCCCAATCGGGCCTCTATTCGGCCCACAAGAACACCGCGTTTTTCCGGGAGACGACGGCCGACGGGAAGATCGTGGGCACGATGGCGGCCTTCAGCAGCCAGACGCAGATCCAGTATTTCAGCGCCTCGACGGGCTACCAGTATTTCGACGCCGGCAGCACCACCGGCGGCGGCATCCAGGGGGGCTCGGGGACGGCGAGCGGCGGCAACTTCGCCCTCGACCACAGGCAGACGCTCGCCCGCGTGAACCGCACGCAGGGCGACAGCGTGCTCTTCAAGGTCGATTCGACGAAGACCTACACCTACGCCACGAGCAACAACCAGGCCTACCGCCACTGGGTCGTGGACAACGCCAACGTGGTCACGGCCGACTTCACCGCGAGCGGCACCCAGACCTTCTCGGGCGACATCATGGTGCAGGCCGCGAGCACGCTCCAGTGGAACACCGCCAACTCGGCGATCGCCGGGTCACCGGTGATCTCCGTGAACGACGGCAGCACGATGCGGTTCACCAGCGACTCGACCACGGACCGGACGTTCACGGTCGCCAAGGTGGACCTCGGCGACGGCAACAACCGCTTCGAAACCACCAACGGCACGGCGGCCCTCACGATCTGGACGAACGAGATCGACGGCAACTCTGGCGACGTCATCTCCCTCGGCAACACGACCCACCTCCGGCTCTACGCCTACTGGTCCCAGACCTACGACGGCCAGCTCCAGGGCTCGGGTGACTTCTCCAAGGACGGGGCGGGCACCGTCACGCTCACCGCCAACAACTCGATCGCCGGCACGACCACGGTGAGCGGCGGCGTATTGAACGTCGGCTCGGGCGGGGGCAGCGCGACGACCGGCGGCGTGGCGGGGCCGATCGCGATCGGCTCGGACGGCACGTTCGTCTACAACCGCGCCAACGACGCCACGCTCGACAACGCCATCTCGGGCTCGGGCATCTTCCGCAAGTGGGGGGCCGGTCAGGTGGCCCTCACCGGCGACAACCCATTTTCCGGCACGATCGACGTCCGGGACGGCAAGATCGCCCTGGTCGATCCCAACAGCGAGGACGGCGTGCCTGCGGTCTCCGTGTCGGCGGGGGCCTCGCTCTCGCTCGGCGAAGCCTTCAACGGCGGCACCGCCACGATCGGCGTCCTGTCCGGAGGCGGCATCGTGGACGGGGGCTGGGGAGCGACGGCCGGCACGCGGAGGCTCTCGATCGACCAGTCGTCCGCCGCGACCTTCTCGGGTGAGATCAACGACGGCTCGAGCGGCCGCGTGATCGCGATCTCGAAGGCCGGGGCGGGCGACCTCAACCTCACCGGCACGACGAGTTCCTATAGCGGCGGCACCACGATCGCGGCCGGTCGGCTCCGGATCGTCTCCGACGACAGCCTCGGCGCTGCCGGCGGCGACATCACGTTCGCGGCCGGTGGCAGCGGGCTGCTCATGAACTACGACAGTGTCGTGTCGCTCAACTCCGGCCGGTGGGTGAATCTCACCGGCAACGGCACGATTCAGGCCGGCTGGACGAAGGACATCGCCGTTGCCGGACGGATCACCGGGGCCGGCGGCCTGACGATCAAGTCCGACGCCAATCCGGGCTGGGTCATCTTCACGAACTCGGGCAACGACTACACGGGCACCACGACCGTCGAGAGCAACGCCAATCTCCGGTTCTCGGGAGGTGCGAATCGCATCCGCTCGGGCAACGATATGGTCGTGAACGGCACGCTCGACATGAACAACTGCGCGACCACGCTCGACGCGCTCTCTGGTGCGGGCGCCATCTCGACGGGCGGCGCCACGCTCACCGTCGGCAGTGGCGGGGCGTCGTCGAGTTTCTCGGGCGTGATCTCGGAGGGGGGCGGCCTCGTGAAGGCGGGCTCCGGCACGTTCACGGTCACCGGCGGCAACACGTTCACCGGGGCCACGGCGGTGACCGTGTCGGGCGGGTCGCTCGCGGTGAACGGCAACGCCACCGTCCGGCAGGCGACGCTCTCCGGCGGAAACGTGACCGGCAGCGCGGTGCTCACCGTGAGCAACCTCGGCGGCATCGGCATCGAAGCCACGGCCAACGCGACGGTGAGCGCCCGCGTCGAACTCGGCTCGACGGGCACGGCGGCGGGAAACAACCTCGACGTCGGCGCCGACACCGGCACCACGCTTTCTTTCAATGGCGTGATCTCGTCGGCGGCCGGCCACGGCATCGACATCTACAAGGGGGGGCAGAACGGCTGGGTCGCCTTCAACGCGGCGAACACCTACGCCGGCCCGACCAGCATCAACAGCGGCAACGTCCGCCTCGGGGTGACCAACGCGATCAGGAGCGGCAACGACGTCTGGATCGGCGGCGGCCGCGTGCTCGATCTCAACGGCTTCGCCCAGACGCTCGACAACCTCACCGGGTCGGGCACGGTGACCACCGGCGGCGGCACGCTCACCGTCGGCAGCGGCGGGTCGTCGTTCACCTACGGCGGCGTGATCACCGAAGCTGGCGGCCTCGTGAAGGCCGGCACCGGCGTGGCGACGCTCACCGGGGCGAGCATCTACACCGGAGCCACGACGGTCTCGGGTGGAACGCTCACGATCGGTCCCGGCGGCTCCGTGAACTCCGCATCGCTGCTGAGCGTGGCCCGCGGTGCGACGGTGAACTTCTCGCAAAACGCGTACAACGCCATCGGAGCCACGCAGCAGTCGGGCACGTGGACGATCGCCGGCACGCTGCGGGCGACGACCGCCCAGCCCAACACGATGGTCGCCAACGTCGCGCTCACCAGCGGCACGATCGACAGCACGGGCGGCGCCCCGGCCAACTACGGGGCGTTCTCCTTCAACGGCAGGACGATCACGGCCAACGGCGTGGGCAACGTGATCAGTGGCAACGGCCGGGTGGGCATCGATGGCACGGTGACGCTCGCCACGCCGCTCGTCGGCGACGTGCTCTCGGTCTCGGCACAGCTCGGCTCGG
>CAIXGY010000084.1 GCA_903919035.1 uncultured Planctomycetaceae bacterium | reverse complement strand
TGCCGTTCGGCCGCGGCGGCGGCCACCGCGGCCGCGAGGGCCGCCGCCTCGAGGCCGGCCTCCGCCGGCGGAGCCCCGCTCACCGCGAAGCCGTCCGCCAACCGCCCCACGACTGCATCTCGGGCCGCCGTCCGATCCGACGCGCCGTGGTCCAGCGCGGCCAACCAGCCCGCCACCGCAGGATCGGCGCCGCCATGACGCCGGAATTCATCGGCCAGCCCCGCCACTCCCTCCCCGCTCCGCCCGCCGAGCACGACAGGCACGAGCGCCAGGCAGGCGGCGCGCGACAACGCGGGCGGATCGGTCCCGGCCGCGTTCCGCCCCGCCACATCTGCCGACTGCACGCATCATCCTCCGTCGGAGACCGCCCAGCCCGCACAGCGAGCCGCCCGCGCTCCCGAGGGAGCGCGGGCGGACACTGGCTCGTTCACGCGCCCGATCGGCACGGCACTGGCGTCACGAACCCGCGACACCCGACTCGATCTCGAGCAGGCTGCAGATTCGATCGACCAGGACCTCCGCCTCGAAGGGCTTCTGCAGGAACTCATTGGCACCGGAGGCCTTCAGATCCTCGATCTTGTCCGGCTCGCACATGCCGGAAATGCAGATGATCCGCACCTCGTCCATGGTCGAGTCGCTGCGCACCCGCTGGCAGACTTCCTTGCCATTGATATCGGGCAGCATGACGTCGAGCACGATGAGGTCCGGACGATAGTCCTTCACCATCATGCCGGCGTCGAACCCATTGTTGACGCTCCGCGTCTCGAAGCGGCCATCCCGCTCCAGCACGTCGGTGATGAGCTCGACGAGATCCAGGTCGTCGTCGACGACCAGAATCTTCCGCCGACCGCTCTCCAGCGCATCGGTAGGAATGCCGTTGTCGCGCATGAACAAGAACAGCTGATCCCGGGGAATCCGCCGAAATCGGCTGCCCGGCACGCGAAAACCCTTCAATTGCCCCGAATCGAAGCAGCGAATGATCGTCTGCTGGCTCACCTTGCAGATCTTGGCGGCTTCGCCGGTCGTGTACACGGTCTTTTGCATGTGCTTCACCACCTCTCCCCCAGCTGCGAACGGCTGGGCAAAAACGGCGGCCTGGGCCTGCCCTTCATGGCATCGCCCCGACTCGCCTAGGCCTCCTTGCTCCTGAACCATGGCGCTGTCGCCGCAACAGACGCCAATCGCGTCGCACTCCGTCCCGACGCGACTCCTCCGGGATCGCGAAGCCACCTCGGCGGCCCCGAACCCGCGGACGAGCTGCCCGGCAGGGCAACAAGCGGGTTTTGCGAGACGCAGGATTCCTGTTCCTGCAACCGCATCCGTGCTTGCCATCCTTGCCAGACGACCCAACTCTACAGGCGTCTCGACAAGCGAGTCAATATCGGTGGACGCGGCGCAACGCCTTGCCCGGCAACATGTTTCATCACATCCCGAAAAGCGCCGAAAATTTTTCTCCGGCCGATTCCTCGCAGGCGGCCCGCCTTTACACGCCGGCCACGACTTCCAACAACTCGACCGCCGGACGGCCATCGAGCGCGATGTTGGCCACTCGGCCGAAGGTTCGCCCAACGCCGATGAGCGGCTGCAGATGGGTGCCGGGCACGATCTCGAACAACGCCACGTCGCCCACCACGCAGAGCACGCCGGCGGCGAGCAGGATCCGGCCGAGCGGCTCCGCCCCGGCACGGATTCTCGCGGCCGTGTGGTCGTCGACCGCCGTAAGATCGATCCGCACGATGCCGAACTGCACGACGCGGCCATCCGGGCTCACGAGCAGGATTTCCCGGGCATAGCGGCCCACCGCGTCGTCGACCTCGGCCAGCACCCGCAGCCCGACGGCTCCTCGATGATGCCGCTCCATGACCACGGTCATGTGACTGTGGTGATCGAGTAGATCGCGGAACGGCTCGGGCACCTCGGCCGCCGATACCGGCGTGAAGGCGCCGAGGGACGAGACCTGACGCTGGACCGCGCCACACAGGTCAGCCAACCGGATCACCGGGTCACGAGCCGAAGCCTCGCTCATCGCCCCATCGGCGTCACCGTCTGCGCCGGCACCGCGAGATCGAGCAAGAACTCGAGCACTTCCCGGAGTCGCCGGAGACGGCAGGCCGCGAGCGCGGCCGCGGCACGGTCTCGCTGGTCTTGGGCGATGGCCGCAGCCCTACCGAACACGTCGACGCCCTCGAACAACCGCCTGGCCTCGGCGAGGCACCTCGCGACGACGACCTCGTCGGCTCCCGGACGGCCCGCCTCGTCGGCCATCGCCTGCAGCCGTTGCGTGTCGGCTGCGGGCAGCCTCTCCAGCGCGAGCGCCCAGAGCAGCGTCGGACGGCCGCCGAGCAGGTCGCCCGCCGCACGCCGATCGTTTTCGACGTCACCGGCCCAGTCCTTCAGATCGTTGAGCACCTGGAAGCCGGTGCCGACGTGCAGCGCATACCGGTCGATGGCCCCCGCTGCGGCCGGGTCGATTCCACCCATGCGGATGCCGATGGCCACGGCAGCCTCGAACGCCGGCGAAGTCTTCAGGCCGTACATTTCCAAAGACTCGGCCACGGCCAACCTGCGGCCGCCCGCATCCCGCCACCAGAGTTCCGCGCCTTGGCCGCGAGCCAGTCGCACGTGGGCCGAGGCCAGAATCGCGGTGACGTCACGGATCGTGGCCGGGTCGACCGCAGGCAGGCCCGCGATGATGCGATAGCCGACGCCCAACAGATAGTCGCCGACATTGATCGCCGCCGGCACTCCGCACTCGACGTGGAGCGTGGGGCGGCCGTAGCGGATGCGATCGTCGTCCTCGATGTCGTCGTGGACGAGCGACGCCTTGTGGAACACCTCGATGGCCAACGCCGCGGCCTTCGTCGCGGTGCGGATCGCAACGGGATCGCCGGTGGGCCCGGACGGGGCAGCGTCGCCCAGATCGGCCACGACCGCATCGAAGGCGGCGAGCGTCACGAACGGCCGGAGGAACTTTCCGCCGCGGGTCGTGAAGCCGCCGCCCAGGGCGGCGGCGGCGTCGAGCGGCGACATCGCCCCGGCCGAGTCCGTCGACCGCCCCTGGCCCAGGCCGAACGAAGGCTCGGCGCCGACCCCGTGGGCGAGAGCCGCCAGCCCGTCGGGGGTGAAGATCTGGGCAGCCTCGCGGAACAGCGGCAGGTAGTCGGCGACCGGAACAGGCTCGCCCCCACCCACGCCGAGCAGACCGAGCACCCACTCGACGTCGATCGCCTCGGCAGCCAGGGTGGCCTCGCAGGAACCTGCGGCGCCGGCCGGCTCGTAGGGAACGGCCGCCACCGGCAGCGAAAACGCCGGCAGCATCGCGAACGCCTTTTCCAAATCGGCCAGTTTCGCGACACCCAGCACGCCGTCGTATTGGCCGGTGAGCAGCGAGCCGATTCCCGACACGGCCTGCCGAGTCGATTCGACCACCCAGCCCCCGTCCCGGGCCGCAGCCCAGATCGTGGCGATGCCGCAGGCCGGGCCGCAGGCCACCGGCGCGGTGCCGGATCCGTCAGCCGCGGCTCCACACGGACAATCGGGCAGCAGCAGCAGCCGTCGCCCCGGGGCGGCCTTCGCGATCCGGCCGCGCCAAAATTCCGAGACGATGGTGACCATGGTCCAACCCACGTGCTCCGGGCCGGCCCCGGCTCGGCTGACGAGGCCCGCGGCTGCGACTCGCAGGCCGGCGGCAGTCCGCACCGCGGGCGGCATGCCGTCGGAACGCCAGGAGGCGACCAGGTCTGATGCCATCGCCCGGAGACGCTCCCGCTGGCTACGGGAGGATGGGCAACGGTTGCGGTCGACGACGGAGCGGGCGACGACCGAGGCCGACGATTCGTACACCGCTCAACTCCGGCTGGGGGATGGGCCGGGTCCATTGTGCGGACGGCCTTCAGGAAAGAAAACCGGAAATCCGCGGGTTCGCTAACCCGACTGCCCGCGGCCGCATGGTTTTCAAGACCCCGCAGGCTCGAAGAAGGCGGGGAGGAGGGCGTCCACGCGCAGCAGGCCGGCCCGCGAGAGCGTGACCGGCGGGCCGAGGCTGACGACGTCCCCGTCCGCGACGAGCCTCTCCCACGCGCCTCGCCACGCGACCAGCGGATCGATGCCGTATTTGCGGTGCAGCCGCGCGGTGTCGAGGCGGCCGCGCTTCAAGCCGAGCACCATCTCGCGGATGAGCAACTCGCGGCGGGTCGGCGCGAGCCCCCGGGCGACCGGCAGGTGGCCGGATTCGACCTGGTTCAGGTAGTCGTCCTGATGGGCCGCGTTCTGGTAGTGCGTGCCGCTGACGTGACCGAAACTCGCCACGCCGAGGGCGGCCAGGTCGGCGCCCTCCCAGAGCATGTCGCGGTAGCGAAAGTGCACCCGGGCCGGATCGCGAACGACCGTGTAGCCGCTCGACGCGACATAGCCGCGGGCCTCGAACCGGGCGAAGGCCTCGGCCACCCAGGCCCGCTTCGTGGACCAGTCGGCCACCGGCACGACGCCGCCCCCGTCCCGGGCCGCCCTCACGAACGGCGTGTTGAAGGGCAGCTCCATCTGATAGATCGTCACGCTGTCGGGTTCCAGGGCGAGCGTCCGCGACACGGTCTCGTGCCACGACTCGGCGGTCTCGCCAAGCATGCCCGCGATGAGGTCGACGTTCGTGTCGGGAAAGCCCGCGGCTCGGATCCAGTCCCACGCTCGCAGGATCTCCGCCGACAGGTGCGCGCGGCCGTTCGCCTCCAGGATCACATCAGAGAAGTTCTCGACGCCGAGCGAGATGCGCGTCATGCCGAGGTCGCGCAGGGCCCGAACCTTCGCCTCCGAGAGCGTGCCGGGCTCGCACTCGAACGTCACCTCCTCTGCCGCCGCCCAGCCGAAACTGTCGCGCAATCCGGCGACGAGCCGCTCCAGCTGCCTCGCGGAGAGGAACGACGGGGTGCCGCCACCGAAGTAGACGTAGCGGAGCGGCCGAGCGGCGAGCGCCGGGGTGGCGGCCGCGAGCGCCGCCTCGCGGACGAGGGCCTGCGTGTAGCGTTCGACGTCCGGCGCGGCGACGTCGGTGTAGACCCGGAAGTAGCAGAACTTGCACCGCTTGCGGCAGTAGGGCACGTGGACGTAGAGCCCGAGCGGCACGTCGGCCGGCGGCGCCGCGAACGCCGCCTCGATGGCGGGCAGCGCCGCGGCCGTCCAGCGGTCGAACGGCGGATAGTTGGCGACGAAGTACGAGCCCGGCTCGGTCGTGTCTGTCATGGTTGTGGCCGTCGACATCCCGAGGCCGAACCGCACGGTCGGCGAACGGAACATTGGGCGTTTCCTCCGCGTCCCCTGACGCCGGGGGCGCGGATGCCCCCGCCGTCGAGGCAACTAGAGCCCTCGGGCGGCGAGAAGGTCGTCGAAATCGCGGAGGTGGTAGTCGACCTTCGCCGTGTCGAGCACGCGGCACAGGCCGCGGAGCGCGATCCCCATGCCGTCGGGGCCGCTCGTGCCGCCGAACTGCCCGCCACCACGGACGTGGGGTTCGAGGTCGACGAACACGCCGGGTATCCCCCGGCGTTCGAGTTTCTTCGTCAGGGCCGGCAGCATGCCGCGCAGGTCGGCGAAAATCCGCTCGTGCCCCCCGGCGCCGACGTCGGCCGGCACGAAGTTGGCGAGGTGATCCTCCTCCACGTGCCGGCCGCGGGCCCGCGCCGACACCTTGCGGTAGTCCTTCACGTGCACCCAGCCGAGCCCCGGCTTCATCGCCTCCCACTCGGCGTAGACGCCGGCCGTCGAGTAGCCCTGCACGATGAGGTTGGCGGCATCGAACACCAGCACCAGGGCCGGGTGGTTCACGCGCCGATGCACCTCGGCGAGGAGCTTGCCCGTGCGGCCCACGAGGTTGGCCTCGACCTCCAGGCCGAACGTCAGATCGGAGCGATGGCAGGCCTCGGCGATGCGGCCGATCCGATCGACGGCCTCCTCGAGGTAGGCCTCGGGCTTCGCCCCCTTCGGCGGATAGAACGAAAACCCTCGGATGAGCTTGGTCTCGAAGGCATGGGCGAGCTCACAGGCCTTGGCCACGTCCTTCGCCAGGTATTGCTTGAACGGCACGTACGCGTTCTTCGTGCCGTCGGCCTCGTCCACGAGCTTGACCTTGCCGATCGGCGAGGCGATCGACGCCACGTTGAGGCCGTATTCGTCCTCGAGGTGGCGGATCGTGCGGATTTCGGCGAGCGTGAGCTGCATCACGTTCCTCACGCCCTTGCCGGCATCGATGTTCCGCAGGCTGTAGTATTCGAGGCCGAGGGCCGCGAGCGCGGAGAACTGCTCGACGGCCGTGAGATGGAAGGCCGCCTCGTCGGCCAGCGCGGAGAGGAGAACCTGGGCTTTGGGCATGGAATGCTCCGGAGCGGGCCGTCAGGGTGCGGGAGGCAGGTGGTCGCCTGACGGATGCGAGACCACGATCCGGGAACTGATGCCGCCACGCGGCGTGAACTGGGCCACGAGCGTCATCCGTCGCGGCCGGAGGACGGCGACGAGGTCGTCCAGGATGCGGTTGGTGACGTTCTCGTAGAAGATGCCGGCATTGCGAAAGGCCTGCAGATACAATTTCAGGCTCTTGAGTTCGACGCACGTCGCGTCCGGCACATACCGGAACGTGAGCGTCGCGAAGTCGGGGTGGCCGGTCTTCGGACAGACGCTCGTGAACTCGGGGCAGACGTGCTCGATCAGGTAGTCGCGACCCGGGAACTGGTTCGGGAACGTCTCGAGGTGCTCGCGTGAGGGTGTCGCAGGGATGCTCATGATGCCGAGAAGTGTACCCGACGCCGCCATGGCCGCCGCCGCGACCCGCGCGTCGGGCCGGTTCGCCGGCCGGACGGGCGTGGTGCTGCTCTCCGGCGGCCTCGATTCGGCCACCGCCGCGGCCTGGGCGCGGGACGCCGGCCTGCGACTCGTGGCCCTGTCGATCGACTACGGCCAACGACACCGCGTGGAACTCGATGCAGCGCGGGCCGTGGCCCGGTCGCTCGGCATCGCCGAGCACATCGTGCTCGGCGTCGACCTTTCCGCCTTCGGCGGCAGCGCGCTGACCGACGCTGGAATCGCCGTGCCCCACGGACGCAGCGCCGCGGAGATCGGCGTTGGCATACCCGTCACCTACGTGCCGGCCCGCAACACGGTCTTTCTCGCCCTGGCGCTGGCCCTGGCGGAGGCCCGCGACGCCTCGTGCATCGTGCTGGGCATCAATGCCGTCGACTACAGCGGCTACCCCGACTGCCGCCCCGAGTATCTCGAAGCCTTCGCCCGGATGGCCGCCCTGGCGACGCGGGCCGGCGTCGGGGGGCGACCGTGCGAGTTTCTGGCCCCGCTCGTCGACCTCTCCAAGGAGTCCATCATCCGGCTCGGGCTCGCGCTGGGCCTCGACTACGGCCTGACGACGAGCTGCTACGACCCGGCGGCCCACGGCCGGCCCTGCGGCGACTGCGACTCGTGCCGCATCCGATCCGAGGGATTCGCGGCGGCCGGCGTCGCCGACCCGCGGCTCGACCCGTCGCGCCCGCTGTGACGCGGAGGCCGGACGTGCGCATCGCCGAGATCTATGCGTCGCTCCAAGGCGAGGGCATGCTCGCCGGCACCCCCAGCGCGTTCGTGCGCACCAGCGGCTGCAATCTCCGCTGCACATGGTGCGACACACCGTTCAGCTCGTGGGAGCCGGAAGGCGACGACCGCTCCGTGGCCGAGGTGCTCGCGGCCGTGCGGGCGACGGGGGTCCGCCACGCCGTGGTGACCGGCGGCGAGCCGCTCCTCTTCCGGGAAACCGTCGAACTCTGCACGGCCCTCCGCGCCGAGGGCGTGCACGTGACGATCGAGACCGCCGGCACGATCCTGCCCCCCGGCTTCACGCCGGCGCTGGCTGATCTGTTCTCCATCAGCCCGAAACTGGCGTCGTCGGCGCCGGCGGCCGACACACCGGGCGGCTGGGCACGCCGGCACGAGGCCGCCCGCCGCCGCGACGACGTGATCCGGGCGCTCGCGGCGCCCGGCCACCACCAACTGAAGTTCGTGATCGACTCACGCGAGGACTTCGCCGCAGCGACCGACTGGGTGGCCGATCTCGGAACGGCCATCGACCGCCGCGCCGTATTCATGATGCCGCAGGGTCGCTCGGCCACGGAACTCGCCGGCACGGCAGCCTGGCTCGAGCCGGCCTGCCGCCGCGCCGGCTTCCACGTCGCATGGCGCCACCACATCGCGTGGTACGGCGTTCGCCGCGGCACCTGATACGGCTCGCACTCGATCCTCGCGCGGAGGGAGGCATCTCGTTGGCAGCCGGCCCTTGAGCCCAACCGGCTCGGGCAGCCCCGACGCCGGGACAGGCGCGGTGACGCGCGAGGATCACGTGTGAGCCGTATGAGTCGATCGAGGCCGCGCCCGACGCCGTCACGGAGCGTGCGGCTGCGGCGCATGGCCCCGCGGGCCGAAGGCGAGCACGATCGCCGCCCCCGCCGCCACGACGATCATGCCGGCGAGAAAAAACGGGCTCACCGCCTCGACCGGCGTGTGCGACACGGCGATCGTCACGAGCGTGTTGATCACCGGCGCGCCACCGAACACGACGGGCATCACCGTGAACGGCCTGCCGCCGAGCGTGAAGGCGAGGATCGTCCCCAAGGCACCGAGTGCGCCGAGCGATCCACCGGCCAGACTCCAGGCCACGCCCCCGAGCGTCCAGGTGCCGGCGTCGCGAAGCGGCACGAGCAGCGCCAGGGGCACCAGCACCGCGACCAGGAAGTAGGCGGCGCCGATGCACACCAGCGGCCGCAGGCGACTGCCCCCCATCGCGGCCTGGCCGCGATGCAGCACCGGTCCGTAGGCACCCCAGCACACGACCGACAGCGCCACCGCCAGCATCACTTCCACGAGCCGCTCGGCCCTGCGTTCGAGGGCTGGCCGGGCCGCGTCGCTCGCGTCGACTGCGACCGCGGGCCGCGGTGCGTGCCCCGCGGGCTGCGGCTTGAACACCAATACCGTCACCGCGCCGAGGATCACGAGCACGAGCCCGGCGAGAAACGGCGCCTTGAGTTGATCGAACGCGCGGTTGAACACCGCTGACAGGATCGTATTCACCACCGGTGCGCCGCCGAACACGAGCGGCATCACGTAGATCGGCTTGCCCCCGAAACCCAGCGCCACGATCACGCCGAGCGCCCCGCAGGCGCCGGCAGCTCCGGCCGCGAGACTCCAGATCACGCCCCGGATCGTCCAGGCCCCACGCTCGCCGCCACGGGCGAGGAGCAGGAGCGGCACCATGACCGCGATCACGAAGTAGGCCGCCCCCACACAGACGAACGGCCGGAGGCTGGAATGCATCGCGTCGCGGCCGAAGTGCAGCACCGGCCCATAGGCGCCCCAGCACAGCGTCGTGAGGGCGATCGCGGCGAGCATTCCGAGCGATTGGATCATGCGACGACTCCACGACTCGCGACGGCCCATGGCGGCAGGCGCCTCCGGCAACGGTAGCCTGTCGCCCCGGTCGCGGCCAAGGCGAACCTCCGTCGGGCCGGCACGGCTCACTCCGATCGCGGTCGCTCCGGGATCACCTGCCGGCCGGCCGACGCCACGGCGGCAGCCACGGCCGCCGAGAGCACGAGTGCGCACGTCACCGCGATCCAGGTCAGCGGCACCCGCCCACCGATTCCGGCCAGCAGCGGCGCGACGGCGAGACACCCGGCGAGAACACCGGCCGCCACGCCCAGCCCCACCGTCCAGACGGTCTCGAGCACGAGGAGGGCGTTGAGCCGCGCGGGCGAGAACCCGACCGCACGGAGCAGGGCGAACTGCCCGCGGCGCTCGGCGACGCCCTGCACCTGCACCGCGGCCACGCCGGCCGTGCCCAGTAGAAGCCCGAGTGTGCCCAGGGCCTGGAATGCCGCGAGAAACGTGTTCTGGACGGCCTGGAGACGCGCAAGCCGGTCCGCGGCGGAAGCGATCTCGGGCGCGGCATCGGCCCAGGCTCCGCACAGACCACGCGACACTGCCACGGCCGTCGCACCGGCGGCCGTGGCGCCGCTGGAATCCACGAGCGCCATGCCGTAGCCCGACCGCGCGGCGAACATCCGCTGGAACTCCCGTTCCGCGACGATCACCTGTCCCTGGAGCATCGAGGAGTCGAGCAGGCCGACGACCTCGAGTTCCACCGGGTGGCCCGCGTCGTCGGGCACGGTGAACCGCCCGCCCACGCCGCCGATCTTGAGTGCCCATTGCGCGGTCGCCGCGTCGAGGATCGCGGGCACAGGGCCCGACGCGCCGTCGGGCCGATCGAGCAGCGTCCAGGGATTCGACACGTCCCGCGCCGCGGCTGCGAAGCGGAAGCCACCCCGCTCGACGAACCCGGGACCGACGCCGAGCACCGTCGCGCGGCTGCCGACGTCGTAGAGGTTGGTGCAACTCGCGTCGGCGCCCGCGCTCGATCGCACGAGCGCGACCTCGCACGCCGCGAGCGCCACCTGCTCGACCGGTTCGAGACCGAGGCCGGGGGCGGTCTGCCCGTCGGTGGGATCGACCGACGTCGGCGCGCCGAACGTCACGACGTGGGTCCAGCCCCCGGTGGGAGACCCGCGGTCGTCCGGCCGCGGCGGCGGCGCAAGCCGGAAGGCCGAGACGGCGACGACCAGAAACTCGGCGACGGCCACGATCGTGGCCACGGCGAAGGCGCGACCTCGCCGCCGCACGAGGCCCCGGCGGGCGAGGCCGGCGAGCGTGCGTGCGACACCGCCGGAGCGTCGCCCGAGCCACCACCAGGCGACCGCCAGCAACCCGGCGAGCGCCGCGAGCGCGGCCCCGAAGAAGAGCCCCACGGCCGTGCCGGCGACGGCCCCACGACCGGCGACGGCGCAGGCGGCAGCCGTCAGGAGCAGCACCGCCGCCACGACCAGCGGCCGCGCTCCACCACCCACGCGCGGGACGTCTCCCACGTCATCGCGACCGGCGAGCAGCACTGTCGGCGGCAGCCGGGCCGCGCGACGGGAGGAGGCGACGACCGCCAGCATCGACAGGCTCCCCGCAGCCAGCACGGCAGGCCACAGATCCACCGGTTCGGGCCACCGGGCGAAGGCGGCCGCCGTGCCGGCTTCGACGCTCCCCTCCCACGCACGACCGAGCGCGGCGAGCATCGCCCGGGCCCAGACGGGCCCGAGCACGGCGCCTGCGGCGACGCCTCCGACCGCCGCGACGCCGCCGACAACCCGCAAGAGCCGCGCGATCCGCGCCGGCGGCCACCCCAGCGCCGCAAGCACGCCCACGTCGCGGCGCCGTGCGGCGACGAGCAGCGTGAAGAGGAGCCACTCGAGCAGCAGGCCGGCGACGACGACGAAGCTCGACAGCGCGAGAAACAAGCCTCCGAACGGCGTCGAGCCGCGGGCCGCCGCGAGGGCTTGTTCCCGCAGTGGCACCACGCGGATGCCGAGCCGGGCTGGATCCGCCGCCTCGGCGATCCGCGTTGCGAGCGCGTCGCGGTCGCCGGCCGCGGCCGGCACGAACCACGCCGTGGTCGCGCCGAACCGGCTCGCAGCGAGCCGCCGCGCCGCGGCGAGCGACACGAAGGCCTTCGGGGTCGCCCGGTGCTCATGCCAGTAGCGTTCGTCCTCGTCATGCGGCGGCGTCACGCGGACCCGCGACCGATCGAAAGGAAACGGCGGATCCCAGTCGGCGATCGAGGCCTCGTCGGTGACGCCCGCCACGTCCGGCACGAGATCCCGCGCGACCGCAGCGCCGTGCATCGCCGCCACGCCCGCGACGCGGAACACGGCCGTGGACTCCTCGACCCTGCCGTGCAGTGTCTCCGGGCGGAAGGTGCGGACCTCGATCCGGTCCCCCACCGTCACCGGCCGGCCCTGCGCGGCGAGGTCGTCGGCCATCCAGCGGTCGATCACGATCTCATCGTCCCCCGGCACCGGAAGCGGCCGCCCGTCGTCGTCCACGAGATCACCGACGGGTAGCGACGTCGCGTCGATGCCGAGGACGGTGGAGTAGGGAATCTCGACGACCGGCGCTGCGGGCGCGTCGACGCCCGGCAGCGGCCGGAGCGCCGTGGCCAGGAACACGAGCGTCGGCCGTCCGCGCGGCGCTCGCGGCGGTTCGGAGATCGGCCCACACTCGGGCGTGGTGGCCGCGGCCACCGCTGCCTGCGACCCGACAAGATCGCGGCCCGCAAGCACCGCGGCAGCCGCGCGATCGGCCTCTGCAGGCAGGATGAGGCTGCGGCTCGTGAGCCGCAGCGCCCTGCCGTTGGCGACGGGCTCGAGGACGAGCCCGAGGTCCGCCAACCGCGGCGCGAGACGTGTGCGGATCGTCGTCGCGGCGGCGACGCCTGACTCCGCACCCGCGTGGCTCGTGGCGAACACGACGTTGGCCACTGGGCCGCGGTCGAGCAACGCCTGCGCGGCCTTGAGCGAAGCGACCACGAGTGGCCGCGTGGCCGCGGTCGGTGTCAGCGAGAACCGGCCGAGCCCCGCGTCGGGAAGTCTGTCGGCCACCCGCATCCGCATCCCCTTCGCCAGCCCGGACCGCCGGCCGAGCGGGCTGTCCGCGGGAACCGCCGACCGCGGCGGCAGCCGCACCACGATCTCCGCCAGAGAACCACCGCCGAGCGCTGCGGCGAGCGGTCCGTTGACGAACACGTCGTTTCCGAGCGGTGCGCGTGCTCGAGCGAACCCGAGCGCGGCAGGATCGTCACACGCCAGCAGCGTGGCCCGAACCGCATCGCAGGCGGTGGCGGCGCCGGCCGCGACGGTCACCTCGCACACGATCGCCGGCGCGAGCCCGCCGGCCTCGCCGCCGAGTTCGGCCGCAAGTTCGGCCCGAACGAAGTCGTCCGCCACAACCGCCGCCTCGATGCCGCCGAGCCGTTCGAGCGCGAGGTGGCGCAGGCCGCTGCGGAGCGCCGAGCCCACGCCGAGCGCTCCGGTGATCGTGGCAGTCACGACGGCGGCGGCCGCGGCCAGGGCGGCCACCTGTGGCCACCAAGCCGCGAGCAGGGCCGCGGCGAGGGCCGGCAGCGAGCGGCGCGGCCCGGCCGGCACAACGCTCATGGCTGGAGCCGCCCGGAGACGAGCGTGCGCACCGTTCCGACCCGCGCTGCCAACGCCTCGGAATGGGTCGCCGCCACGAGCATGCCGCCAGTCTCGGCGACGAGTTCCACGAGCAGGTCGGCGACGTCCGCCCCGGTGCGGGCATCGAGCTGCCCCGTCGGCTCGTCGGCGAGCACGAGTCGCGGCGACAACAGCAGGGCGCGGGCCACGGCCACCCGCTGTCGCTCGCCGCCGGAAAGTTCGCCCGGCAGGTGGCCGCTGCGGCCGCCGAGCCCCACGCGGTCGAGCAGCCGCGCGGCACGAACCGCCAGTGCGGTGTCGACCGGTCCGCTGGCCAGCGCCGGCAGCACCACGTTGTCGAGGGCCGTGCAACCGCCGAGCAGGTGGTGTTCCTGAAAGACGAAGCCGATCCGGCGATTGCGGAAGGCGGCCCGGCCGTCCGCGTCGAGGCTGAACGGGTCGATCCCGTCGAGCGTCACGCGGCCCGAGGTCGGCGGCTCGAGGCCGCCCATGATCGCGAGCAGCGTGCTCTTGCCCGAGCCGCTCGGCCCCATGATGGCGAGCCGGCCACCGGGCTCCAGCGTCAGCGACACGTCGGCGAGCACACCGACCGGACCGCCCGCCGCGGGAAAGGATTTCGTGACGCGGTGGACCTCGAGCACACCCGCCTCCGCATCCCCGTGGTTCGGTGATCTCACCCGCCGGCGCGGTGCACGGCCAGCCGCGCGGCGACGTCGTCGGGGATCGGCACCGCCTCGGGCCTCCGTCCCTGCCGCAGGTGGCAGCGAACGGCGACCACCCGGCCCTTCGCCACCGGCACACCTGCATGCGTGAAGGCGAAGCCGTAGGTCACGCTCGTGGTGCCGATCTTCTCGACCGTCACGGCCACGTCGACCTCGTCGCCAAACCGGACCGCGCTCACGTAGTCGCAGGCGGCGGAGACCCGCGGCCAGCTGGCATCGACGCCGGGTCCGCCGGCACCAGCCTCCACCACCGGGATGCCGCACGACCGAAGCAATTCGTGCTCGGCCGACTCCATCCACAGAAAAAAAGCGGAGAAGTGGACGATTCCGGCGGCGTCCGTGTCGCGGAACTCCACGCGGCGGCGGGTCGTGAACGGCCCCGCCACCGGATCACTCGCCCACGTAAGGCAAGAGCGCCATGAAGCGGGCCCGCTTGATCGCCTGGGTGACCGCGTGCTGACTGGCCGCCGTGCAGCCCGTCTTGCGGCGGCCGAGAATCTTGGCCTGCCGGTTGACGAGTTTGCCCAGCAGTTCGAGGTCCTTGTAGTCGACGTACAGCGGACGCGGCCGGGCGCCATCGATGAAGATCGGGTCGCGCCGCTTGACCTTGGGGCGCGGCTTCGCCTTCTTCCGCGCCATCTTCGCCGCCTTCGCCCGGGGTCCACCGAAAGCCATCACCGTCCTCGCGATCGTGTTGAGTGCTGAGCGTGCCGATACCGTGCCTGTCAAACCACTCCGCGACCGTCAGGCACCGGTGCGGATCGCAAGGGCGCGGGAGCCGACCATTCCGGCCAGGCTCCCGCGCCGCGATGCGAACATGCGGACGAGAAAACTAGTAGCGATCGCCGCCGTAGCCGCCGCCACCACCACCGCCGTAGCCGCGGCCGCCGCCGCCACCACCGCCGTAGCCGCGGCCACCGCCGCCACCACCGTAACCGCCACCGCCGCCGCCGTAACCACGGCCGCCGCCACCGCCGCCACCGCCCGGACGGGGCGTGCGCTCGCGGGCCTCGTTGACCGTCAGGGGCCGACCGTTGACCTCATGGCCATTGAGCGCGGCGATCGCCGCCTGCAGGCCGTCATCCGTCTCCATCTCGACGAAACCGAAGCCGCGCGAACGTCCGGTCTCGCGATCGGAGATCACCTCGGCGGAACGAACCGCGCCGTGCGGGGCGAACATCGCCTCGAGATCGGCCGACGTGGTGGACCAGGGGAGGTTCCCCACGTAAATCTTCCGGGACATAAACATCAACCTCTGGGACTTCGGGAACTGAACGGAACCACACTCGACTCAATCGACCATCGCCGGAGCACCCACCGCAGTTCCCGACCGGAAAGACGTGCAGCGCGAGAGTCTGTCGAACTCCCGGGTTTTATCATCCGCGGTCCGGCCCCACAACACCGGGGAACCGGCAGTCGGCTGAGGCACTACAATCCGGGTTCCCATGGGATCCCCCCGCACCCCGTTTTTCCGCCGTGCGGCCCGCGTCCTCGGACTCATCGCCGCCATCGGGGGCTGCGGCCGCAGCCCTCACCCGCCCCGAGCCACGGGGGGCGGGCTCTCGCCCGACGCTCACCAGGCCCTCGTCGCCTCGCGTGACTGGAACGACCCTCCGGCCTTCGCCGACGCGGCCCGCGGCCTGGTGGCAGCCCCCCGGGGCCGAGTCACCGGAGACGATGGCGGGGTCATCTGGGATTTCGAGGCCTTCGACTTTGTCAGCGACGCGCCGCCTCTCACGGTGCACCCCGGCCTGTGGCGGCACGCGCGGCTCAACAACCACGCGGGCCTGTTCGAGGTCACCGAAGGCATCTGGCAACTCCGGGGCTTCGACCTCGCCAACCTCACGCTCATCGCGGGCGCCACCGGCTGGATCGTCGTCGATCCCCTGACGACCCGCGAGACGGCCGCCTGCGCGCTCGCCTTCGCCCGACGTCACCTCGGCGACCGGCCCGTGTCGGCGCTCGTCTACACCCACTGCCACGTCGACCACTTCGGCGGGGCGCTCGGCGTCGTGAGCGCCGCCGAGGCGGCGAAACGCAGTCTGCCGATCGTGGCGCCGGCCGGTTTCATGGAGGAAGCCACGAGCGAGACCGTGATGGCGGGCAACGCCATGGGCCGCCGGGCGATCTACCAATTCGGCCGCGACCTGCCGCGCGGCCCGGCCGACCTCGTGGACGGTGGCCTGGGCAAGACCGTGGCCCTCGGTCGGATCGGCATCCTGCCCCCGACGGTGAGCGTGGCGGAGCCCGAACGGGAGATGGTGATCGACGGCGTGCGGTTCGTGTTCCACAACGTGCCCGGCAGCGAGGCGCCGGCCGAGTTCACCTTCACGCTGCCCGACCATCGGGCTTACTGCGGCGCCGAACTGCTCACGCACACGCTCCACAACGTGATCACGCCGCGGGGAGCCAAGCCGCGTGACGCGCTCCGCTGGGCCCGCTACATGGACGAGGCGTTGGCCCACGCTGCCGATGCCGAGGTCTTCTTCGCCTCCCACCACTGGCCGGTCTGGGGCTCCGAGCGGATCCGCGAGTTCATCGCGGCGCAACGCGACGCGATGAAGTATCTCCACGACCAGACCGTGCGCCTCTTCAACGCCGGACTGAACGCCGACGAGATCGCCGACCAGCTGCGGATGCCGCCGGCGCTCGATGCCTGCCTGCACGTCCACGGCTACTACGGCACGCTCCGCCACAACGTCCGCGGCATCTACCAGCACTACCTCTCCGCCTTCGACGGCAACCCGGCCACGCTCGACCAGCTGCCGCGGGCCGAGGTGGGCCGGCGGCTCGTCGCGCTGGCGGGCGGAGCCGATGCCGCGGTCGCCGCGGCCCGATCCGCGATCGCGGCGGACGACCTGCGCTGGGCCGCCCAACTGCTCGACGGGGTGCTCCGCGCCGAGCCCGGCCACGCGGCGGCCCGAGAACTTCTGGCCGACACCTACCGCCGGCTCGGCCACGCCGCCGAGTCGGCGACCTGGCGCAACTTCTACCTCTCCGGCGCGCAGGAACTCGTGGCCGGCCCGCCTGCCGAGGGCGTGTCGCGGACGCTGCTCCACGACATGCTGCTGCACACGCCGGTCGAGCGCTTCCTGGAGGCGTTGGCCGCCTCGCTCGACGGGCCGCGGGCCGAGGGGGTCGCGCTGACGATCAACCTGGTCGTGTCGGACATCGGCGAGATCCACGTGCTCCGGCTGGACCGGTCGGTGCTCTGGCCGCGGAAGTCGGTTGCTCCCGCGGCCGATGCCGACGCCACGCTCACGGTCACGAAACCCTTGTTCGTGCGTATGATGACGGGCGATGCCGGGGCCATGGATCTGCTCCTCTCGAGCGACGCCCGGATCGAGGGGAGCACCGTGGCCCTGGGACGATTCTTCGGGTTGCTCGCTCGGGCACCGACGACGTTTCCAATCGTGCCCGCGGCGCGGCCCTGAGCCCGGCGGATCCCATCCGCCCGCGAACGCACCGTGCGTCCGCGCAGGTGAATCGGCGTCGACCGCAGGTTGTGGGAGCGACGTCCCCCCTCCTATCCTGCCCCCACATCCGGCACCGCTTCACGATGCCGAATCGCCGCGTCACGAGCCGTCGCATCATGCAGCCGAGTAGCCTTCCCATGACATCGTCCACGCCGCTGTCGACCAACGCGCACCTGCTGAAGTGGGTCGAGAAGATGGCCGGCCTCTGCCGACCGGCGGCGATTCACTGGGTCGATGGCTCCCAGTCCGAATACGACGCGCTCTGCCGACAGATGGTGGAGGCGGGCACCTTCATCCGGCTCGACCAGGAGCGCTGGCCCGGCTGCCACTACGCCCGCAGCGACGCCAGCGACGTCGCCCGCGTGGAGGATCGCACCTTCATCTGCTCGCTCTCCAAGGCCGCCGCCGGCCCGACGAACAACTGGGTCAACCCGTTCGACATGCGGAAGAAGCTCCGCGGGCTCTTCGATGGCTGCATGGCGGGGCGGACAATGTACGTGCTGCCGTTCAGCATGGGGCCGATCGGGTCGCCGATGTCGCAGATCGGCGTGCAGTTGACCGACTCGCCCTACGTCGTCGTCAACATGCGGATCATGACCCGGATCGGGCTGCCGGTGTTCGCCGAGATCGACCGGGGCGACCGACGGGTGGTGCCATGCATGCACAGCGTCGGCAGGCCGCTCGAGCCGGGACAGAAGGACGTGCCCTGGCCCTGCAACACCGAGAAGTACATCGTCCACTTTCCCGAGACCCGCGAGATCTGGAGCTACGGCTCGGGCTACGGCGGCAACGCGCTGCTCGGCAAGAAGTGCTTCGGCCTGCGGATCGCCTCGGCCATCGCCCGCGACGAGGGCTGGCTGGCGGAGCACATGCTGATCCTGGGTGTGGAGGATCCGCATGGCGAGAAGACCTACGTCGCGGCGGCCTTCCCCAGCGCCTGCGGCAAGACGAATTTCGCGATGATGGTGCCGCCCGCCTCGTTCCGGGACCGCGGCTGGAAGGTCTGGACTGTCGGCGACGACATCGCCTGGATCCGCCCCGATGCGACGGGCCGGCTGCGGGCGATCAATCCGGAGACCGGGTTCTTCGGCGTCGCGCCCGGCACCTCCAATGCCACCAACCCCAACGCGATGGCGACGCTGGCCCGAAACACGATCTTCACCAACGTCGCCCTCACGCCCGACGGCGGCGTGTGGTGGGAGGGCATGACCGACACCCCGCCGGATCGGCTCACCGACTGGCAGGGCAACCCGTGGACGCCGGAGATCGCCAAGACCACCGGCGTTAAGGCGGCCCACCCCAACGCACGGTTCACGGCCCCGGCGGCGCAATGCCCGACGATCGATCCGGCCTGGGAGGATCCGGCGGGAGTGCCGCTCAGCGCGATCGTGTTCGGCGGCCGTCGGGCCACCACCATGCCGCTCGTGTATCAGGCCTTCAACTGGACGTCGGGCGTCTACATGGGGGCGACGATGGGCTCGGAGACGACGGCCGCGGCCGCCGGCGCGGTGGGCAAGGTCCGCCGCGACCCGATGGCGATGCTGCCGTTCTGCGGCTACCACATGGGCGACTATTTCCACCACTGGATCGGCATGCAGAAACATCTTTCCGAGACCCCGCGGGTGTTCCACGTGAACTGGTTCCGCAAGGACGAGAACGGGAAGTTTCTCTGGCCCGGATTCGGCGAGAACATGCGGGTGCTCAAGTGGATCGTGGATCGCGTTCGCGGCCGGGCCTTGGCCATGGAGACGCCGATCGGCTGGGTGCCACGCTATTGCGACATCGACTGGACCGGCCTCGAGTTTCCGCCCGAAGCCTTCGACCGGCTCCAGCAGTTCGACCGGGCTGCGTGGCGCGCCGAGATCATCGGCCACGAGGAACTCTTCCTCGACCTCCACGACCGGCTGCCGAAGGAGATGATCTACGAGCGCGAGCTGCTGATCTGTCGGATGTAGCGTTGCCGGCCAGAGAGCGGCGCCATGGCAGCTATCGACGGCTCGGCGTCGCTACCGGCTCGGCTTCTTGCTCGCGCGGGGGCCGACCTTCCGCCGCTTGACGTCCCGAGGTCCGCGCGAACCGTGCACCGGCCGCTGCGGCGGACGACGGGGCGGGGGATCGCGGCGGGGCGGCGCGGGTGCTTCGACACGTTTCTCTCGAGCCGCATCGGGCGGCGCTGGTGCGAAGACGTGCAACACAGCGGCAGCGACGTCGGCCGGCGGGTGGCCCTCGGCCACGAGCCGCTGCACGAACCGCGCCTCGGCCGCGAACGGACCCGCGGCGAGGACGGCGCGGAGTCGGGCCAGCAGCGCGTCGGCGCGCCGGGCCGCCACGGCCTCGGCGGTGGGCACGCGGCCGCGCTGAATCCGCGCCGCCGTGGCCCGTTCGATCATCCGCAGCTTGTGGCCGCCCCCGCCCGAGACGAGCGTGAGTGCGAGGCCCGTGCGGCCGGCGCGGCCCGTGCGGCCGATGCGGTGCACGTAGTCCTCGGCGTCGTACGGGAGGTCGTAGTTGACCACGAGGGCGAGGTCATCGACGTCGATGCCCCGCGCGGCGACGTCGGTCGCCACGAGGAACCGAAAGGCGTTCCGCTTGAAGCCGTCCATGATCCGCGTCCGCTGGGCCTGCGCCAGCCCGCCGTGCAGCCGCTCGGCCGAGCAGCCACGGGCCGCGAGGGCATCGGCAAGTTCCTCGACCATCCGCTGCGTGTTGCAGAAGATCAGCCCGCTCCGGACGTCGTGAAAGTCGATCAGACGCGTGAGCGCCTCGAATTTCTCGGCATGCCGCACCTCGAAGGCGACCTGCTCCACCGGCGACGCGCCGACGCGTGGATTCTCGATGGCCACCGTCCGCGCGTCCCGGGAGTAGCGGCGGACCAGCCCCTGCACGTCGGGCGAGATCGTGGCCGAAAAGAACACCGTCTGCCGCGCGGCCGGCGCGGCGGCGAGAATCTTCTCGATGTCGTCGCGAAAGCCCATGTCGAGCATCCGGTCGGCTTCGTCGAGCACGAGCAGCCGCACGGTGGAGAGGTCGAGCGTGCCACGGGCCATGTGGTCCGTCAGCCGGCCGGGCGTGCCGACCACAACGTGGGCACCGCGCTTCAGTTCGGCGAACTGCCGCTCGTAGGCCGCCCCGCCATAGATGGCCACCGTCCGCAGGTCGCGGGTGAAGGCGGCGAGCTTGCGGACCTCCGTCGTGATCTGCGTGGCCAACTCACGGGTGGGGGCGAGAATGAGGACCTGCGTGGCCGCCTCGCGGACGTCGACCCGCTCGATCGCCGGAATGCAGAAGGCGACCGTCTTGCCGGAGCCGGTCTGCGACCGGCCGACGACGTCATGGCCCGCCACGATCAGCGGGATCGCGGCCGCCTGGATCGGCGACATGTCGGTGAACCCCAGGCGTTCGACCGCCTGGAGCACGGCCGGCGACAGCCCGAGGCTCGCGAAGGGGCCGGAGTCGTGCGGGGAGGACTGGGCCGCCGCCGAGGACGGATGGATGTCGGGCATCGATGCAGGGCCGCCAGCGAAAGGGCCGGACCGTGACAGCCCGCCAGACACGAGTCGCGGCCAGCGGGCCGGGACTCATCGAGTGGGCAACACAGGATTCGAACCTGTGACCTCTACGGTGTGAACGTAGCGCTCTAACCAACTGAGCTAGTTGCCCGACGCCACGAGTCTAGCACGCCAGGCCGGTGGCGTCACGACGGCCGCGGCGGTGTCAGCCGGGGATGCGCGGCGTCAGCCGGCGCCTTCCGGCGGGTCGAAGCACGGGCCCGCGACGAGCGATGCGTCGTCGTCGTGCCGAGCGGCCGGCAGGCTGGGCCG
>CAIXGY010000083.1 GCA_903919035.1 uncultured Planctomycetaceae bacterium | reverse complement strand
GCCGATCCGCGGCTCCGCCACTCCTCGGCAGGTGCTCGCCCTCCGGGCTCGACTGGAACGCACTCCAGCGGCCATCCATGGCCCGCTCACGCAACGCCGTCTCCGAGCGAGCGGAGCCCACGATGGGCGCAGCGAGCGTCCGGCGAAAGGGTGTGGGCAGGCCCGAGCCGGTTGAGCCAAGAGGCGGCTACCAGCAGGTGCGGCCACCGTTCACGGCGATCGTCTGCCCCGTCACAAACGCCGCCTCGTCGCTCGCGAAATAAACGGCCGCCCAGCCCACCTCGTCGGGCGTGCCCCAGCGGCCCACCGGCACCGTCGCCAGATAGGCGTCCTTGTCGGCCTGGGAGTCGTTCTCATGCCGCTCCACCGGGATCCAGCCCGGGGCGACCATGTTCACCGTGATGCCGAAGGGGGCGAGTTCGTGACACATGCTCCGCGACCAGCCGACTTGCCCCCCCTTGGCCGCGACGTACGCCGAGAAGGGCGCCACGCCCAGATGAAAGACCTCGCTCGTGATGTTCACGAGCCGCCCGTGCCGACGGGCCTTCATGCCCGGTAACGCCCGCCGGGCGAGCAGGTAAGGGCTCTTCACGAAGTAGTCGAGCATCTCCTGATGAAAGTCCCAGTCGTAGCCCTCGATGGGCTTCTGTGGCTGCGCCGGCGTGGCATTGACGACCACGATGTCCACCGGCCCGAGCGAGCGCTCGATCGCCGTGAACATCGAGTCGATCTCCCGTTCATCGACGACGCTGGCCCGGAACAGCTCGGCTGCGATCCCCTCGCCGTGCAGCTCGGCGAGCGCCCGTTCCGCACGCCCGCGGTCATGCGCGTAGTTGACCGCCACCGTGGCCCCGGCCCGACCCAGGCACAGGGCCGTCGCCTTGCCGAGGCCCGTGGTCGAGCCGGTCACGAGGGCCACCCGGCCGGCGAGCGAAAAACTGGGGCGTGACGTCATCGGGCCTCACCGCCGCGTGAATCGGTGGACCATCGTGTGGCGGTAGGTCGCACCCGGATCGAGCCGGGGCGAGGGCCAGTCGGGATGGTGGATGGAGTCGGGATGCAACTGGGTCTCGAGGCAGATGCCGCCATGCTTCGCGTAGACCGCGCCTCCCTTGCCGCGGAGCGTGCCATCGAGGTAGTTGCCCGTGTACACCTGCACGCCCGGCTGGTCGGAGAGCACTTCGAGCGTCCGGCCACTGCCGGGGTCGCGGAGCAAAGCCACCGGCCGCAGCGCCCCGTCGGGCTTCCAGCCGCGGATGAGAAAATCGTGGTCCACGCCGCCGGGATTCGTGCCGTCGGGGCTCGCCGGCAGGCGATCGATCGCTGCGCCGAGCGGCGCTGACGGCACCCGCTCGGGCAGGAAGTCGAACGGCGTGCCGGCGAGCGACCGCTGCTCGCCGGTGGGGATGCTGCCGGCATCCACCGGAAGGTAGCGGTCGGCGTGCACGACGAGTTCGTGATCCCGAATCGCCCCCGAGGCGTGTCCGGCGAGATTCCAGTAGGAGTGGTGGACCATGTTCACGATCGTGGGGGCGTCGGTCTGCGCCGACATCTCCACCCACAGTTCACCATCGGGTGAGAGCGTATAGGTGACACGGGCCAGAAGCCGGCCCGGATAGCCCTCGTCGCCATCGGGCGAGACGACCTCGAAATCCACCGCCGGACCCCGCTCCGACAGCCGTGGCGTTGCCGCCCAGAGTTTCTTGTCGAAGCCCGCGACGCCGCCGTGGAGGTGGTGGGGGCCGTTGTTCGTCGCGAGCGTGTAGGTGATGCCGTCGAGGGCGAACGTGCCCGCGGCGATGCGATTCGACACGCGACCACACGTCGCGCCGAAGTACGGGTGGCCGGCGAGGTAGCCGGCGAGTTCGTCGAACCCGAGCACGACGTCCACGGGCGGGCCGTCGCCCACCGGCACCATCAGCCGGGTGAGGATCGCACCGTACTCGGAGATTTCCGCCCGCCATCCCCCCGGGACCTCGAGCACATGGAGCCTGACTTCGCGGCCGTCCGGGAGCCTCCCAAACGGCCTGGTGGTCGGCGGCGCGAGGGACGGCGACATGGCGGGTGATCCCGGGGGTGTGGCGGAACACGTCGCGGCGGCGACCGAGGCGACGGCCGCACATTGAATCACGAAACCCGACTTCCGGAAGAGCCTCCCGCGTTCCATGCTCCACGCCCCCGCAAACCCCAAGAACCGGTCGCGAACGCGGCGCACGACGCCCCGCCGCCGCGGTATAAGAGACGTGTCTTATATTCGGTCACGTCGACTCTTCAAAGCGCATGCCGACCCGCCCGCGACGTTCCGCGATGCCCCTCGTGTGCAGCCCCTGGCATCGCCCTGCGGTCGCGGCCTGGATCGTCCTCGTGTCCGGCGCCGCATCGTCGGCCGCCGTCGACTTTCAGCGGGACGTCCAGCCGCTGCTCGCACGACGGTGCTATGCCTGCCACGGCCCAGATGAACAGGAGTCGGGCCTGCGGCTCGACGGGCGGGCGGCGGCCAGCGCCACGCTCGACAGCGGTCAACGGGCGATCGTGCCGGGAGACCCGGCGGCCAGTGCGATGCTGTCACGGGTCACATCGAACGATCCCGACCTGCGGATGCCACCCGAGGGCGAACCGCTCTCCGCGACGCAGGTGGAGATGCTCCGCGCGTGGATCGTCGCCGGCGCGGACTGGCCGGAACACTGGGCATTTCGGCCCGTCTCGCGGCCGGACGTGCCGATGGACGACGCGGCCGCGCACGATGACGGGCTCAACCCGATCGACGCCTTCATCACTGTCGCTCTCGATCGCCGCGGGCTCCAGCGGCCCCGCCCCGCCCCCAAGGCCGCGCTCCTGAGACGGGCCACCTACTCCGTCACGGGCCTGCCGCCGACCGAGGCGGAGATGCGCGACTTCCTCGGCGACGAGTCGCCCGGTGCCTGGGAACGTGTGGTCGATCGGCTGCTCGCCTCACCGCACTACGGCGAGCACTGGGCCCGCCACTGGCTCGACCTCGTCCGCTATGCCGACACCAACTCCTTCGAGCGCGACGGCGGGAAACCCCATGCCTGGCGGTATCGCGACTACGTGATCCGCGCCTTCAACCACGACAAGCCCTACGACCTGTTTCTCGTGGAGCAGGTGGCGGGCGACGAGCTGCCGAATCCCTCGTCCGACGCGTTGGTGGCCACGGGCTGGTATCGCCTCGGACTGTGGGACGACGAGCCCGCCGACAAGCTGCAGGCCCGCTTCGACTGGCTCGACGACCTGGTATCGACCGCCGGCCAGACCTTCCTCGGCCTCACGATCAACTGCGCCCGCTGCCACGATCACAAGATCGACCCGCTGCCCCAACGCGACTACTACGCCCTGCTGGCCTTCTTCCACAACATCACGCCGATGGGCGACCGGCAGATGAATCCCGACTTCATCGAGCGCGCGCTCCCCGACGAGGGCGGCTCCCTCGCGGAGGTCCGCGACCACGAGGAGGAGATCGCCCGCCGCCGCAACGAGGCCCGGGCGAACATCAAGGCCATCGAGCGGCGGCTCGAGGAGCACGGCCCGCAGGCGCTCGACGACCTCACGCGACGGGATCTCGACACCTGGAAGCAGCTGCTGGCCGAGATCGACGCCGAGGACCGCAAGCGGCCCCGGGGTCTCGTCGTCACCGAGTATGGCACCGAGGCGCCCGACACCTTCATCCTCTTCCGCGGCAATCCCCACGCCGAGCCGGCGACGGAACACCGCGTGACCCCGGGCTTCCCGCGGATCCTCGGCGCGGCGGCCCCGACGATCGTGCCGGTGCCCGAGGCCAACTCGTCGGGCCGGCGGACGGCGCTGGCTCGCTGGCTCGCATCGGCGGAGAACCCCCTCACCGCCCGCGTGATGGTCAATCGTGTATGGCAGCATCATTTCGGCCGCGGCATCGTCCGCAGCCCTAGCAACTTCGGCCTCATGGGCGACCCGCCGACCCACCCAGAGTTGCTCGATTGGCTGGCGAGCGAGTTCGTCGCCGGCGGCTGGCGGCTCAAGCGGCTCCACCGCCTGATCCTCCTGTCGGCGGCCTATCGGGCGGCCACGACCGGCGACGAGACGTCGGCCACCAGGGATCCGCTCAACGACGCCTTCTGGCGGTTCGACCCGCGGCGCCTCTCCGCGGAGGAACTCCGCGACTCGATCCACGTGGCCAGCGGCGTCTTCAACCCCAAGATGTACGGCCCAGGGGTGTTCCCCGACATCCCCGCTGAGGTGAAGGCGGGGCAGTCGAAGCCTGGCGACGGCTGGGGTACGTCGCCCACGGCGGAACAGTGCCGCCGCAGCGTCTACATCCACGTCAAGCGGTCGCTCATCACGCCGATCCTGGCCGACTTCGATCTCGCCGACCCCGACACCCCCTGCCCGGTCCGGTTCACGACCACCCAACCCACGCAGGCACTGGGCATGATGAACGGCTCCTTCCTGCAGGGTCAGGCCCGCCTGTTCGCCGCCCGCGCGCGCCAGGAGGCGCTCGCCGCCGCCACGCAGCCCGGATCGGCTGACGCCGACACGGCGCGGATCGTCCGTCGCGTGATCGAGATCGCGCTCGTGCGGCGCGCGACCGAGGCGGAGGTGGCCCGCGGCGTTGCGCTCGTCAACCGGCTCGAGGAGGCCGACGGCGTCAGCCCGAGCCGCGCGCTCGAGCTCTACTGCCTGATGGTGCTCAACATGAACGAGTTCGCCTACCTCGACTGATCCGCTCGGAGTCTGCGTCATGCCCCCGACCGACCGACCTGCAGGACAGTTCTGCCGCCGCACGCGCCGCGAGTTTCTCTGGCAGGCGGGCGGCTCGTTCACCGGCCTCGCCCTGGCCGGCCTGCTCGACCAGACGTTTTTCGCGCGGCAGACCCGCGCGGCCGACGGGACGCCCTATGCAAACCCGCTGGCCGCCAAACTCCCCCACCTCGCCCCGCGGGCGAAGAGCGTGATCTTCCTGTTCATGTACGGCGGGCCGAGCCACGTCGACACCTTCGACTACAAGCCGGCCCTCTATCCGCTCGACGGCCAGACGGTGAAGGTGAAAACCAAGGGCCGCGGCGGCGAGCGGAGCGAAAGCCGCGTCGTGGGCCCGAAGTGGAAGTTCTCACGGTACGGACAGTGCGGCAAGTGGGTGAGCGATCTGTTTCCCCACGTGGCCCGCCACGTCGATGACATCGCCTTCGTGCACTCGATGACGGCTGACTCGCCGATCCACGGCTCGGCGATGCTGCAGATGAACTCGGGCAAGATCCAGTCCGGAGCGCCCTGCCTCGGCTCGTGGGTCACCTATGGCCTCGGCAGCGAGAACGAGAACCTGCCGGGCTTCGTGGTCATGCTCGACCCCACCGGCGGACCGATCTCCGGCGCGAAGAACTGGGCCAGCGGTTTCATGCCCGCCACCTACCAGGGCACGCTCCTGCGGAGCAAGGGGCCGCCGATCCTCGATCTCGCGCCCCCCGACGACATGCCGCTGGAGGCGCAGCGCGCCCTGCTCGACGCGCTCCGCGCGGAGAACACCGCCCACCTGCTCTCGCGGGGCGACAACACGGAACTCGCCGCGCGGATCGCCGCCTACGAGTTGGCCTGGAAGATGCAGGAACACGCGCCCGAGGCGGTGAACCTGGCGCGCGAGACCGAGGAGACGAAGCGGCTTTACGGGCTCGACACACCGCGGACGGCCGACTTCGGCCGCCGCTGCCTGCTGGCCCGGCGGCTCGTGGAGCGGGGCGTGCGGTTCGTGCAACTCTATTCAGGAGGCGCCCACAACGACGACAACTGGGACGCCCATGGCGACCTCGTGAAAAACCACGAGTTCCACGCCGGCAACACCGATCAGCCCGTGGCCGCGCTGCTCACCGACCTCAAGCGGTCGGGGCTCCTCGACACCACGCTCGTGATCTGGGGAGGCGAGTTCGGCCGCCAGCCCACGGCCGAGTACGCCGAGGGCACGGGCCGCGACCACAATGCGCTGGGATTCACGATGTGGATGGCCGGCGGCGGCATCAAGGGGGGCGTGAGCGTGGGCGAGACCGACGAACTCGGCTCCGCCGCGATCGCACCCGTCGAGGGGGAGAAGCCCGGCTTTCACGTGAAGCGGCTCCACGCCACCGTGCTCCACTGCCTCGGCCTCGACCCCAACCGCCTGTCCTACTTCTTCGGCGGCCTCGACCAAAAACTCGTGGGCGTCGAGCCCGTGGAGCCCATCCGGGAGGTTCTCGCCTGACGAGCGCCGCCGGACGGCCGCATCACGCGGGCAGGTCATCCCACATCGGACACCACAGCGGCTGCCGTGGGAAGAGTTGCCCGGCGAGCTTCAAGGCGACCTGCGTCGAGGCCTCCAGCCGGCCGGCAGCCTCCGCTTCGGCCGGATCACACTGGCCCAGCAGGAGGCGGGCGAGTTCCTCGTCGGCAATCTTCAGGTAGCTGCGACCCACGCGGCCAACATGCACGGCGGCTTTGCCGCCCGTGACGATCACCGAGCCCCGGGCACCGGGAGCGTCGAGGCCGAGTTCCACCGTTTCGCGGATGCCCGCGGCCGCCACCCGCGCCTCGATCGCGGGCACCAGAGCCGCCAGCAGGTCGAGCGGACGGTAGACGCGCCCCACGATCATCCGGTCCCCCGTCTGGACGGCCCCTTCACTGCCGGCGACGGCCGCATGGAGCGGGTCGGATGCGCCCGACTCGAAGACGATCTCCTGGCGGTCGTTTTCCACGGCCTCCGCGCACACGCGGGCCAGGATCTCCCGCTCGAGTCCGGCGAACTCCTGGTCGGCCATGATCTCGAGCACCCGCGTGCCCGACTGGATCGCGTAGCCGACGATCCGGGCGCTCGACTCCTGGATCTCGTAGCGATCCTGCCCGACGAGCGCCACGATGATCGAGTCGAAGGCGCCGCGACTCACCAGCCACCGCGCATAGTTCTCGTCGCGATCGAGCGGGCCGACGAAGCGGGTCGCGTTCTGCCGGTAGATCCGCAGGATCGCGGGCAACTCGACGTGTCGCCACTGCCGCATCGTGACCGTCTCGCCCTGCCAGCGCTGGCCGTCGAGGAGCCGGGCGAGGATCTCGGTGGGTCGACCCGGCGTGGCGCGGTCGCGACCGAGCACGCTCCACCCCAACTCGCGAAACGACGGCGCGATCCGGGTGCGCGTCAGCGCCAGGACGGCACCCGACTGCCGCATTCGCTCCTCGGCGGCTCGGACGAGCTTTTGGCCGTGACCGGCGCCCCGACACTCCGGGAGCACGGCAACGCGATCGATCACCGCACCCCGCACGCTCACCGTTCCGACCATCACCTGCCGCGGCACGATCTCCGCATGCCCCACGATCCGCCCCGCAAGACGGCCCACGAGTCGGTTGTTGGCGTCGTGGTCAGGATGGTCGACGGCGGCATGAAACTCGGCCCGCGTCGGAGGTGACGGGAGGCCGGCGAGCAACTGGAGGATCTCGCTCTGATCGCCAGCCCGGGCCGGCGCCACGTGGCATTCCTCGAGCATCCAGGCCGGAGGCCGGGGCGTGCCCGCCGGATGCAGCGGCACGTGAACGACCGGAGTCCGCTTCACCGCAGGGCGGCGGCTGACAACCGTGCCGGCGGGCCGGATCTCGACGGAGGTCACGGTGGCCGGGACGTCCGTCGCGGTCGACGTGGGCGCGGGGGACGTTCCCCTGGCCAGACGGATCTTCGGGGCGGAGTCTCGCGAGCCACTGGCTTTGGCCGTGGCGGGCAATTTCAGCCGCGGGGGATTCTCGTCGGCCGACTGGGCGGCCGCGGTGCGGAGTGCGAGGCGGGGCTTTTGCTTCCGCCGCCGCTCGGCCGTCGCATTCGCGGGCCGGGACTGGCTGCGTGGCGACCGCTGCATGGTGCCTCCTTTCCCTGGGGCTCCTCAAACCATTCCGTTGGGCGGTCACGATACGCGAACAGTCAGGGCGTTTCCAGTAGCAGGAAGGTTTTGAGTGTCTTTTCCGGGAAAAAACACCATGGATAGTCGCGGGCCTCGAGCACCTCGCGGGCCCGCACCGCCCCGGCAAGCGGCTCCAATCGCGCCGCGACCGCGCGCTGCGACGCAGCGGTATGCGCAGCCAGCCGGGCATTGGCAGACCGGATCGCGTGGCAGCGGCGCCTGGCCAGTGCCGGCGTGGGCGGGGTGGCGATCCACCGCAGCTTTTCGGTCACGAGTTCACGGACCGTTTCGGGCTGCTCGCCGAGCGGCACGAGATGCCGCTCGGGATGAAACTCGATGTCGCGCAGCTCCCGCCGCGCGGCTGCCAGGCGACCGGCAGGGTCATCGACGTCGAAGCCGGGAAACGATCGCTCCACCGGCAGCCGCAGCGTGCCCGACACGACCGCGTGCCGCGGCGGGTCGCAGCCGGTGAGCCGCCGGACGACCTCGTCGGTGATGCGATCGTAGGCCGCGCCGCCGATGCCATGCACGAAGACGTCGGCGACGAGGAGCCGCGAGATGAGCGTGGTCACCAGGGCCCGCGGACGCAGCCGCACGCCGTGCTCCTCCATGCGGGTCAGGGCATCGACCCACCGCTCCGGAGGGGTGTCGGCGGCGATCGGCAACTCCACGCGGATCGTCTCGAGATCCGAGAGCGACAACGCCTGCGGGCTGGCACAGGCGAAGACCCGCCGCCGGCGGGGCTCGTCCCGCGACCAGAGCCACCAGGGCACCTCCAGCCACTCCCCAGACGGATCATGGCGCACGGCGAGATCGGGCAGCGGCCGGCCTCGGCCCCGCACGCGGTGGGCGCGCCGGTAGGCCGCGAGCGCGTCGTTGCAGGCCTCGTGCAACTGTCGGGCGTGCGCGAGGAGCCAGCCCGTGAACACCATCACGGTCGGCAGTCGCACGAATTCGCTGAGCGGCAGTTCGAGCGTGTCGAGGCCCCACCGCTCCTCGAGGATGTGGCGACCCTGCGCGAGGCCGAGGCCGAGGCGGTGCGACTCGTGCGCCCGCTCGACGGCGAGCGGCCACCAGCGGCGCACGAGCGACTCCGGCACGATGGGGCGCAGCAGGTCGGCGACGCGGTCGCCGAACGACTCGAAGCACTCTGCATCGACGACACCGCGCTCCTCCCAGGCCGTCTCGGGCGCCGCGGCGTCGAATGCGACCCGCTCCACGTGGGCCGCGCGGGGCGTGCCGACGGGCACGGGCACCGTGGTCGACGCGCACCGGTCGGTGTCGACGACGAGGTTGAGTGCCGTGCCCCGCACCTGGCGGGCGTAGGCGTCGAGGGCCGCGTTCTTGAGCCACACGCCGGCGTGAAACAGCTCGGGCTGGTGTCCCCCCATGATCACGGGCCGGGAGATCCAGTCGGCGACGTCGTCGGGGCGAATCACGTCCCGATAGGAGCCGGTGTATTCGGCGGCCACCGTCAACACCTCGCGCCGCGTGGCGGCCACGAGTTCCCAGAGCCGGAGATCGCCGATGCGGGTGGTGAACGCCGCCCGCAGCAGCCGATTGTTGTCGACGAGATCCTCGATCGAGGCGTTGTCCGACGCCACGACCGGCGGGTCGATGAGCCGCCCGCCCGATTCCGCCGGAGCCCGGTGGGAGCGTCGCGAGAAAGACATGAACGCAGACGGCACGCCGCCTGACCTGGGGAACCCGGTCCGCCGGCCGGAGCCGCCCGGCCCTAGCCCACGTCGTCGACGGCGCCGGCGGCCACCGCCGCCTCCGCCCGGTCGAGGACGCGGCGATAATAGGCCAGACGGGTCGCTGCGTCGTCCAGTGCGCCCCCGAAACTCCGCGCCAGGTCGAGATACACCAACGGCACCGGCAGCTCGACGATGGTCAACCCGCCGGCCGCGGCCTGCACCCACGCCTCGAGCGGCATCGCGTACCCGGTCTCGGTGGGATGGAGCCGTTCGAGAGCCCGCCGCGAGTAGGCCTTGAAGCCACAGAAGGCGTCGGTGATCCCGAGCCCCAGCCGGTCGTTGATCTCGGCCGTGATCTCGGCGTTGATGCGGCGACGGGCCGCCGGGGGCGTGCTGTCGCCGGGAAACCGCTCGAGGTAGCGGCTGCCACTGACGATGTCATGGTGCCGGGCAGCGGCGACGAAGTCGGGGATCAGCCGGGGCTGGTGCTGGCCGTCGCAGTCGATCGTGACCAGCGCGTCCCAGGGGCCTGCCAGCGCCTCCCGGAAGGCGGTGGCCAGGGCCGCACCGTAGCCGCGGTTGACGGGATGCCGCACCACGCGGACGTCGCCCCGCGCCGCGACGAGCGCCGACGTGCCGTCGGTCGAACCGTCGTCCACCACGAGCACGTCGGGGGAGACCTTCAGAACCTCGTCGAGGACGGCCGTGACGTGCGCGGCCTCGTTGTAGACCGGCAGGGCGGTGAGAAACCTGGACATGGTGGCCGCCTGCGTGACAGTGGTTGCAGCCCGCAACCCTCGGTAAGTGTAGCGCGCCGTTCGCGTCGAGCAACGCGCCGGTATGGCCGCCTGGATGGCGTCAAAGCCAGCCGATCGGATCGGCCTCGGTGCGGCTGGCCCAACAGGTGAGCCCAGGGACTGTGGCGGCGAGCCGCGCCGCCAACACCGGCATGCTGAACCGCTCGCTGGCATGATGCCCCACGGCGATCACCGCCATGCCCAACGCGAGCGCCTCGGTGGCGTCGTGAAGTTTCAACTCGCCGGTGACGAGCGTGTCGCAGCCCCCCCGCCGCACGCTCGCGAGCGTGTCGCCTCCCGAACCACACACGATGCCCACGCGGCCGGCGGGCCGCTCGGCAGACCCCACGATCTGAACGTGCCGCACGTCGAGGCCGGCGGCGGCCCGACGGGCGACGGCGGCGACGGTCTCGTTCGCGCCGGCGCTGCCGGCACGGCCGAATCCGGCCACCGGCGTCTCCGCATCGGGCTCGATCGGTGCAACGTGCAAGAGGCCGAGCATATCCGCCAATTGGTCGTTGATGCCGCCGGCCGCCGAGTCCCACGCCGTATGACTACTCCAGACCCCCGCGCCTGCCTGGATCAGTTCGAGCAGCGCCCGACCGGGCCCCGTATCGGCGGTGATGCGGCCGATGGGTCGGAAGGGGAGTGGGTGATGGGTCACCACGAGGTCGGCCCGCTCCCGCGCCGCCTCCGTCGCGACCTCGGGCGTGAGCGTCAGGCAGGTCATCACGCGTTCCACCACGGCCCGTTGCGGGCCCACGAGCAGGCCGACGGTGTCCCAGTCCGCGGCCAGCCGCAGGGGAGCAATCCGTTCGAGCTCGGCGGTCACTGTCTGCAGGGCAGTCATGGCGAAAGCATATTCTACTCGTCGGGTGTCACCCGTATCCCGCAGCTGCTCCGCATGGAAACCTCCCGCATCTCCGCGCCCGCCGCGAGTCTTGCCCGTGACCTGCGGACCGCGCTGCGCCGCGCCCGCGACCTGGGCATCCGCAGCGTCGAACTCGATGCACGGGGCGGCCTCGATCCCGCGGCGATGTCACGCACCGGCATCCGCCAGATCCGCAAGTGGCTCGGCGACGAGGGGGTGGAGGTGTCGGCCGTGTCGTTCCGCACCCGCGGTGGGTACGCCGACGCCGAACGGCTCGAGGGGCGGATCGCCGCCACGAAGCAGGCGCTCGACCTGGCACACGCGCTCGGTGCCCGCGTCGTGCTGAACCACGTCGGCGAGATCCCGCCGGATTCGGAAGGTCCGCGCTGGCGGCTGCTCGTCGACGTGCTCGCCGACATCGGCGCCTGGGGTCATCAGGTCGGCGCCACGCTGTGCGTCGAGGCCGGCCGCGCGGCGCCGGACGATCTGCTCCGACTCCTCGCCGTGCTCCCGGACGGCGCGCTCACCTGCGACCTCGTCACGGGAGCACTCGTCGTCCACGGCCATGATCCCGTCGCCGCCGTCTCCGGACTCGCCGGTCACATCGGCATGGTGCATCTCACCGATGCGGTGGCCGGCGCGTTCGCCGGCCGTGGCCGGGCGGTCGAACTGGGCACCGGTCACGTCGACGTGGCCGGCGTGCTCGCGGCCCTCGAGGAGCGCGACGAACGCGCCTGGATCGGGCTGGAGCCGGTCGAGGACCGCACCGCGGTGGCCGAACTGCGGGCCGCCCTCGAATTCCTCAACGCGCTCTGATGCGGATCCCATGTGATTCTCGCGCGTCACCGCGCCTGTCCCGGCGTCGGGGATGCCCGTGCCGTCTCGCCCCACGGAAGCGAGGAAGGATCGGGCCTGCCCAGCCCCTCGAGCGGGGCTCTGGAAGCAAGCGCAGGCATGGATGCCGGAGCGAACCCGCGGGCGG
>CAIXGY010000082.1 GCA_903919035.1 uncultured Planctomycetaceae bacterium | reverse complement strand
GTCCCAGACCGGCGTCACGTCCCAGTTCGCAGCGCTGCCCCAGTTGCCGTTTCCAGCACCGCCGTCCCAGATGTAGACGTTGCCGCCCGCGTAGGCCTCGCCGGACACCGCGATGACCAGCAGCGAGATCAGGCCGCAGACGGCACGCCGGAGCGTGAAACTTCGGGCATGCGGGCTGTCGCGCCCTGACGTTCTCGCAAGGAATCGGAGTTTCATGAAACTGTTTATCGTGCGTCGCCTTGCCCGGAAGGCGGTGGCACTCAGGCGAATCATGGGAGGCGGGATCGACGCGGCAGGAATCGACGGTGCAAGTTTATAGCCTGCCAGGCCGTCGCAGGGCAATAAATCGGCCGTCATCGCCGCAGCCCTGACGGCGCTCATCGAAAACTCGATGTTCGCGGGCAATTTTCGCCTCTGCTACGATGCCGATACCCGATTCCGGGGATGCCGCTCCATGCGGAGGCCGCACCACCGAGAGGATGCGAGCCTTCATCCGGTGTCCTACGTTGGGGGTATGACTTTGATCGCTTTGCGGATTCCGGATCTCGCCCCACCGTGCACGTCGCCCTCGGGCAGCGTCCGTCGCGGGCTCACGCTCGTCGAACTGCTCGTCGTGATTGCGATCGTGGCCGGCCTCATCGGGCTGCTCTTGCCGGCCGTCCAGTCAGCGCGGGCCTCGGCCCGCAACGTCGCGTGTCTCAACAATCTGCGGCAGATAGGGCTCGCGTTCCAGTCGCACGTCTCCGCTCTCCGCATCTTTCCCACAGGCGGCAACGAGTACTGGACGCCACCGACGTTCTCCGGCGGCACGCCGCTCGCCGGCGAACAGCAGGACGCAAGCTGGGCGTTTCAGATCCTGCCCTACGTGGAAGCGGGCTCGGCCTGGAAGCCCGCGGGTGCAACCGACGTCGAACGGCAGATCGCGGCCATCGCCGCCATGCATCCCTTCTACTTTTGTCCCGCCCGCCGCGGGCCGCAGACCGTGACGTATGCCGACGAGGAGTATCCCGGCGAATTGGCGGGGCGGCCCCTCGTCCACGGCCTCATCGACTACGCCGGCAGCAACATGGACGAGACGCCGCTCGGCAGCCCGGCGGGCACCGGTCTCCTCGTGCAGGCCGGAACCGACCGCACCGCGAAAGCCCGCCGGCCCGCCGATGTCACCGACGGCCTCGCGAAGACGCTCGCCGTGGCGGAGAAGCGGCTCAATCTCGCGCTGCTCGGTCAGTGGCAGCCCGACGACAACGAGGGCTACTGCGCCGGCTGGGACGAGGACACCATCCGGCGAACCGACATCCCCCCGGACAAGGATTACGTCGGTGACGAGCATGGTGGTGAGCAGTTCGGCTCGTCGCACGCGGCCACCTTCAACGCGGCCTTCGCCGACGGCTCGGCGCGGGGCATGTCGTTCACCGTCGATGCCGAGGTCTTCAAGCGGCTCGGCAGCATCAACGACGGCACGACGGCGTCGGCCGAGGGCAACTGACGAGGCGGCACGGGCATCCCCGACGCCTTGCCCGATGGACAAGAGGAAGGATCGGGCCTGCCCATCCCCGAGATGCCTCCCTTCGCGCCAGGCTCGAGTGTGAGCCGTATCAGTCCGGCGGGTAGAGGCCCCAGGTGGGGCAGGTGACCGTGCGGTTCGGCAACCGAAACTTGTAGGCCTGGTCGCCGAGGCCCATGTCGTAGGTGTGCATCCCGGCGTCGAGCGCCATGAGCACGGAATGGCGGAGGAGAATCTGCCCGGGCGAGCGATCCGCGTGGCGCACGTCGAAGGCCCACTGGCCCGAGTGCTGCGTGGTGCCGAAATGCCAGTTGAGGTCCATGCCCAAGGTCGCGCCATTCCATTCGAGGCGGACGACACGGAGCCAGCCCGCCTCGGCCGACACCGCGATCCAACGGTCGAGGAACGTCCGCACCTCCGGACGGAGGAAGTCGCTCTCGACGCCCTTGAGCCGCCACCGGGCGGCGTGCATCCGCACGAACTCGGGGAGCAACGGCAGAACCTCGCCGGCCGTCGTGAGCCGCTGGACGACGAGGTCGCCGTGCGCGCGGAAGAAGTTTTCCGCCTTTCGCATGGAGCGGCTCACCGCCCCGCGAACCGCGTCGGGGTCGGCCGCGATGTCCACCACCACCGACACGATGCTGTCGAGTTCGTAGCGCACGAGGCCGAGCCGCTCGGCGGCGATCGCGAGCGCCGCGGCCGTCCGCGAAAACGCCGGAATGAAATGCAGCTTGAAGCCCAGGAACCCGGGCGTGAGGTCCCGTGCCGCCCCCAGCAGCGCCGCGAGCACGTCGGGGTCGTGGCCGGCGCCGATCATGTCGTGCCAGTCGGCCTCGCCCACGCCGGTAAAGAACACCATCCCCTCGTCGCAGAACAGGGGGGCGATCGCCACGGTCTCCCCGTCGCGGTCAGCCGCGAGCAGCAGGTGCGTGCCCCGGGCGTAGGCGGCCCACCACGTCCGCTGCCACGCGAGCGTCTGCGTGATCGACCGCATGTCGCTCACGGCGAGCAGACGGGACCACGTCTCGGGGAGCGCGGGGTCGTCGAAGGCAAGCCGCCGGACCGTCACCGAATCAGCCGGGCCGGCGGCGGGGTTCACGTGGCGCTCCAGATCGCGCGGGCGGCCGCCTTTCGTTCCGCCTGCCGGTTCTGGAGTTCGTGGAGTTGCTTGTAGAGGCCGGCGGCGGCGAGCAGGTCGTCGTGCCGACCCTGCTCCACGACCCGGCCCTGGTCGACGACGAGGATCCAGTCGGCCCGCCGGATCGTCGAGAGCCGGTGGGCGATCATGAAGGTCGTCCGGCCCTCCATGAGCCGGTCGAGCGAGTCGAGGATCACCGCCTCGGTCTTGGAGTCGATGGCCGAGGTGGGCTCGTCGAGGATCAGGATCGGGGCGTCCTTGAGGAAGGCCCGCGCCACGGCGATCCGCTGCCGCTCGCCGCCGGAGAGCCGGCTGCCCCGCTCGCCGAGCATCGTGCCGTAGCCCTCCGGCAGCCGACTGATGAAGTCGTGGGCGTTGGCGGCGCGGGCCGCGGCCTCGATCTCCGCGTTGGTGGCGTCGAGCCGGCCGTAGCGGATGTTGTCGCGGATCGACATCGAAAACAGCAGCGGCTCCTGGAGCACGATGCTCACCTGCTGCCGCAGGGCGTCGAGGCCGAGTTCCTTGACGTCGACGCCGTCGAGCAGCACGCCGCCCGCGGCGGCGTCGTAGAACCGCGGGATGAGGCTCACGAGCGTCGTCTTGCCCGCGCCGGTGGGCCCCACGATCGCGGTCACCTGCCCGGGCTCGGCGACGAAGCTCACGTCCTTGAGCGTGTCGGTGCGGCCCTTGTAGGCGAAGTCGACGTGGCGGAACTCGATCCGGCCCGTGCACCGGGCCACCCGCAGCGGCTGCGGCGGGTCGGCGATGTCGGGCTTCGTGTCGAGCAGGCCGAACGCGGCCCGCAGGTTGGCGAACTGGTCCTGCCAGCCGGAGTAGGTGTAGGCGATCGTTTCCAAGGGGTCGTAGACCTTGTCGATGTAGCTCAGCACGATCGTGAGGTCTCCGACCGTGAGCTTGCCGGCAAGCGCGAGCAGCCCGCCGAAAGTCCAGGCGGCCGCGCGGCCGATGCCCGTGGACATCGTCACCACGAGCGAGAACAGCGTCTGGCGGATGGTCACGCCGAGCCGCGCGTTCATCGAGACCTGCGTGGCGTCGAGATAGCGCCGATGCTCGAGCGGCTGGCGGCAGAAGGCCACGATCACCCGCATCATCGACATCGCCTCGTGGATCACCGACAGGGCCACGCCCTCCAACTCCTTCGTGCGTCCGATCCGCTCCCGCATCCGCGTGGCGTAGTAGCGCGATGCGAAGAACAGTGCGGGCACCACGACGAACGACACCGCCGCGAGGCTCCAGTGCATCGTCCAGAGCACGATCAACATGCCCACCAGCATCACGATGCTCTCGATGATCGAGGGGAGCGTCATGAGCAGGTTGGCGACCGCGTCGCCCTGGTTGTTGATGACGTAGATCATCATGCCGGAGCGGCGGTTCTCGTGGTACGCCAGCGAGAGTTGCATGGCGTGGCCGAAGAGCCGGCTGCGAAAGTCGCGATCGATGCACTGCTCGAGGCGAGTGGAGACGTAGGTCTCGGCCACCATGAGCAACTGGTGCAGGAAGATGATCAGCACCTCCGTCACCGCGCAGGCGTAGAGGAGGCGGGTGCGGAAATTGTCGGATCCGAGCCACTCCGTGAGCCACGCCGGGGGGGGCTGGTCGGCGAGGGCGTAGTCGATGAGAAACTTGAAGGGCCAGGGCGCGAGCAGCGACAGCGCGCTGTTCACGAGGATCAGCACCATCATCAGGGCAGCCGACCGCCAGTAGGGCACCAGCAGCGGCAGGCAGCGGAGGATGAGATTCACGGTTCTGCAGTGGCCCGCGGGTCGGCGGGGCCGTCACTTCCTGGGCTGGGAGCGCCGCAGCCGCCGGGCGGCCTGCACGGCCGCAGCGGCAACCTCGCGGTCTGGGTCTTTGGTGAGTGCGAGGATCGTGGGCAGCGCGGGGTTGGCGGCCGAACCCATGCGGCCCAGCGCGTCGACCGCCGCATACCGCGGCCACATCGCCTTGCGACCGAGCAGGGCGGTGAGTTCGGGCACCGCGGCCGAGGCGGCCGGCCCCATCGTGCCGAGCGTCTTGGCGATCTCGGCGGCGAGGTCGTCGTCCTTGGTCGTGCCGAGCAGGGCCTTGAGTTCCGGCACGGCCTCGGCCCCGTCCGCGCCGAGGCCCTGAAGCGCGGCCAAGGCGCCGTAGCGATCGTCGTCGGTGGCGGCCCGCAGGGCGATGACGAGATCGCGGACGTCGGGACGGGGCTCGGTCCTGGTGCAGCCCGCGAGGATCACGAGGCCGGCGACGAGGACCGCGGCGACGTGGATCCGAGGTTCACGGGACATGCAGGTCGCTTCCGGCGGAGTCACTCATCGTACCCGACGCCTCGCCGGGCAGGATTCCCCAGCGGACGGCCTCGTCGAGGATGCCTTCCAGGTGACAGCGGATCCTCGGCTCGTCGCCCCGGAACGAGCCGCTGAAAATCCAGTGGAAGCAGACGTAGAGCCGGGCGGCGAGGAGCCGCTCTGCAAAGCCGGCCGGTGCCTCTCCGCCCCAGCGGGCCGCCACGTAGGCCGACTCCAGTTCGCGGATGTCCTCCGGCTCCCAATCGAAGGTGAAGACGGCCAGGTCGATCTCGCCGGGACCGATCGCGGCCGTCTCCCAATCCACCGGCATGATGCGGTCGTCGGCCCAGAAGGCGTTCCGCGTGGTGAACTCGCCGTGGATGAGGGTGGGAGGCGCGGCGACCAGCACCGGGATGCGGTCCCTGTAGGCGGCCGCCACGGCGTCGAGCCACGGATACTCCGCCGCCAGCGGGCGTGCCAGGTCGCACGTGCGGTCGAGCCAATGGATGTAAAATCCGGCGTCGTAGCGCGAGAGGATCCGCCACGCGGGATCGTCGAGCCGCCGCTCCGCCCAGGCATGCAGCCCGGCCAGCCAGCGGACGGCGGCGACGGTGGCTCCCTCGTCGGATGCTTGGGCGCTCGTGAGGCCGTCGTCGTAGAACCGCATGACGAGCGCGACCTCGCCCGTGGCCGGATCGTGGAAGCTGCCCCAGACGTGCGGCAGCGACAGCGGGGCGTCGCGGAGCACCGCGGCGTAGACGGCCGCCTCGTGGGCCAGGCCGCGGTGCGGCGATGCCGCGTCGAGATCGACGCCGCTGGAATACTTGCAGAGCAGCAGTTCACCCGAGCCGTCGGCGAACCGGACGCGGACGATTTCGGCGAGGTAGGTGCTCGTGCGCGGGCTGGGGCGGCGGCTGGTGATGCGAAAGGGCCCCCGCGCGGCGATCTCGGCGGCGAGCACCTGCTCGAGGCCGCGGCGCAGGATGGCCCGCGCGGGGGGCGT
>CAIXGY010000081.1 GCA_903919035.1 uncultured Planctomycetaceae bacterium | reverse complement strand
GATGCGGACCCAGCGGATGCTCGATCAGACCGGGCATGTGCGCCGCCCTGCTCACGGCCTCGATCACGTGCCAGCAGATGTCCTGCAAAGGCTGGCCGCTGGCGACCGTATCGACCCAGCCACGACGTTTCGTCTCACTCGGCACGAAGGGGTGCGCCGAGTCCGAGACGATGAGGATGGGAACTCCCGGGAAATCCGCCCAGGTTTCGGAGACGACCTGCTGGGCGTCCGGCGGATCGACCAGCACGACGAGGATCGCCGGTCGTTCGTCCGCCAGGCGGTGCATTTCCCAGACGTCGCGAGCCTCCGACACCTCGAGTGGGTGAACGGCCAACGCGGCGACGAGTTCGGGACCCACGCCGGGACCGCAGACCCGGACGACGACGTGGGGCAGCGCGAGTTCCACGTGGCACCTCGGGTTCGGAGACGGCCGGGCGGCGACGTCCCGGGAAAAACCCTACGGAACCACTCCCCCCGGGGACAGCGGCCGCCCCACGACACGGCCCTACGATCGACTCCGCGCCGCCGCGCCGCGGCCACCCCGCCGGCAGACACCCCGGCGAACCGACGGTTCGGGGCGGGCCCGGCCACGAACGCCGGCGTTTTTTCTCGGCCTCCGCCGTCCGCGTCGGGTTTTGCGTGTCCTGGATGGAATGCGTCGGCGTGTCTCCCGATGCCCTACCACGCTGGCTGTGGGTCGCGGTGACCGTGCTGCCCGACGTGGTGCTGTTCGCCTGCATCGCCGGACTCTGGTGGGACGGCTGCCGACATCGGCGGACGGATCGGCGGCGACGAACTGGTGGTCGTCCACGGGATCACCAGCCTCGCGGAGGGCTTGCGGTGCCGCGTTGCCACCCCGATCCCTCGTGGCGACGACGCGCTCCACGTGACCGTCAGCATCGGCGTGACGCTCTCCCGATCCGACGAGGGCGTCGATGCCCTTCACGCACTCGATGCTGCCCTCGCTTCGCACTCCGTGCTGCGCTCGGCCAGCAACGCCGGCTCGACGGCACGGGCACCCCCGCCGCCTCGCCCCACGCCAGCGAGAAAGGATCGGGTCTGCGCAGCCCCTCGAGACGGCGTGGACCGGCACGCGCAGGCATGGATGCCGGCGCGTAGCCGTCTCCGAGCAAGCCAAGCCCGGGATGAGCGCAGCGCGCGTCCGGCGAGAGGGTATGGGCAGACCCGAGCCGGTTGGGCTCACAGGCCGGCTGCCGACGAGATGCCGCCCCATGCGCGAGGATCACGTGCGAGCCTTATGAGCCATGCGCTCTTCCAGAGAACGACGATCCGCCGGCAGAGTCCACCCTGCCGTCGGCATCGAACGCGAAATCGCTCGTCGCGTGCCTGGCCATGTCCTCGAGCAGGGCGATGAGGTCGCAGTGGGCGAAGGCCCGAATCAGGAAGCGGGGCACGGGCGGACCCTGATTCGCCGTCGCGAAGGGCTCCTCGAGGATGCTCAGCATCGCCTCGTTGCGGCCGTCCCCGTCCACGTCGCCCAGGATGAACGAGACCCGCGTGTCGATGCGGCCCCACATCGGCGGCCGCAGCTTGTGCCCGTGGGCACACTTCTTCAGTTTCGGCAGCAGGTCGGTCGCCCACGCCTGCCGCTCCTCCTCCCGGCACAGCAGGTGGACGGCCGTGACGTTGGGATTCTCGAGGAACGGGAGCAGCGTGGCGTCGAAGACCTCCTGTCGCCGGAACATGCGGCAGCACGCGTTGAACCAGCGCACCTCCCCATAGACCGTCGTGGCGAAATCCGCGAGCGCGTGCCGAATCTTCTTGGAGCCGGTCAGGTGGATGTCCGCCTGCCCTGCGGCCGCGATGGTGGAGACGTTCCGCTTGATGACGTCGAGCTTGTCGAACATCCGGATCTCGCGGGCCTCGCCCCGGAGGTCGCGGATGAGGAGCAGGGCGCACAAGAGCAGGATGATGCCCCGGCCCACCGTCTCCGAGACGAGTCCCATGAAGCTCAAGAGCATGGCGATGAGCGCCGCGATGATGCCGGCAACCACGTCCCAGTCGATGCGAAGCAGGCGGCGCAGCGGCACGGCGGCACTCCTCGGCGGCGAGAACCACGGGGACGCGTCCTGCACTGCGAACGGGGGCCGCATGCCGGCGGCGCCCCGCGATGCGATCGCGAAACCCTAGGGCGCATCCTTGTTCCATGGCCACGCACCACGCCGGGACACGGGCCAGACGGTCGCGACAGTCGCGTGCGATGCCCGCCCGGCCGCGCACCCCGGGGCCGACCCGTGTCGCAGCCCGCTAACCTGGCTTCACGCCGGTGACCAGCAGCGTGAGGTGGTAGAAGACCGGCGCCGCGAAGCAGATCGAGTCGATGCGGTCGAGCACGCCGCCGTGGCCGACCACGAGCGTGCCGTAGTCCTTCACGCCGCGGTCGCGCTTGATCGCGCTCATCGTCATGCCCCCGGCGAAGCCCATCACCGCCACCACCAGCCCGGCGAGCGACGCCTGCCAGGGCTCGAACGGCGGGGCGGCCCACCACAGCACCGCCGCCAGGAGGGCCGTGCTCGTGGCGCTGCCGAGGAGTCCTTCCCACGTGCGGTTGGAACTCACCGTCGGTGCCACCAGCCGGCGCCCGAGCATGCGGCTGAAGACGTACTGCATGCAGTCGGCGAACTGCACGAGCAGGATGAGGAAGAAGAGGAGTCGGAAATTCGCGCTGCGATCGAGGCCCGCCTGTCCGCCGAGCGGCAGGAGCAAAAGCGCGGGAGCGAAGGAGAGGCAGTAGACGCAGACCACGAGGCCCGCCTGGATCTTGGCCGTCCGTTCGAGGAACCGCTTGTAGTCGCCCGCCACGGCCACGCGGGTGAGCACGAACAGCGTCGCGTAGACCGGGAGGAAGACGCTGAAGATGTCGTAGCGGTTGAGGCCCACGAGGACGTAGTGGAGCGGCAGAAAGAGGAAGAACACCCAGAACAGGGCCCGATGATCTCCCTTCCGCGTCGGCGTGAGAGTGATGAATTCCCGCAGCGCCCAGAAGGAGACGAGCCCGAAGAGCACGACCGTGGCCGTGGTCCCGAGCCAGAACGCGGCCGCGAGCACCGTGCACAGGATCCACCAGCCGCGAAGCCGGAGGTTGAAGGTGCGGATTGCCCCCGCGTCGAGGCCACGGTCTGGGTGCCGCTTGAGGAACTGGCCGACGAGCGTCGCGCCGCTGAGCATCGCCAGCACGCTCGTGATCAGCGCGACGGTCCGGAGGTCGTTCATCGCCGCGTCATTCCTTGAGAGCCAGCACGGCCCGCCGGGCGCGGCCGAGGAACTCGGGCTTCGCCTCGCCGGCCTCCAGCCACATCGGCGGCCCGAAGCTGATGCACGAAAGCAGCGGCACCGGGAGGAACTCGCCTCGCGGCAGCACCCGGTTGAGGTTGTCGATGTGCACCGGCACGAGCTCGATGTCGGGCCGCTTCTTGGCCAGGTAGAAGAGGCCGCTCTTGAACTCTCCCACCTCCCCCGTGACGCTCCGTCCCCCCTCGGGAAACACGATCAGCGAGTGGCTGGTGCCGGCCTCGCGGAGCATGAGATCCACCGGGCTGTGATGCACCTTGATGTCGGTGCGGTCGATGAGGATCGCGTCGAACACCTCCTCGGCGAGCCAGCGGCGCACGAGGCCGCGCGACCAGTAGTCCTTCGCTGCCACCGGCCGGGTGACCTCGCGGACGGCCTGGGGCAGCGACGACCAGATCACCAGCGCGTCGAGATGGCTGGTGTGGTTGGCGAAGTAGACCCGCTGGCACGTGTCGGGTTGGCTGGCGATCCAGCGGACGCTCGCTCCGGCGAGCAGCCGAGCCAGCGCCGCCAGCGAGAGGCCGGCCGCGCGGCACAGCGGCGACCGCGGCCCCGCGGGCCGCGTCGGCTGGGCGTCGGTGATCGCCGGGCGGTATGCCGGGCGGGGGGCCGGAGAGATCATGCGCTCAAATCTTCTGCGGTTGCGGCGGGGCCGGTCAATCCTCGGTCGCGCCGGCGGAGCGGCCGGGGACGAAGGGATTGTGCAGCCGCTCGTGGCCCACGGTCGTCGGCGGCCCATGGCCGGGAAGCACGAGCGTGTCGTCCGGGAGCGTGTAAAGCCGGCCCCGGATGCCGGCGGCGAGGGCTGCGGGGTCGCCGTCTGGGAAGTCGCTTCTGCCCACGCTGCCCTGGAAGAGCACGTCACCGCCGAGCACGACCGACGGCCTGCAGTCGCGGACGATGAAGACGACGTGACCGCGAGAGTGCCCAGGGATCAAGCGGACCTCCAGAGCGAGCCCCGCAACCTCGAGGACTTCGCCGTCGTCGAGCAAGCGGTCCGCCGGCGGGCTCGTGAACGGCAGGCCGAACGGGGCCGACAGATTCAATTCCGGGTCGGTCAGTTTCGGCGCGTCGAGGCGGCCGATGAGGATCGGCAGCGAGGGCCAGCGTTCCCGCAGGGCGGCGTTGCCGGCGATGTGGTCGGAATGGCCGTGCGTGAGCAGGATGGCCCGGGGTTCGAGTCCACGCGCGTCGATCGCGGCCACGATGGCGGCCGGCTCGAATCCAGGATCCACGACGACGCAGTCCGCCAGGCCGGTGCGGAACACCACGTACGTGTTCTCGCCAAACGGCAGCGACTCGATGCGGGCGGCGTGCAGTCCGTCCGGGAGCGGCAGGGTTTCGGTCTGGGCCATAGGGGCCGGGTGGGTGGACGGAGGGAAAGTCAAGCATCGTTCGCCGTCGGGGCGCCGGCAAGGCGGGGCGTTTCCGGGGCGAAAGGCGGCCGAAAGTGGGATGGCGGGCCGGTGGCCGACACCGGTACCCTCCGCGGACGTCCGGTCGTTTCGGATCTGCCGCTCGTCCGGAGCACCGGACCGGTGGCTCATGTTCCCGGAACGGCACGGCGATGGAAGAAGGACGCGGCGGGATGGAACCCGCCGGCTGGCGCACGCCACGGAGGGTCGGTTCGATGCGGACATGTCTCGCGGCCGGAATGACGCTGGCCACTGTTCTCGCCCTGGGGCCCGCCGCGGCGCTGCGGGCGGACGATGCCCCGGGCACGCCGGTCTCTCCCGTAGGCTTGGCTCCGGAAACCTCCGCGGGCAACAACGTCGGAACCGGTGATGCCGAGGCCGCCGCGACCGGCGAGCACCCGCTCGTGCCGGCGATCGCGGTCGCGAAGCAAGGGCTCGAGCACATCCGTGCCACGATCCACGACTACTCCTGCACCATGGTCAAGCGGGAGCTCGTCAACGGCACGCTCGGCGAGCACCAGTACATCTTCTTGAAGGTCCGCAGTGAGCCGTTCAGCGTGTATCTCAATTTCCTCGGCCCGGATGACGTGAAGGGCCAGGAGGTGATCTGGGTCGCAGGCGGAAACGACGGCAACATGCTGGCCCACGCGGGGAGCGGCGTGAAGGCGATGATGGGCACCGTGGCCCTCAAGCCCGACAGCATGATCGCCATGGAGGGGCAGCGCTATCCGATCACGGAGATCGGCGTGGAAAACCTCGCCAGACGGCTCGTCGAGGTCGCGGAGCACGACGCCCAGTTCGGCGAGTGCGACGTGAACTTCTTCCCCGGCGCGAAGGTCAATGGCCGCGTGTGCACCTGCATCCAGGTGGTGCATCCGACGCCCCGGCGGAACTTCCGCTTTCACATGGCCCGCGTGTTCATCGACGACGAGATGCGGATCCCCGTGCGGTTCGAGGCCTACGACTGGCCGGCCACCGCGGGCGAGAAGCCGCCCCTCATGGAGGAATACACCTACATGAACGTCAAGCTCAACAACGGCTTCGGCGACGCCGACTTCGACGTGAAGAACACCACGTACAAGTTCTCCGGCGGGAAGTGAGCCGGTTGGCCGCCCACGCGGCTCGAGGCGGTCATTCGTAGCGGAGGTGCTTCACCGAGGCGCCCGAGTCGCGAAGCTCGATGAGCGCGTCGATGCCGATGGCGAGGTGGGCATCCACGAACCGACGGTTGACGTCCCTGTCGCTCGCCGACGTCTTCACCCCCTCGGGCGTCATGGGGTTGTCGGACACGAGCAGCAGCGCTCCCTTGGGGATGTGGTTCGCGAAACCGACCACGAACAGCGTGGCGGTTTCCATGTCGATGCCGATGGCCCGCGTCTTCAGCAGGTAGTCCTTGAAGGCGTCGTCGTGCTCCCAGACGCGGCGGTTGGTCGTGTAGACCGTGCCCGTCCAGTAGTCGTGGCCATGCCGTGCGATCGCCGCCGACACCGCGGCCTGCAGTCGAAACGAGGGCAGGGCGGGGATCTCCGGTGGAAAATACTCGTTGCTGGTCCCCTCCCCGCGGATCGCGGCGATCGGCAGGATGAAGTCGCCGATCCGCGTCTTCTTGAGGCCACCACACTTGCCGAGGAGCAGCACGGCGGCCGGCTCGACCGCCGCCAGCAGATCCATCACCGTGGCGGCCATCGCGCTGCCCATGCCGAAGTTCAGGATCGAGAGGTTGTGTGCCGTCGCGGATTGGATCGGAAATCCCTCCCCCGCCACCTCCACGCCGAACCGCTGCGCGAAGGCCGAAACGTACTGGGAGAAGTTGGTGAGGAGGATGTATTTTCCGAACGACTCGAGGTCACGGCCCGTGTAGCGGGGCAGCCAGTCGCGGACGATCTCGGCCTTGGTGCGCATGGCGAGGGCTCCGGGGTCAGTGGGGCGCGGAGGGGGACGTGAGCCGCGGCCACGCGGCCTGCAGGCGGGCGAGTGGCGGGACGTCGAGCAGTGTTCCCGGTGCGAGTGAGATCCGGGGGTCGCGGGCCCGGTTCCAGGCGAACAGGGCGCGATACAGGCGGCCGTCACCGTAGGCCCGCTCGGCGACGTCCCACCACGAATCACCGGGAGCGACGCGGTAGTCGCCCGTCACCGGTGCCGCGACGACGGCCGTGGCCGGGGTGACGAAGGGATCTCGCCGCGGCAGACCGTCGGGTTCTTCGGAACGGGGACGCTCGTCCGCGGGTGGCCCCGACCAGTTCGCGGTGTCGTCGGCGGCCGGCGCAGGCACGTCGGCGGGCTCGGTTGGAGGCGGCGCGAAGCCGCTGAATCGGGGCGACGCACTCGGGCGGTCGGCCGGTGGCTCAACGGCCACCGGTTCGCTCGTAGGCTCGTTCGGCACGAGCGGCGGCGCCGCCGCGAAATCCCAGCCGGCGGGCGAGGGCGTGGGGGGCTCGACCCGCTCCTGTGCCGTCGTGGTCGCGACATCGGCCCGGATGTCGGGGCCCGTGCCGGCCGGCGGCCGAGGAACGAGCAGCTTCATGGACAGCACGCCCAGAAACACGCCGGCGAGCAGGCCGAGGAAGCCGAGGAGGATTTTCGTCTCGCGACCCATGGCTGAAAACCGGGACTGAAGCGACCCAAAAAGGCCGCGGATCATCGTCAATATCGCGGGGTGTCGCCAGACCGGTCGGCCCCGGCAAACCGGGCAGTTTCGGCGACTTTTCGCCGCGTTCAGGCTGGCGGGGTCGAGCCGGGTGGGGGCGCGATCACGGCCGCCCGCAACTTGGCGGAGCGGCTCCGCGGGTTGCGGACGACCTCCTCGGCCGACGCCTCGACCGGCGTCCGCGTGAGCGCCTCCCATGTCTGGCGGTTGCGGAAGGCCTCCTTCACCAGACGGTCCTCCAGCGAGTGGAACGAGATCACCGCGAGCCGGCCGCCGGGGGCGAGCCGGGTGGGAATCCGCTCCAGCGCGATCCGCAGGCTCTTCAATTCCTGATTGACGGCGATCCGCAGGGCCTGGAACGTGCGCGTGGCCGGATGGATTCGTGGTGGTGGATGCTGCCGCGGGATCGCGGAGGCCACGAGTCGCGCGAAGTCGCGGGCGGAGTGGATCGGCTCGCGCTCCCGGACCGCCGCGATCCGCCGCGCGATGCGCCGGCTAAAGCGCTCCTCGCCGAACTCGTGGATGATGTCGGCGAGGCTCTCGGGCCGCATGCGATTGACGATCCGCCAGGCCGGCTCACCCTCGGTCGGATCGAACCGCAGGTCGAGCGGACCCTCGGAGTCGAACGAAAAGCCCCGCTCGCGGTCTGCGAGTTGGTCGCTCGACAGCCCCACGTCGAGGAGCACGCGGTCGACGCGGTCGACCCCCACGGCGTCGAGCACCTCGGGGATGTCGCAAAAGTTGGCCTGGGCGAACCGCATCGGCAGGCCGGTCAGTTCGCGGGCACCGCGCTCGATCGCCGCGGGATCGCGGTCGATGCCGATCACGAGCCCCTCCGGCCCCACCGCGTCGGCCAGGAGCCGCGCATGGCCACCGCCGCCGAGCGTGCCATCGACGACCCGCATGCCGGGCTGCACGGCGAGCAAGCCCAACACCTCCGCGGGCAGGACGCTCGTGTGGACGCTCGCAGACTCCATCCCGGCAGTGTAGCGGGTAGGCTGCGGGCGCCATGTCACAGGCGCACAGCGAGAACAGCGTCGACCTTTACGACTACGAGCTGCCGCGCGACCTCGTGGCGCAGGAGCCGCTCGCGGATCGCGCGGGCGCGAGGCTGCTGCATCTGCGCCGCGCCGACGGCTCGCTGCACCATCGGCACGTCCGCGATCTGCCCGAGATCCTGCGGCCCGGGGATCTGCTCGTGGTGAATGACACTCGCGTGGTGCCGGCGCGAATCGTGGGCCGCCGCGCCGCGACCGGCGGCGCGTGGGAAGGCCTCTTTCTGCGGCTCGAACGTGAGGGACCGGACGCCGGAGCCTGGGTCGTGCTGGCCCAGACGCGGGGCCGGCCGGCGATCGGCGAGCGGGTGGAACTGGTCGACGCCGCCGGTCGCGTGGGAGCGACGTTGGAACTCGTGGGTCGCGCCAGCGGGGGCGCGTGGCTCGCCCGACCCGGCGAGGACGCAACGCCGGAGCTGATCCTCGATCGGGTGGGCAGGGTGCCGCTGCCGGGCTACATCCGCGGTGGTGCCGAGACGCCCGCCGACCGCGACCGATACCAGACCGTATTCGCCCGGGAGAGCGGCTCGGCGGCGGCCCCGACCGCAGGCCTGCACTTCACGCCCGAACTGCTGGCGGTGCTGCAATCGCGGGGCGTGAGCCGGGCCACGGTGACGCTCCACGTGGGGCTCGGCACGTTTCGGCCGATCACGGCCGATCGGATTCGGGAGCACGAGATGCACGCGGAGTGGTGTGCCTGTCCTGCCGAGACGGCGGCGGCCGTCCGCGAGACGCGGGCCCGCGGCGGTCGCGTGATCGCGGTCGGCACGACGGCCGTGCGGACGCTCGAGACTGCGTCGCGCGGGGGCGAGATCGCGGCCTGGAGCGGGTTTACCGACCTCTACATCACACCGGGCTTTGCATGTCGCACCGTGGACTGCCTGATCACCAATTTTCACATGCCGCGGACGACGCTCCTCGTGCTCGTGAGCTCCCTGGCCGGACGCGAGCGGATTCTCGGGGCCTACGCCGAGGCGATCCGTGAGCGCTACCGATTTTTCAGTTACGGCGATGCGATGCTGATCGAGTGACGCCGGCGGCGGCCGGGCGTGAACCACAAGAGCCCGGTGGGCGAAAGCCGGAGGAGCGTTGGAGCCATGGCTTCTGTGGGCGTGCCATGCCGTGTGGCGTGCAGCCGATGGATCCACAGCGACGAAGGCTTTCGCCCACCGGGCGGGACGAGGAAGCCGGAGGAGCCTTTTGGGCATGGCTTCTGTGGG
>CAIXGY010000080.1 GCA_903919035.1 uncultured Planctomycetaceae bacterium | reverse complement strand
TCCACCTCGTTGAACGTGGTGAGGAGCGCCGCCTGATGCTGGGCCTCCACCAACCGCTCGGCGATGCGGCGGCGGATCGGGCTGATGAGCACGGCCCGCTCCTCGCGACCACCCCGCGGTGCCGCCGGCACGAGCGCCGCCGGGGCGGGCGTGGCCGCCTTCGGTGCTGGGGCGGCGACAACCGGCGCCGGCCGGGCAGCGGCCTGCACGGCGTCGGGCTTCGTGATCCGGCCGCCGGGACCGGTGCCCGCGACCCCTGCGGGCGACACGCCCGCCTCGGCGAGCACCCGGGCGGCCGCAGGCATGACTCGCACCGAACTGGCGGCGGCCGGTTGGGCCGCGGCGGGCACCACGGGTGCGGGCTTCGCCGGCGCGGGCGCCACGCCCGCGCCGGCCGGCTCCATGTAGCCGATCACCTCGCCGACCACGGCCTTCTCGCCGCTGGCCTTGAGGATCTTCGAGACGGTGCCGGCGGCTGGCGCGGGCAACTCGACCGTCGCCTTGTCGCTCTCGATCTCGACGATGCTCTCGTCGATGGCGACGCCGTCACCTTCGCGCTTCTTCCAGGTGCCGATCATCACCTCGGTGATCGACTCGCCGACCGCCGGAACCTTGAGTTCGAGTGCCATGGGTTGTGAAGGGTTGAAAGGATCCCGGGACATCCCGTTCAGACGGTGAACGAGGCCGACAGGAGTTCGTTCTGTTCGAGATCGTAGCTCTTCTTCGAGCCGGTCGCGGGACTGGCCGCGCTCTGCCGGCACATGCCAGAGAACGGAAACCGGTCGAGCAGCTTCTCACCGAAGTGGATCCGCAGGAACCGCCACGCGCCCATGTTCTCCGGCTCGTCCTGCACCCACACCGCCGGCGTTCCGGGGGCGTAGCCGGCCAGGGCGTCCTCCAGGGCCTTCCGCGGCAGCGGGTAGAGCTGCTCCACACGGACGATCGCGACGTCGCGACGGCCGAGTTCCTGCCGGCGCTTCTCGAGTTCGTAGGCCACCTTGCCTGTGCAGAGCAGGATGCGACGCACGTCCCGCGCCGGCACCCCGGATGCATCGGCCAACACTCGCTGGAACGTGCCCGTGGCGAGGTCGTCGAGGGAGGAAAGGCAATTCGGGTGTCGCAAGAGGCTCTTCGGCGTCATCACGACGAGTGGCTTCCGCCACACGCGGAGCACCTGACGCCGCAGGAGGTGAAACATCTGCGCGGGCGTCGTCGGCTGGGCCACCTGGATGTTGTCCTTCGCGCACAGCGACAGGAACCGCTCCAGCCGCGCGCTCGAGTGCTCTGGCCCCTGTCCTTCGAAGCCGTGCGGCAGGAGCATCACGAGCCCCGACAGCCGGTTCCACTTGTCCTCCGCGCTCACGATGAATTGGTCGATCACCACCTGCGCGGCATTGACGAAGTCGCCGAACTGGGCCTCCCAGATCACGAGTCCGTCGGGACAGTCGAGACTGTAGCCATATTCGAACCCGAGCACGCCCGCCTCGGAGAGCGGGCTGTTGGCGATTTCGACCGGCGCCTGATCGGGGGCGAGGTGCTCGAGCGAGCACCACGTCTCGTCGGTCACAGCGTCGTGGATCACGGCATGGCGGTGGCTGAAGGTGCCCCGCTGGCTGTCCTGGCCGGTGATCCGCACCCGCAGGCCCTGCGTGGCCAGCGTGGCCAGCGCCAGCGCTTCGGCCGCCGACCAGTCGAGCGGGGCGTCGCCGGCGGCCATCTGCAGTCGGCCGTCGAGAAACTTGCGGATCTTCGCATGCGGCTGGAAGCCGTCGGGCAGGTCGACGAGCCGCCGGAGGAGATCCCGGAGCACGTCCTTTCGCACGCCCGTCTCGACCTCCGCCGCGTCCTTCTCGCGGCCGCCGACGTAGAAGGCCCACACGCCGCCGATGTCGTTCGTGTGGACGAAATCCTCGCTCTTCGCCACGGTGAGGTCGGCCGCCAACTTCGCCTGCTGCTGCTCGACGATGTGGGCCGCCTCCTCCGGCGTCATTTCACCCAACTTGAGAAGCTTCTCACGATAACTCTCGTGGACGCTCGGCCGCTTCTCGATGACGCGGTAGAGCGCGGGCTGCGTGAACGCCGGCTCGTCGGCCTCGTTGTGGCCGCGGCGCCGGAAACAGTACATGTCGATGACGACGTCGCGCTGGAACTCGCGGCGGAAGTCCATGGCCAGGTTCACGACCTGGGCGACGGCTTCCGGATCCTCGCCGTTGACGTGGAAGATCGGGATCTGCAGCATCTTCGCCACGTCGGTGGCGTACATGCAGCTGCGGGCCTCCCGCGGCCCCGTCGTGAAACCGATCTGGTTGTTCACGACCACGTGGAGCGTGCCGCCGATCCGGTAGGCGTCGAGCTCCGACAGATTGAGCGTCTCCTGGATGATTCCCTCGCCGGCGAACGCGGCGTCGCCGTGGATCAGGATCACCATGCCGTTCTGCCGACCCTGGTCTCCCGCCCGATCCTGCCGCGACCGCATCCGGCCGATCGCCACCGGATTCACGAACTCCAGGTGGCTGGGATTGAAGCACAGCGTGAGATGCACGCTGCGGCCGTTGGCGGCGGCATAGTCGGTCGAGTGGCCGAGGTGATACTTCACGTCGCCGCGGCCCACGTGGAGTTCCGGATCCATGTCGGCGAATTCGCGGAAGATCCGCTGCGGGCTCTTGCCCATGATGTTGGCGAGCACGTTGAGCCGGCCGCGATGCGCCATCGCCAGCACGACGTCGCCGATCTCCTGAGAGGCGGCCCGCTCGATGGCCATCTCCACGAGCGGAATCAAACTCTCGGAGCCCTCCAGCGAAAAGCTCTTCGCCCCCAGGAAGCGCTTCTGGATGAACTCCTCGAAGACCGCCGCGGTGGTCATCTGCCGGTAGATGCGGAGCTGCTGCCTGCGGTCGAGTTGGATGCGGTTCTCGCAGCCCTCCATCCGGACCTGGAGCCACTGCCGCACCCGCAGGTCGTCCATGTGCATGAACTGGACGCCGATCGACCGGCAGTAGGTGTTGCGGAGGCGTTGGATGATCTCCCGCAGCGACATCGACTGCGGCCCCTCGATCGTGTCGGTCGAGAAGGATCGATCCATGTCCTCATCGGTGAGGTGGTAGAAGCGCGGATCGAGTTCGGGCAGCCCCGGCCGCGGTCGGCCGAGCGGGTCGATCTCGGCCATGAGGTGGCCCCGCACGCGGTAGGCCCGCACGAGCTGGTCGACGCGATCCTGCAGGAAGGCCACCCGTTCCTCGCCCGCGGTGCCCTGCGCGACCGGCGGCAGAGGCAGCGGCTTCGCCTCACCGGCCGGGGCCGCGGGCAGCGTGACGTGGCCGTTCGAAATCGCGACCGCGTGGGCGGTGGCGATGCCGTCGGGGGTCACGAGATTGCCCGCCGGATACGCCCCGGCCGCACCGTCGCGCTGGAGCTCTCCCAACGGTCCGGCGTGCGGGCGGGGCGGAAAGGTGGCCACGCCCGACTGCAGCGCCGCGAAGTAGGCCCGCCAGTCGGGCGGCAGACTCGCGGGATCACGCTGGAACTGTTCGAACAGCTCCTCGAGGAACGCAAGGCTTGCGGTGCCCGCTGAATCGATGGCGTCGATGGCGCTCACGGTCGTATCCGGGTGGTGCCGCCCGGGGCGGCAGGGTCGAACGGGATCGTCACATCGCCAGCAGCAGCCGGCCCGGACTCTCGAGGTAGCCGATCACCTCGTTGAGGAACCGGGCGGCCATCGCGCCGTCGATGAGCCGGTGGTCGTAGGAGAGCGAGAGGGGCATCATGAGGCGGGGCTCGATCCGATCCTCGTGGACGACGGGCAACTTCCGCGACCGGCCGAGCAGCAGGATGGCCGACTCTGGCCAGTTGATGATGGGCGTCGAGTACTGGCCGCCCACCGCCCCCAGATTCGAGATCGTGAAGGTGCCGCCGCGGAGATCCTCGATCCCATACTGCGCGTTCTTCGCCTTCTCCGCCGTGTCGGCGATCGCCTGGGCGATCTGCGGGATCGAGAGCTGGTCGCAATCGCGAAGCACGGGCACCACGAGCCCGCGGGGCGTGTCCACGGCAAGGCCGACGTTGACGTAGTCCTTGTAGACCACCTCCCCCTTGTCGAGGTCGATGGAGGCGTTCACCGTGGGGTGCTGCCGCAACGACAGGCTCACTGCCTTGATCACGAACGCCAAGGCCGTGAGCTTCAGGTTGGCCTTGGAGTATTCGGCCGCGCTCGCCTTCCGCAGGTGCTCGAGTTCGGTGACGTCGGCATCGTCGAAGTTGGTGAGGTGCGGGATCGTCGAGACGCTCCGCACCATGTTGGCGGCGATCGTCTTCCGCATCCGCGAGAGCTGTTCCCGACGGATCGGCCCCCAATCGTCACGCTCCGTGGCGGTCGATTCCGGCCGCGACCGGATCGCCGGCCCTGCCCCCGCGGCCTGGCGGACGGCAGCAATCACGTCGTCGCGCACGATCCGGCCCGCGGGGCCGCTACCGCGGACGCGGGCGAGATCGACGCCGAGTTCACGGGCCAGCCGCCGGACGGCGGGGCCGGCCGGCTCGACCGTGGCGGCCGCCGTGGCGGCGACGGCCGGCGGCTCGTCGGCG
>CAIXGY010000079.1 GCA_903919035.1 uncultured Planctomycetaceae bacterium | reverse complement strand
GCGGCGCCCAGATCTTCGAGGCGGTGGGACTCGAGCGGCCGTTCATCGACGAATACTTCACGCGGACTGCCAGCCGCATCGGCGGCATCGGCCTGAATGAAGTGGCCGAGGAGACGCTCCGGCGGCACGAGCATGCCTGGCCCAAAACCAACGTCCCGCAGACGCTCGAGCTCGACGTCGGCGGCCGCTACGCCTGGCGGCGGAAGGGCGAGGCCCACATCTTCAACCCCGACGTGGTCGCGGCCCTCCAGCGGTCGACCCAGATCAACAGTCGGGAGGAGTTCAAGAAGTTTCAGCGGCTGATCGACGAGCAGCAGACGAAACTGCTGACGCTCCGCGGCCTGCTCGACTTCACGTGGGCCGACAAGCCGGTGCCGCTCGACGAGGTGGAGCCGGCCCGCGAGATCGTGAAGCGGTTCGCGACCGGCGCGATGTCCTATGGCTCGATCTCGAAGGAGGCCCATGAGACGCTGGCCGTGGCGATGAACCGGCTCGGTGGCTGGAGCAACACCGGGGAGGGGGGCGAGGATCCGATCCGCTACCAGCTCGAGCCCAACGGCGACAGCAAGAACTCGAAGATCAAGCAGGTGGCCAGCGGCCGCTTCGGCGTCACGAGCCTGTATCTGGTGAACGCCCGGGAACTGCAGATCAAGATGGCGCAGGGTGCGAAGCCCGGCGAAGGTGGCCAGCTGCCGGGCCACAAGGTGGATCGTGAGATCGCGCGGATTCGCCACAGCACGCCGGGGGTCGGGCTGATCTCGCCGCCGCCCCATCACGACATCTACTCCATCGAGGATCTCGCCCAACTGATCCACGACCTCAAAAACGCCAACCATCACGCCCGCATCAGCGTGAAGCTCGTGGCCGAGGTGGGCGTGGGCACGGTGGCTGCCGGCGTGTCGAAGGGGAAGGCCGACGTGGTGCTCATCTCCGGCCACGACGGGGGCACGGGAGCGAGCCCGCAGACCTCGATCATGCACGCGGGGCTCCCCTGGGAACTCGGGCTCGCCGAGGCCCACCAGGTGCTCGTGATGAACGACCTCCGCGGCCGGATCGTGCTCCAGACCGACGGCATGATTCGCACGGCCAAGGACGTGGCGATCGCCACGCTGCTCGGCGCCGAGGAATACGGCATCGCCACCGCGTCCCTCGTGGTGATGGGCTGCATCATGATGCGAAAGTGCCACCTGAACACGTGCCCCGTGGGCATCGCGACGCAGGATCCGGAGCTCCGCAAAAAGTTCACCGGGCAGCCCGAGCACGTCGTCAACTTCTTCTTCATGCTCGCCGAGGAACTCCGGGAGATCATGGCGAAGCTCGGCTTCCGCACCATCGCCGAGATGGTGGGCCGGGTGGATCGTCTCGACACCCGCGCCGCCATCGCCCACTGGAAGGCCAAGGGTCTCGACTTCTCCACGATCCTCCACAAGCCCGAGGTGCCGCCACGGGTGCAGACGCATTGCGTCGAGTCACAGGATCACGGCATCGAGCGGTCGCTCGACATGACCACGCTCGTGGGTCTCTGCCGATCTGCGATCGACGAGCGGAAGCCCGTGTCGCTCGATCTGCCGATTCGCAACGTGAACCGCACCGTCGGCACGATTCTCTCGAGCGAGGTGACGCGGCGGCACGGTGCGGCAGGCTTGCCCGACGGCACGATCCGGATCCACTTCCGCGGCTCGGCGGGCCAGAGCATCATGGCGTTCGGCGTGCCGGGCGTGGAGGTGACGGTCGAGGGCGACGTCAACGACTACTGCGGCAAGGGCCTGTCCGGCGGCCGCGTGATCGTGCGGCCCGATCGCGAGGCCCCCTTCAAGGCCGAGGACAATGTCATCGCCGGCAACGTGGTGGGATATGGGGCCACGAGCGGCGAGATCTTCATCAGCGGCATCTGCGGCGAGCGATTCCTCGTGCGCAACTCGGGCGTGGAGGCGGTCGTCGAGGGAACGGGGGATCACGGTTGTGAATACATGACCGGCGGCCGGGCGGTGATCCTCGGCGAGACGGGCCGCAACTTCGCGGCCGGCATGAGCGGCGGCATCGCCTACGTGTGGGACGAACGGGGCACGTTCCGGCCGAAGGTCAACCGGGAGATGGTCGAGTTCGAGGAACTCGACGCAGGCGACCTCGACTACGTGAAGCACCGCATCGAGCGGCACGTCGACCATACGGGAAGCGCTCGCGGCAAGGCGATCCTCGCCGCCTGGCCGACCGAGCAGAAGAAGTTCGTGAAGGTCATGCCGACCGACTACAAGCGGGCCCTCGCCGAGTTGCGTCGGCTCGCGGAGCAGGATCAACAGGCAGCCAGACAGGCGGAGGTGAAGGTCAATGGGTGAGCCACGCGGATTCATGAAGTACAAGCGGCAGGTCTCCGGCTATGCGCCGGTCGCCGATCGCCTCGCGCATTACAACGAGTTTCTCACGATCCTGCCCCCGGAAGAGGTGAAGACGCAGGGCGCCCGCTGCATGGATTGCGGCGTGCCCTTCTGCCACACCGGCTGCCCGCTCGGGAACATCATCCCCGACTTCAACGACCTGGTGTATCGCGGCCAGTGGCACGAGGCCAGCCAGCGGCTCCACGCCACGAACAACTTTCCCGAGTTCACCGGCCGGGTCTGCCCCGCCCCCTGCGAGTCGGCCTGCGTGCTCGGCATCAACGAGGATCCGGTCGCCATCAAGCAGATCGAAATGACGATCGCAGACCGGGCCTGGGACGAGGGCTGGGTCGTGCCGGAGCCTCCGGCGGAGCGTACCGGCAAGCGGGTGGCGGTGGTGGGCAGCGGGCCTGCGGGCCTCGCGGCCGCGCAGCAACTCAACCGCGCCGGCCATCTCGTGACCGTCTTCGAGCGGGCCGACCGCCCGGGCGGCCTCCTCATGTATGGCATCCCCGACTTCAAGCTCGAGAAGACTCGCGTTTGGCGGCGGATCGAGCAGATGGAAGCCGAAGGGATCGAGTTCCGCTGTGGCGTCAACGTCGGGGCTGATATCAGCACGCAGTCGCTCACCGCCGAGTATGACGCGATCGTGCTGACCGGCGGCGCCACGCTGGGCCG
>CAIXGY010000078.1 GCA_903919035.1 uncultured Planctomycetaceae bacterium | reverse complement strand
GCAGGACTTTCATTACCGGCTGCATCGACAGCGATGAACGAAAAGGTGTGTGGGCCATCGGGCAGAACGGTAAACGTGTAGGCCCAGACGCCGTCACTGGGCACCACGATTTCGCCCCACGGAGCTGCGTCGACTGCGATACGGAGTGTCGTCCCGGCCTCGGCGGTGCCGTAAAAAGATGGCATTCGGTCGTTCGTGTAGGCACCGCTCGCCAGTGGACCCGTCATCAGCAAAGCATCGTCGATGACGCTCGTGATCACGGGCGTCAGTGGAGAAACCGAGTCGATCGTCCACGGGATGTCATTCGTCGCCGGGACGCCCGGGAAGCCCCCGACGATCTGACGCACCTGCGCGTCGCCGGCCGAATACGTGCCGTCGGGCAGTGTGAACGACGTGCCGCTGCCGTTGATCCAGGAACCGCCGGCGAAGCGGTACTGCCAGGTGGCCCCCGCGATGACACCGCTGACGTTCACCTGTCCATTCCGGGTGATGCCGTCGGTGGCGCTCGAGCCCGTATCGACGGCGAGAACGATCGTCGGCTTCGGCTGCGGAGCGACGGGACCCAGCACGTCGGACCACGGACCGGCACCGAGTGAATTCTTCGCCCGGACACGGAACCAGTACGACGTGCCATTCGTGAGATTCGGCACGACCAACGATGCCGCCACCGTGTTCGCCGCCGGCGTCACGACGCTGACGCCAGCCGACGTGAGGAAGTTATCCGTGCTCATCTCGACGTCGTAGTCAAAGACTGGCCGACTGGACACCGTGAAGGCGGGATTCCAGCCGAGATACACGGTCTTGTCGTCGTGCCAGCCGGCGAGTGCAGGCGCGACCGGCGCCAGGGGCGACAACGGCGTCGGCCACGCCGGGGCATAGGGCACGTCGGCCAGGGTAATGGTGAACTTCGTGCTACCGGTCGCCGGGTCATTTGGCCGCAGCGAATTTCCGGCCCTATCCTTGATCGTGTTCAAGGCCACGATCTCGTACACCCCGAGCTTGAAGGTGCTCGCGGCCTCGAACACGACGCGGTTGCCGGTCGCGAGATATCGGAACACATAGTCCTTGCCCGCCACGAGAAGCATGCCATCTCGCGTGAGCGTGAAGGCTGACACGACGACCGTTGCCTCATCGATGCCGGCACCGGCATCAATGATTTGCAATGAGAATGACCCACGGTTCCGTGCCGCAGAGCCCTGGAACTCCACCGCGTCGAGACCAAGATCGGCGTCGGCAGGGCCGTTATCTTCGGGGTCGAGGAGGACCAAATACGGCGGGCTTTGCGAGAAGTCGACTCGATCGATCGCCCCGAGATCCTTGAAGGCGTTCAGGCCCAAACCGGGAACGCTCGGCGTCTGCGACGGATCGTCCCAGCGAACCTGCCCGTAGAGATCCTTTTCGGGGGCCAGAATCGGAGCGGCCGGCACACCGATCGGTGAGTTCACGACCAGGAACTCATTTCGATCCTGCAGCGAGTTCAGCGACGTGTCGATGGCGGGCGTGCCGGCGGCGGGATAGAAGTTGCCGCCAGCGGCGTTCACGAACGGGCTCGACGGCAGTGTGACGCGGAATCTGTCCGTGACGCCGGTGACCGGCGTCGTCACGCCCGAGAAGCCGGAGTGCGTCACGACCGTCCGCTCGTTGCCGGCAGCATCCTTCTGCGACGACGCATCGACGCTGATGCCCGTCGCCAGGTTGGCGAACAGGTTGTTCATCAGCGTGGGACCGGCATTGTCGGACACCACGATGCCGAGCCCCTGCGCAGTCGTGCCACCGTAGATCGTGTTGTTGACGAGCCGGCCGTACGGCACGACGGCCTGAGGGACGGTGCCAGCGGTTGCGTCGCCGCTGAATCTGATTCCGGCCGTGCCGCTTGACGACACGACGTTGTTGACGACGAACGCACCGGGCGCGAGCCGGGGATCGTTGAGCGTGGGCAGGTTTCGTGCGACACCCGGGTGCGGCGTGTTGCTGAGCGTGTCG
>CAIXGY010000077.1 GCA_903919035.1 uncultured Planctomycetaceae bacterium | reverse complement strand
CCCGGCCCGCGCGGCCCTGACCACAGCCTCTGATACGGATCCCACGTGATCCTCGCGCGGCACCGCGCCTGTCCCGGCGTCGGGGATGCCCGCGTCGTCTCGTCCGGACGTTCACGAAGGGCGTCGTGCCCTTCGTGAACTCGATGCTGCCCTCGCTTCGCAATCCGTGCTGCGCTCGGCCAGCAACGCCGGCTGGACGGCACGGGATACCCCTGATCCAGGCGGCGGTTGAGGGTCTTTCACGCGCCGCCTTTCCGCGGAATTGGCCTCGCCCGGGGCGGGCTGCATCGCTAGAGTCCCCCTCCCGCCCGGTTTGCCACGTGGAGCCCGTCGTCATGTGTCGCCCGCCCGTCCTGCTTATCGCGCTGGCTTGTGTCTGCACCGTCTCCGGGGAGATCGTCCACGGCCAGGCACCGCAGCAGCAGCCGCGCGTGGCGGCGGTGACGCCCCCGGCGGTGCCGCCGCCGCCGACGCTCACGCTGCAGGAGCAGGCGGCACTCGAGCAACTTCTCGCCGCCTGGGAGGCCCGCAATGCGGCGGTGCGAACCTGGTCGTGCACGTTTCGGAAGTGGGAATACAACGCATGGAGCCCGTCAGACGCGGCCGGTGAGCGCCTCGCATTCGCGGAAAGTTCCGGTGAACTCAAGTACGCCGCTCCCGACAAGGGGCTGTTCCGCGTGAAGGAGTCGAGGCAGTGGAGTCCAGAAGCTCGCCGCTACGAGGCTCGCGGCGGCGAGGGGGGCGAGCACTGGGTGTGCAACGGGGAAAGCATCTACGAATTTCGCCACACCGAGCGGCAGCTCCGCGAGACGAAGTTGCCGCCGGAGATGCGCGGCAAGGCGATCAGCGATGGCCCGCTGCCGTTCGTCTTCGGGGCCAAAGCCGACACCCTCAAAAAACGCTACTGGATGCGGATCATCACGCCGCGCGACATCCGCGACCAGATCTGGCTCGAGGCGATGCCGCGGTTCCAGGCCGACGCCGCCAACTTCTCCAAGGTGGAGTTGATCCTCCAGGCCCGCGACCTGATGCCCTTTGCGATCCAGATCTTCAAGCCGGGTGGCCAGGATCGCGACGTCTACCAGTTCGATCCCAACACCAACCTGATCGACAAGGGTCTCGACCTGATCCGCGACTTCGCCCGGCCGGCGACCCCCTTCGGCTACACGCACGTCGTCGAGGATCCCAACGCACCGCCGCGGTGACGTCGCCCTCTCACTTCCTCCGTCTGCCCCAGGGGGAGGATTGGACCCAGGGTGCTGGGAAGTCTCCCGCCGTCGCCAGCACCCGCCCCCGGCCTTCGGCCACCCTCGCCCTGCGGGAGAGGGAAGAACGGCACGACCGGTCTCCGGCGGCGCGGATATACTCGCGGACTTCCACAGGTGATCCCGAGGCAGCGATGCCGTTCGTCGACCCCCAGCATCCGCTCGCAAAACTGCTCCAGCGCGACCGGCGGTACACCCTCGAGGCATACCTCTTCGTGCTGGAGGCGCTGTCCTTCGCTCAGGAGTCGCTCGGCCTGGGTAAGGAGCCGGCGGTCGAGGAGCTGGAGCCTCTGGCGGGCGGCGATCCGGAACAGGTTGGCACGGTGCGCGGCGGCAGGAGCCGGGGCCGCAAGCGGCAGGCCGAGCGACACGTCTCGGGCCAGCAGCTGTGCGAGGCCGCGCGGCTTTACGGCCTGCAGCAATACGGCTATCTGGCCCCGACCGTGCTGGCGACGTGGGGCATCCGCCGCACGGACGACTTCGGCGAGATCGTGTTCAACATGATCGACATCGGCCAGATGCGGAAGACTCGGTCCGACAAGCGCGAGGACTTCCAGCGGGTCTACGACTTCGGCGAGGGGTTCTCGCGAGATCTGTCGTTCGTGGTTCCTGACCCGGCATGAGAGTTGGAGCAATGCCGACTCGGATCGCGGGTGTTGTGTGCGCCGCGGCGGCGACGGCGCAGGCCGCGTGGCTTGCGTTCCTGGCCTGGCTGGCCTGGCTGGCCTGCCGAGGATGAGGAGGGCCGGCCCCGAGCCGGCGGGATCCATGGTCGGAACCGGCGTCGCCTTGCCGCTGGGGCTGGCGCTCGTGCCGCCCGCCGCCTACCTCGGCATCATCGGCCTGCGGCACCTGCGGACGCGGCCAACCGTCGTGTCCGGGGCGTGGGATCTCGGCCTGTTGGCCGCGGCCCTCGCCGGGCTGGCGGTGGTCGGACCGCTCGAGATCCTCCAGCCGGCCGGGGTGCGGGGACCGTGGCGGCTCGCGCTGCCGCTCGTGCTGTTCGCGTTGGTCGCGGCGCTGGGCGCACTCGCGTCGCGACCGCGGCTGGTGGTCTACAACGTGTCGCTCGAGCAGCTGCGGCCCGTCGTCGCCCAGATTGCATCGGGACTCGATCCGACGGCGCGGTGGGCCGGAGAGACCGTGGCCCTGCCGGGCCGCGACGTGCAGGTGCACCTCGATGGTCGCGGGGCGATGCGGAGCGTGAGCCTCGTGGCGATGGGTAGTCGGACGTCGCCGGAAGCGTGGGGAGAATTCACCCGCCGCGTCCGCGCGGCGGTGCGGCGGATCCGCGTCCGCCGCAGCCCGTGGGCGAGCATGTTCGCCTGCCTGGCGGCGGCGTTTCTCGCTGCTGCCGCGTGGCTGGTGTGGCTGGGAATCTGACCGCTGCAATCGTCAGCGTGGCTTGACGGTTCGCTTGCGGCCCGACTTGGCCGCGACGTCCGGACAGCATTCGGCCACGAGCCGGGTCATCGTGTTGAGCGACACGCCGAGGAGTTCGGCCGCGCGACCACGGTGGCCCTCGGTCTTGGCGAGCGCCTGACAGACGGCGAGCCGCCGGAGTTCGTCGAGATTGAAGAGCGGGAGGATCGGATCCGGGGCCGACGCGGGCTCGGGCAGGGCGGCCTCGTCGCGGAGCATGACGTCGGCCGCGGACAACGGCGTCGGCCCGGGTGTGTCCCGGCCGGTCAGCGGGCCGGCGGGGCCGGCGGGGTCGGCGGTCCCGGTGGCGAACAGGTCGGCCAGCACGCGGTCGATGCGATCCTCGAAGATGTAGATCCGCTGGATCGTCTGCGCCAATTGCCTGACGTTGCCCGGCCACGGGTGGGTGGCGAGCCGCTCGATCACCTCGGCCGCCGGCTGCCACAGCGGCCGGTCGTACTCGGCGGCGAAGAAGGCCGCGAAATGGTGGATGAACCGGGGGATGTCTTCGGCCCGCGCGCGGAGCGGGGGCACGGCGAGGTGCACCGTGTTGATCCGGTAGAAGAGGTCCTCGCGGAACGTGCCCTCTTCGACCTCGGCCTCGAGGTCGCGGTTCGTGGCGGCGATCACCTGCACGTTCACGTGGTGGTCTGCGGTCGAGCCAACCGGCGTCACCTCGCCCCGCTGCAGCACCCGGAGCAGCTTGGGCTGGAGTTCGAGCGGCATCTCACCCATCTCGTCGAGAAAGAGCACGCCGCCATGGGCCGCGCGAAAGCCGCCGAGGGACGGACCGTGGGCTCCGGTGAACGCCCCCTTCTCGTGGCCAAAGAGTTGGCTCTCGGCGATCGAGGCCACGAGGCCGCCGCAGTTGATCGCGACGAAGGGCTTGTCGTGGCGGGGGCCCGCGGCGTGGATGGCGCGAGCGATTTCCTCCTTGCCGCAGCCCGTCTCGCCCGTGACGAGCACCGGGCACTCGAACATGGCCACGCGGCCGATCGCCTCCTCGAGTTGTCGCATCGCGGGCGATGCACTCTCGAGTCGTGGCCAGCGCTTGTCTGGGCGGACGCTCGTCCGCGCGGATCGAGCGGCGATGGCGGCCGGTGCCGGTGTGGCTTGCGAAGCGTCCATGAGCGATGCGTGTCTCTGAAATCGAGACACGAAATTGGAGGCCTAGTTCCGAAACCCTCTGAAACAGTACCAGATTTCACCGGAATAGCGAATCCATTTCGTTATTTTGGGGAAAGAATCGCGATTTTGGCGAAATAATTTCGCCAAAACAATGAAATCCATCACCATCCTGGTGAGCCACCTGGGTGGCCCAAACAAGAAATTTTTTTACGAAAAAACCCATGAAATGCAGCGTGACTCGGTCTTCAGCGCAGGGGGATTCGGCTTTCTCAGCATTTGTGGCGCGCGATTCGCATCTCCCCCCTGGCACCGATCACTCGTCTTCTCTGGTCACGTCACAAAGGACACCAACGATGCGATTCTCACTCCGTGCTCTCGTCGCCGCCTGCTGCCTCGCCGTTGGAGCCTCGAACGTGGCGCGTGCCGAGGTGGTGTTCGGCAACCTCGGCACGAGCGGCACGGGCGCCCTCGGCACGACGAATACCGACGTGGGTCCGACCGCGGGTGACTACCTCGCCCAGGGCTTCACGGCCGCGAGCCCGAACTTGACCGTCACGTCGGTGACGCTGGGCCTCTTCGGCGATGGCTCGATTGCGACCACGGTCGCGATCTTCGCCGATAACTTCGGCGAGCCGGCTGCCTCGCCGCTGTTCACATCGGCCACGGTCAACGTCGGTGCCAAGGCGAGGTATGAATTCAGCTTCAGCGGTGCCACGCTGACCGCCGGCTCGACGTACTGGGTGATCCCGCAGTCCGACGTGTCGTGGTACCTCAACAACCCCGGCTCGGCTCCGGTCGCTCAGAATTCGTCTGGGTACACGTTCGTCAACACGCTCGAGAACATCGGTGGTGGCGGGTGGACCGGCGCCGGCTCGAACCGCTACAGCATCTCGGTGGCGGCCGCTGTTCCGGAGCCCTCGACCTACGCCCTCGCGGCCCTCGGCCTCGGTGCGGCTGGTCTCGTCGGTGCCCGGCGGCGGAAGATCGCTGGCTGACCAGCGATTCCGGAACCGACCGTCTTTCGTTCATCCGCAGGCGATTCGCCCTCTCGGGCGAGTCGCCTGCGGCCTTTGTGTGTGGCGGGGTTGTGGGAAGCGATGATCGAGCACACGCAGTTGCTGCTCGACTCCTTCGCCCGGTTGCTGGGCCGGGAACTGATCCCGCGCCACGGCACGGCGGTGCAGCAGGCCGATGAACTCTTCCGCGCGGCCTTCGTCGTCGTGTCGCACGGCACCGAGGCCGACCCGATCCTGAATTACGGGAACGCCGTGGCCCTCGTCCTCTGGGAGATGACGCCCGAGGAACTCAGGCGAACGCCGTCGCGGCTCACCGCCGAACCCCTCCACCGCGACGAGCGGGCGAGGTTGCTCGAGCGGACGCGGCGGGACGGCTATGTGGACGACTACGCTGGAATCCGCGTGGCGAAGAGCGGGAGGCGATTTCGGATCGAGCGGGCGATCGTGTGGAACCTCACGGACCCGCTGGGAGTTCACCGCGGCCAGGCAGCCACGTTCGACCGCTGGACGCCGCTGGACGGGTGAGGCGGTTGGCGGATGGCCGCTCGAATGCTCGGGGCAATAATGGTGGAAACCTTGGGAGTCATGAACATGGTTGTTGTGAAGATGGTCGTCGTGAAGATGGGTATTGCAGTGGCGGTGATGGTGGCGTGTGGACTATCCGTGAACGTGGCCCGTGCGGCCTCGCCTCTCGCCGGCGAAATGAAGTCGCTCGACGGCAGGCCCGTGGATCTGGCGTCGTATAACGGCAAGGTCGTGCTGGTCGTGAACGTGGCCAGCCGCTGCGGCTACACGCGGCAATACGCCGGCCTGCAGAAGCTCTACGAGGCCCACAAAGACAAGGGTTTCGTGATTCTGGGCTTTCCGGCCAACGACTTCGGAGCGCAGGAGCCCGGCACCGACGCGCAGATCGCGGAGTTCTGTTCGACGACGTACGGCGTCACGTTCCCGATGTTCTCGAAGATCACCGTCAAGGGCGCGGGCAAGTCGCCGCTCTACAAGGCGCTCACTGAGGCGGCCGAGCCAAAGGGCGAGGTGGCCTGGAATTTCGAGAAGTTCCTCGTCGGCAAGGACGGCACCGTCGTGGGCCGATTCAAGTCCGGCGTCGCGCCCGACAGCGCCGAGCTCGTGAAGGCGATCGAGGCCGAGATCGCCAAGCCTTGACAAGGGCACGGGCAATCCCCCGCCCCCGCGAGCCACGGTGCGGCCCGTTGACCGCCCCGGCCGGACGGGTATCTTGCAGGCTCTTTTCCGGGGCTTTTCCCGGGCGTGAGACGAGGAGACGACCACCTTGGCCGACGACCCGAACCCTGCCGACGACACCCCGGCCGGGGGCGGCGCCGACGGGGCGGGCGACGGCCTCCGCGACATCTCCGGCGGCCGACTCATCGAGCTGCCGATCGAGCAGGAACTCAAGGACAGCTACCTCACGTACGCGATGAGCGTGATCGTGAGCCGGGCCCTGCCCGACGTCCGCGACGGCCTGAAGCCGTCGCAGCGGCGGATCCTGGTCGCCATGAACGACCTCAAGCTCTCCCCCGGGGCGGCCCGGGTGAAGTGCGCCAAGATCTCCGGCGACACCAGCGGCAACTACCATCCGCACGGCGAGAGCGTGATCTACCCCACGCTCGTCCGCATGGCCCAGGAATGGAACATGCGCCACGTGCTCGTCGACAAGCAGGGCAACTTCGGCTCCATCGCCGGCCTGCCCGCGGCGGCGATGCGATACACCGAGGCCCGGCTGTCGCCGATCGCGGCCCTCATGCTCGACGACCTCGACCTCGACACGGTCGACTACGTGCCGAGCTACGACGAGCGGAACACCGAGCCCGTCGTCCTCCCGAGCCGGTTCCCCAACCTCGTCGTCAACGGCGCCGGCGGCATCGCCGTGGGCATGGCCACGAGCATTCCGCCGCACAATCTCGGCGAGGTCTGCCGGGCGCTCGTCGCCCTGATCGACAACCCGGGCCTGTCGATGGCGGAATTGCTGCAACTCGTCCCCGGCCCCGACTTCCCCACCGGGGGCATCGTGATGGGCCGCGAGGCCCTCGTCCGCGGCTACCTCACCGGCCGCAGCACCATCACGCTCCGGGCCCGGGCCCACGTGGAGGAGTTCGGCAAGAATCGCAGCCGGATCGTGGTCACGGAGATCCCCTACCAGCAGACCCGCGACGCGATCGAGGAGAAGATCGCGGAACTCGTCAACGACGACCGCATCAAGGGCATCTCGGCGATCCGCAACGAGAGCGACCTGAAGGAGCCCGTGCGGCTGATCCTGGAGCTCAAGCGCGACGCCGACCCCGACGTCGTGCTCAACCAGCTCTACCAGTTCTCGCCCCTGCAGACCTCGTTTTCGCTCATCTTCCTCGCGCTCGTCGACGGGAAGCCGCGGATCCTGTCCTTCAAGAGCATGCTGGAGGAGTTTCTCCGGCACCGCACCGCGGTCATCCGCCGCCGCACGCAGCACCTGCTCGCGAAGGCCCGTAGCCGCAAGCACACGCTCGAGGGGCTGCTGGTGGCCCTCGCCAACATCGACGAGGTGATCGCGATCATCCGCTCGTCGAAGTCGCAGGCCGAGGCCAAGGAGCGGCTCTGCCGGCTGCAGGCGCCGGCGGCGTTGCTCGAGCGGGCGCTCAACGCCGACGGCTTCGCCGTGCTCCAGGAGGAGCGGGGCGTCGCCGAGTCCTACGGGCTGTCGCCGGTGCAGGCCGACGCGATACTCCGGCTGACGCTCGGGCAACTGGTGAATCTCGAGCAGGAGAAGCTCGGCGGGGAACACCGCGACTTGCTGGCGAAGATCGGAGAGTTTCGCCGCATCCTGTCCACTGAAGCGACCATCAAGGGGCTCATCCGCGAGGAGCTGCTCGAACTCGAGGGCAGGCATGCCGACGATCGGCGGACGGAGATCAGCGGCGAGGCGGCCGACATCCGCGACATGGCGGAACTGATCACCGAGGCGACGATGGTGGTCACGATCAGCCGGGCGGGCTACGTGAAGCGGACGCCGGCCGACGTCTACCGGGCCCAGCGCCGCGGCGGCAAGGGCCTCAAGGGGGCGAGCGTCGACGAGGAGGATCCGATCGAGCACCTCTTCGTGGCGAGCACCCACGACTGGCTGCTCGTGTTCACGACCCTCGGCAAGGTTTTTTCCATGCGGGTGTTCGAGCTGCCCGAGCTCGCCCGTGACGCCAAGGGGCGGGCGTTGGTGAACCTGCTCGAATTCGAGCAGGGGGAGAAGGTGGCCGATTGCCGGGCGGTTTCCGGCTTCGAGGATCCCAACCAATTCCTCATGCTCGCCACGCGGGGTGGCGTGGTGAAGAAGACGGCCCTCGAGCAGTATCGCCGCCGCCGCACGAAGGGCCTCATCGCGGTCAAGCTCCGCGAGGGTGACGAGCTCGTCGATGCCGTGATCACGAAGCCGGGCGACGAACTCGTGCTGGCCACCGCGAAGGGGATGGCGATCCGCTTCCCCGAGTCCGACGCACGTCCGATGGGTCGGGACACGAGCGGCGTCCGCGGCATCAAGCTGGGATCTGGAGACCGGCTCGTGGGCATGGTGGTGGCCGATCCCGATGCGACGCTGCTCACCGTCTGCGAGAACGGGTACGGCAAGCGGACGCCGTTCGGTGTCGGGACGCCGGTGTCCGGTCCGGCGCCGGGCGAGGAGGGTGAAGAATCCGCCGCCGAGCCGGAGGCGCCCGAGGGCGGCGACGACGCCGAGGGCGACGGCGGCTCCAGCGGCATGCGGTATCGCACCCAGCGTCGCGGCGGCAAGGGCATCCGCGACATCAAGGCCACCGCCCGCAACGGCGAGGTGGTGTCGATCGTCTCGGTCCGCGACGACGACCAGGTGCTGATGATGACCGCCCGCGGCAAGATCCAGCGGGTGAACGTCCGCGAGATTCGGCCCATGGGGCGGAACACGCAGGGTGTGCGGATCATGCGTGTCGACGACGGCGACTCGCTCGCCGCCGTGGTGCCCGTGCCGCCGAGCGAGCAGGAAGAGGCCGACGTCTCGGTCGTGGCCGACGAGCCCACGGCATGAACGCCCCGTCGGCCGCGGCGGTCGTTTGACACGCGTTTCCCGCGAGGGTTCAATTTCGCCCGCGTGGCGGGGTGTCGTGCCCGTCCGGCGCTTTCCCGCACACCGCTTCCAGTCTCGGAGTCATCCTGTCGTGAATGTCTCGCGCATGTTCTTCGTCGCCCCCTCGGCTGCGCTCCTCGCCATGCTGCCCGCCACTGTGGTCGCGGCCGACGCAGCTGCTCATGACGGCGCCGGAGGGACGCTGTGGTATGGCTTCTGGTGGTTGCTGGGCGTGGCGGGTGCCGTGCTGGCGCTCTGGCAGGCCTGGCAGTTCTACGGCTGGATGGAGCGGCAGCCCGCCGGCTCGCAGCGGATGATCGACATCGCCGGATACGTCCGCACCGGTGCCGACGCCTACCTCAAGCAGCAGTACAAGGTCGTGGCACTGTTCTTCATCGCCATCTTCCTGCTCCTGGCGATCATGGCTTTCGCACTCGAGGTGCAGAGCCCGTGGGTCCCGTTCGCGTTCATCTCCGGCGGCCTGTTCTCGGGCCTCGCCGGCTGGTTCGGCATGAAGACGGCGACGCTCGCCAGCAACCGTACCGCGGCCGGCGCCGAGCGGTCGCTCAACGAGGGCCTGCAGATCGCCTTCCGATCGGGCGCGGTGATGGGCCTCACGGTCGTGGGCCTCGGCCTGCTCGACATCATGCTCTGGTTCTTCATCCTCTACTGGCTCGTGCCCATGTTCGGCTTCAAGCCGCTCTCGCTCGAGGAGATCACGGTCACGATGCTCTGTTTCGGCATGGGCGCCAGCTCCCAGGCCCTCTTCGCTCGCGTGGGTGGCGGCATCTTCACGAAAGCGGCCGACGTCGGCGCGGATCTCGTGGGCAAGGTGGAGCATGGCATCCCCGAGGATGACGCCCGCAATCCCGCCACGATCGCCGACAACGTGGGCGACAACGTGGGCGACGTGGCCGGCATGGGCGCGGACCTCTACGAGAGCTACTGCGGCTCGATTCTCGCCACCGCGGCCCTCGGGGTCGCCGCATTCATGAACGATGGGCATTCCATGCAGATGGCGGCCCTCTTCCTGCCGATGGCGATCGCAGCCGTGGGCACGATTCTCTCCGTGTGGGGCATCTTCCAGGTCCGCACCCAGGAGGACTCCTCGCAGAAGGCCCTGCTCGCCGCCCTCGCCAAGGGCATCAACCTGTCCACGGTCGCGATCATCGGCGCGTCGCTCGTGCTGACGTTCATGCTCCTGGGCTGGAGCCACCTCGGCGTGGCCGTGTCGGTGATCATCGGCCTCGTCGCCGGCTGGCTCATCGGCAAGTGGACCGAGTATTCGACGAGCAACGAATACAAGCCGACCCAGGAACTGGCCGATCAGGCCCTCACTGGCCCGGCCACGATCATCATCGGTGGCGTGGCCGAGGGCATGCTCTCGACCTGGGCCCCGGTGCTCATCACGGGCGTGGCCACGCTCTTGTCGTTCGGGTTCTCCAACGGCTTCGACTTCGCGAACCCCAACGCATTCGCCCTCGGCCTCTACGGCGTCGGCATCGCCGCGGTCGGCATGCTCTCCACGCTCGGGATCACGCTGGCAACGGACGCCTACGGGCCGATCGCCGACAACGCCGGCGGCAACGCCCAGATGGCGGGCCTGCCGGAGATCGTCCGCGAGCGGACCGACGCCCTCGACGCCCTCGGCAACACGACCGCCGCCACGGGCAAGGGCTTCGCGATCGGCTCGGCCGCGCTCACGGCGCTCGCCCTGCTCGCCGCCTACGTCGAGGAGGTGCGGATCGGCTTCGAGCGGTGGGGGCAGGCCGTGGCCGAGAACGTTGAAGGCACCCCGGACCAATACCTGACGATCGCCGGCAAGCGGGAGCAACTCACCGAAGGCCAGTGGGTGAAGCTCTCCAAGGGCATCGCCGTGAAGCTCGGATCCGAGCCGGCCGAGAACTCCACCTGGATGGTGCTCGACGAGTCGGCCGTGCCCGAGTTCGCCAAGCTGCCGGCCAAGACGGTCGTCGCGAACATGCCAGCCGCCGACGCACTCGCCGAACTCGAGAAGGCCAACCGGATCGTGGCCGTGAAGAAGGCCCGCATGGCCGACTACATGCGGTTCTACGACTGCACGCTCATGAACCCGAAGGTGCTCGTGGGCATGTTCATCGGGGCGATGAGCGTGTTCGTGTTCTGCGCGCTGACGATGAAGGCGGTCGGCCGGGCCGCGAAGGGCATGGTGGAGGAAGTCCGCCGCCAGTTTCGCGAGAAGCCGGGCATCATGCAGGGCACCGATACGCCCGACTACGCCTCCCCCGTCGCCATCAGCACGAAGGCGGCCCAGAAGGAGATGGTGTTTCCTTCGCTCCTGGCCCTCGTGGTGCCGATCGTCGTGGGGTTGCTGCTCGGTGTCGGCGGCGTGATGGGCCTGCTCGTGGGCGGCCTGACCACGGGCTTCTGCGTGGCCGTGTTCATGGCCAACTCGGGTGGCGCCTGGGACAATGCCAAGAAGCACATCGAGGGTGGTGCGCACGGCGGCAAGGGGACCGAGGCCCACAAGGCCGCGGTCGTCGGCGACACCGTGGGCGACCCGTTCAAGGACACGAGCGGCCCGAGCCTCAACATCCTCGTGAAGCTCATGAGCATGGTGAGCGTGGTGGTCGCCGGCCTCGTCGTGCGGTACTCGCTCGAGGCGCTCGGGATCTTTTGACGGGGCCGGGCCTGGTGGCGAAAGCCTTCGTCGCCGTGAGATCGTTGCCGCACCTCGTGGAAGTGACGAGGCCGGTACCGAGCGACGATCTCAAGGCTCCTCCGGCTTTCGCCACCAGGCCCTCGCCCAGGGGCGGTGCAGGCGCGTGATCAAGGCGAGGCCGGCGTAGGGTATGAAGAGCCGGCGCGGCGGCTTCTGCCGCCGCGGGTGTCGGAAATACGTCGTCCGGGCCGGTCGGGCACGGCGACCAGGTTGCACCACTACACTCGCGGCTATGCAACCCGGATTCTCGTTCACGCTCGATGCCACCGACGGGGCCGCGCGAGCGGGGGTGCTCACCACACCCCATGGCAGCGTGCACACGCCGCTGTTCATGCCCGTGGCCACGGCGGCCACGGTGAAGGGGGTGGACATCGGCCGCGTGGCAGAAACCGGGGCCGGCATGATCCTGTCGAATGCCTACCACCTGCACCTGCGGCCCGGCGAGGCGCTCGTGGAGCAGGCCGGAGGCCTGGCCGCGTTCATGGGGTGGCGGGGGCCCACGCTCACCGACTCGGGCGGATTTCAGGTGTTCAGCCTCGCGCGGCAGGTGAAGGTGACGGAGGAAGGGGCCTTCTTCCGATCGCACATCGACGGCACACCGGCGGCGTTCACTCCCGAGAATTCCATGCGGATCCAGGAGCGGATCGGCGCCGACGTGGCGATGCAGATGGACCATGTCGTGGCGCTGCCCGCGCCCCGCGAGACGGTGGCCGACGCGATGCGGCGGTCGCTCCGCTGGGCGGCACGGTGCCGCGAGGCCCATCGCCGCCCCGACCAGGCGCTGTTCGCGATCGTGCAGGGAGGGCTCGAGGCGGACCTGCGGGCCGAGAGCGCGACGCGGCTCCGCGAGATCGGCTTCCCCGGCTATGCCGTCGGTGGACTGTCCGTGGGGGAAGGGCCCGACGCGATGGTGGCCGCGCTCCACGCCACCGTGCCGCACCTGCCCATCGATCGCCCCCGCTATCTCATGGGCGTGGGTCAGCCGTGGGACATCGTGGCGGCGGTCGCGGCCGGCATCGACATGTTCGACTGCGTGCTGCCCACCCGCTGCGGTCGCAACTCCCTCGTCTACACGTTCGCGGGACCGCTGCGGCTCCGCAACGCCATGCACGCGAGCGATGAGGCGCCCCTCGAGGCCGACTGTCCGTGCGTCGCCTGCCGGCATGGGCGTCGCTACCTGCGGCACCTCTTCCTGGCCGGCGAGATGCTCGGCCCGGTGCTGGCGAGCATCCACAACCTCACTTTCTATCAGCGGCTGGTGGCCCGCCTCCGCGCCGCGATCGTGGCCGGTCGGCTCGTCGCGGAAGCGGACTCGCTCCTCGCCGGACTGCGGGGCTCCGCGGCACGCCCGGGCGACTCTCACGGCTGACGGCCCGCATGGCGCCCGCCCGTGGCCCCGGCGGTCTTGTCCGCCGCGCGCGAATGCCACTACATTTGCCGGGCTGCGGCCGATCCTCGGCCGCTCGCTCCGAGGTCTGTTCCCCGATGCTGGTTCCGTACGCCGTCGTCGCCGCCACCGTCCCCGTTCCGGGCGTGCTGGTCGCCGAAGCGGCGCCGCCGGAGTTCGTGCGGTCGCTGGTGAACGCCCTGCCGATCGCACTGATCGTCATGACGGCCTACTTCCTGCTCTTCCGGCCGGAACGGGAAAAGGTGCGTCGCCAGCAGCAGATTCTCGCCGGCCTCAAGAAAAACGACCGGGTGGTCACGTCTGCCGGCATCTACGGCACCGTCGCCAACGTCGACCGCCCCGCTGATCGGGTCACGCTGCGCATCGACGACGCGGCCAAGCTCACGGTCACGCTCTCGAGCGTGGCCCGCGTGCTGGGCGACACGCCGGCCGGCGAGGCCGCCTCCGACTGATCTCCGAAGGACACACAGGCATGCACCTCATCGGCACTCCGGTTTTCCTGCTGGCTCAGGCGGCTCCCGCGGTGGAACTCCCCTGGTATCGCGAGCCCGTGGGCCTCGCCCTCATCGCCGTCGCCGCCCTCGCCGTGCCCACGTTCGTCGCCTGGATCATCTCCAAGCGGCTGCGGGCCGCCGACATGTGGGGTCGCATCGCCGCGGTGCTGGTCGCCGCAACCTGCGGCGGCCTGATCACCTGGTGGAATTGGCCGCCGCGGCTGGGCATCGATCTCAAGGGCGGTTTGATCCTCGTCTACGAGGTCGACGCCGCGAAGGAAGCGGCCCGCCGTCGCGACGCCGGACTCGCGGCCCCGGCCGCCGCCGACGTCGCCCAGACGGTCGACATGGACAAGCTCGTGACCGCCGTGAGCCGCCGCGTGAATCCGGGCGGCCAGAAGGAGGTCACCGTCCGGCGCTACGGGCTCGACCAGATCGAGGTCATCGTTCCCGAGGTCGACCAGGCGGAGGTCGACCTCATCAAGCGGATCGTGTCGAGCGGCGGCGCGCTCGAGTTCCGAATCGTGGCCAACGCCCGGGATCCGCGGCATCAGGCGGCCGTCGAGGCGGCCGGTTCGGCACCCGGCGCGACGGTGAGCCTGGGCGGACGGCCGGTCGCCCGCTGGGTGGAACTCGACCCCGCGAAGGTCAACGCCGCCGATCCGGCATTGGTGCTGCGCAAGGTCGGCGACGAGCGGACCGATGTGCTGGTCATGCTCGACGACTACGACGTGACCGGCGAGTTCCTGAGTCGTGCCGGCGGCGGCTACGACCAGAGCCTGCAGCCCTGCGTGAAGTTCAACTTCAACGCCCGGGGTGCCGAGCGGTTCGGCGGGCTCACGTCCGAGAACCTGCCCGACCCGGCCAACCGGCTGGAGAGCAAACTCGGCATCGTGCTCGACGGGGTGCTGCAGTCGGCGGCGGTCATCCGCGAGGCGATCTCGGCGAGCGGCCAGATCACCGGCAACTTCAAGCAGCAGGACGTCGACGTGATCGTCGAGGTGCTCAACGCCGGAAGCCTGCCGGCCGCGCTCGTGAACGAGCCGATCAGCGAGCAGAAGATCAGCCCGCAACTGGGGGCCGACACGATCCGCTCCGGCGCCCGGGCCATGGCCCTGGCGACCGTCGTGGTGCTCCTGTTCATGCTCGCCTACTACCGCTTCTCGGGCTTCGTCGCCGACCTGGCCGTCCTGCTCAATATCGTGCTCGTGCTGGCCGTCATGATCTCGATCAAGGCTGCCTTCACGCTCGCCGGCCTCGCCGGACTGGTGCTCTCGGTGGGCATGGCGGTGGACGCCAACGTGCTGATCTACGAGCGGATGCGGGAGGAGATGGATCGGGGGGCCGCCGTGCGGATGGCCATCCGCAACGGCTTCGCCCGGGCCTTCTCCACGATCCTCGACTCAAACCTCACGACGGTGATCACCGGCATCGTGCTGTTCGCGATCGGCACCGACCAGCTCAAGGGCTTTGCCGTCACGCTCATCCTCGGACTCGTGCTCAATCTCTTCACGGCCGTGTTCTGTTCCCGCGTGGTGTTCGACCTGGCCGAGCGCAACGGCTGGCTGCGGCGGCTCAACATGGCCCGGATCTTCGGCCAGCCGCGGTTCCGCTTCGTGGCCTGGATGCCGCTGGCGGTGTGCCTCTCCGCGGCCGTGATCCTGACGGGGTTGGTGGCAGCGTGGGCCCGCGGTCCGGGACTCTTCGACATCGACTTCACGGGCGGCTCGAGCGTGCAGGTGGAATTCCTGCCCGGCAAGGGCCTCGAGGTCGGCGAGGTGCGTCGGCTTGTGGGCCGCGACGGCGCCGGCCTGCCCGACGTGGCCGTCAGCGCGTTCACCGGCGGCGACGCCGGGGCGGGTGAGCGCTACAAGATCGACACGTCGCTGCGGGATGCGGCGGAGGTGCAGCAGCGACTGGGCAAGGCCTTCGCCGGACGGCTGCCGACCTACTCGATGGGCTTCGGCGCGGTCGAGTCGAAACCGCAGGGCGAGGCGGCGGCCAAGCCCGCCGCGAACGCCGTCGCGCTCACGACGGTGGCGGAACTCGATTTTCCCGAGCGCATCAACCTGCCGACGCTGCAGGAGGTGGTCGGGAAGGCGTTGGCGGCAGCGGGGCACCCCGGCGCCGCCTACGATCTGGTCGCCGACGGCATGACCGCCCGGGCCAAGCCCTACCGCACGTGGACGTTCTCCACGGCGCTCGAGCCCGACGTCGCCCGCGGCGTGCTGGAGCGGATGGCCTCTGACCTGGCCGACGAGCCTGTGTTCCGGTCTGCCAACACGATCGGGGGCAAGGTCGCGGGCAACACGAAGCAGACGGCCGTGGCAGCCCTGATCGCCAGCCTGGTGCTCATCGTGCTCTACGTCTGGCTGCGGTTCCAAAACGTGGCCTTCGGCCTCGCCGCGGTCGTCGCCCTGGCGCACGACGTCCTCGTGGCCGTCGCCTGCCTGGCGATCAGCAAGTTCGTGTCGCCCGTGCTCGGCTGGGCGCTCGTCGACGACTTCAAGATCAGCCTCGACGTGGTGGCGGCCCTGCTCACGATCATCGGCTTCTCGATCAATGACACGATCGTGATCTTCGACCGGCTCCGCGAACTCCGCGGCAAGAGCCGGTTCGTGACCGCCGACATGGTCGATCGGGCGGTGAACCAGACGTTGAGCCGCACCATTCTCACGTCGGGCACGGCGCTGCTGGCGACGCTCATCCTCTACCTGTTCGGCGGCCAGGGGATCCATGCCTTCGCCTTCACGATGCTCGTGGGCATCATCACGGGCTCCTACAGCACGATCTACATCGCCTCGCCGATCGTGCTCTGGCTCCAGCACCGGTTCGGAGGGGCCCCGGCCCGGCGGCCGGCCACCGCCTGACGGTCGCGGCGCGGCAAGCCTTGCGGGCGGCACCGCCGGTGCGGCAGGCGCGAGTCAGGCGGATCGTGACGGTGGCGAGCGCTCGAGTCGCTGCGCCGCCGCCGGCCGCAGGTCCTCGATCGCCGACCCGGCGATCCGGTGGAGCGCATGGTTGGGGGTGGGCCGCACGCGGCGGTCCGTGAGGGAGCGCGCAGGCCATGACCGTGACAGGCTCGATCCGATTGCTCGTGGGGGGCGCACTCCTGGCGGCAGGTGGTCAATTGGCCGCGCCGTTGGCCACGCGGCTCGTCGCGGCCGCGCGGCAGCCGGCACCGGCCGCCGTCGGTCAGACGCCCGTTGCCGATGCGGGCCAGCCCCCACCGCCCAGCGCGCCGCCGCAGGCGGGTGTCGACGGGTGGGGGGCTCCGGATACCCAGCCTCCGGATGTCCAGCCGGTTCCCGCGCCGTCTGACGGCCCGACCACCGACGGGACGGCATGGTTGCAACTCGATCGTGGCCCGCCACCACCCCCTGCGGCACTGCCTCCCGTGCCGGAGGCACTCGAGCAGGCGGGGCCGGCCTTGGGGCCGGCGTATCGCTCGACGCTTCGCGTGCCCCCTCCGGACCTGCTCGACGCGGCGGGGCCGCCCCCCGTGCGACCCTGGGACGCGCCGGCGGTGGCGACTCGTGGCGACGCCGTGCCGGTTCCCTCGCTCTTCGCCACCGACGTGACCGTGCCGGCGACCTACCGCGTGCGGGACGGGGACGATCTCGGCACGATCGCAGGGCGGTTCTACGGTCAGCCTGCGGCGGCTGCGGCCATCTGGGCCGCGAATCGGACGACGATTCCCGACCCCAACCTGCTGCCCATCGGAGCGGAACTCACGCTGCCACCTCCGTGGGCGGTCAGCGGCCCGCGGCATGCGCCGAGCGGTACCATCGAACCGGCTGCCTTCGCGCGGCCATCCGCGGCTCCGGCTGGCACCACCGCCGCCGTCACCGGGGCCGATCCCTGGCTCCCTGCGGATCGACGGCCCGCCGTTGCGTCGCCTCGGCAGCCCGTGGCGCCCGCGGGCGGGCAGGCGGCCTCCAGCGTCCGCGTCGGCCCGGGCGAAACGCTGCCGTCGCTGGCCCGACGGCTGTATGGCGACCCTGCCATGGCGGACCAGATCTTTGCGGCCAACCGCGACCGGCTCCGTAGCCCGGACCTCGTGGTGCCGGGCATGGAACTCCGGCTCCCGCGGCCGGTCACCGCTCCGCCGACGTGACCGCTCCGACGAAAGCCTGGATGGCAGCGGACGGGGAGGTGGCCTGGCGTTGGTTCCTGGGCATGGTCGCGGCGAGGCGGTCGCCGGTCAGGTCGGTCTCGAACTGCCGCAGAAACAGTGATGGCAGCGTGTGCGCCGGCAACTTCGGGGCCTGCTTGAAGGTCTGCCCGCGCTTCTCGTGCCAGCCGTCGGGTCGCTGCTTCTTGAGCAGCTCGTAAATCTTGACGGCGTCGGCGTCCTTGGAACCGCCGATCACGAGGATG
>CAIXGY010000076.1 GCA_903919035.1 uncultured Planctomycetaceae bacterium | reverse complement strand
GGTCGATCTGCAGCGGCTCCGCCTCGTCCACGCCGAAGCCGCAGTCGTAGGGCAGCGCGTCGGCACACGGAAATGGCTCGCCGTGGTCGCCGACCTTGTGCCAGGGCACCGTGTCGAAGAGCGACAGCCGCACGCCGACCAGCAGGCCTGGGCACTCGGCCCGCACCCGCTGCACGAGCGTGCGCAGCAGCAGCGTGCGGCCGGAAAAGTCGCCGCCGAAGCGTCCCTCGCGGCGTCTCGCGCCGAGGAACTCATGGACCAAATAGCCGTGACAGGCCTTGAGATCGACCATGTCGAAGCCGGCCGTGGCCGCATCCCGGGCCGCTGCGACGTAGGCGTCGATGAGTCGCTCCACGTCGTCGTCGGTGAGCACCGCCGCGGCGTCGGCCGGATCGACGCCGTGCCGGGCGTCGAGGAGTGGGTGGTGGCAGGCGATGCGCGGCCGTCGGCCGGCCGCCGTCGGCTTCGAGAATCGCCCGGAATGCGTGAACTGCAGCGCCACGAGGAGATCGCCGTCGTCGCCATACCGGCTGCGGTGGCTCGACCGCACCGCGTCGAGCAATTCCGCGTAGGCGTCGGAACCACAGGCCGGGGCACACAGTTGATTGGGGTTGGCGCGGCCCTCGGCGACGACTGCCACGGCCTCGCCACCCCACACCAGCTTCGCGCCGCTCTCGCCGAAGCGTTGCCAGCGCCGCAGGAGGACTGCGGTGGGTCGCCCCTCGTCCGTTGCGTCCCAGCCCTCCATCGGATGGATGCACCAGCGATTGCCGACCCGCCGGCCGCCGATGTCGATCGCCGCCGCGAGCGGCGAGCCACCGGCCGAGGAAAGCAACGCGTCGTCGAGCGGGATCGGGGCGCCAATCGCGGCACAATGGGCCCGGAGCTCGGCGGCCGTCCGGAAGCGGGCAACGCGGGGAACGTGCATGTCGTATCTCGTCTCGCGCTGTGGGCTGGAACCCGAGGCAGAGTCTACCGATACTTTGCACATGAGCCACGCCACGTCACACGTGACCGACCCGCTTGCCCTCGTTCGCCCGCGCCGCGCCATCCGCGGGATGTCGGCGATCCTCCTGCCCTTCTCCGCCGACCGCCGGATCGACTGGGACGCATTCGCCGCCCACGTCGCGCGAACGGCGACGGCCGGGATCACGCCGGCAGTGAACATGGACACGGGATACGTGCAGCTCATCGATGATGCGACCCGGCGCCGGGCGCTGGCGACCGCCCGCGCGGTTCTCGGCGCGGGCCGCGAGCTCGTGGCGGGGGCCTGCGTGGTGGACGCGCCGGGCGCGCCGTTCGACGAGGCCGCCTACGCCCGGCAGTTCGCCGCGATCGCGGAAGTGGGGGCGATTCCCGTCATCTTTCCGTCGTTCGGCCTCACGGCGGGCGGCGACGCCGAGTGCGTCACACGGCATCGACGGCTCGCCCAGCACGTCGAGGCTTTCATCGGCTTCGAACTCTCGACGGAATTCGTTCCCTGTGGGCGGGTGCTCGGTCTCGACGCCTACGTCGAACTGCTGCGGATCCCGAATTGCCTCGGTGCGAAGCACTCGTCACTGTCGCGGCGACTGGAGTGGGACCGGCTTGCCGTCCGCGATCGCGTGCGGCCCGACTTCCACGTCTTCACGGGCAACGATCTGGCCATCGACATGGTCCGCTACGGGAGCGACTGGCTTCTCGGGCTCTCGACCGCCTGGCCCGAGGCGTTCGCCCAGCGGGACCGCTGGTGGGCCGCCGGCGATCCGCGGTTCGACGAACTCGACGATGCCCTCCAGGCCCTCGGCGATTTCGCGTTTCGGCGGCCCGTGCCCGCCTACAAGCATTCGATGGCCCAGGCGTTGCGCCTGCGTGGCCTCCTCGCGAGCGACGAGCCTCATCCCGAGAGCCCGCGGCGCCCGGACTCCGACCGCGAGGTCATCGCCTTGATCCTCGATCGCATCGATCTTGCCTTAGGCGCCGCCGTCGTCGCGTGAGGGCGGCCGGAGTCGCGCCCCACACCACACATGAACAAGGCCTTCTGCAAGGAGCCCGACGACACGCGGCCCCCACGCTGCCCGCGGTGTGGCGGCGAGGGCACGCGGGTCGAGCCGGCGACGCTCGCGGCCCATGTGATGGCCGGCGCGGCCGCGGGGCTCGGAGAGCCGGCCTACTACTGCGGCACCGACCCCTGCCAGACGGCCTACTTCGACCTGCTCGAGCGGGTGATCGACGTCGCTGCCACCCACGGACTGCCGTGGCCGAAGGATCCGGCCGGCACGCTCTGCGCCTGTCATGGACTGACCGCTGACGACGTCGACGCCGACATCGCCGATGGCGTGCCGACGCGGGTGCGGGAGGTGGTCCGTCGGGCTGGTTTGCCCGACGCCGCCTGCCACACCCGGAGCGCGGACGGGCGGTCGTGCGTGGCCCGGGTGCAGCGGCATTTCATCCGCCGGCGGGCCGAACTCGGGGGAGGCTGAGCGGCACCGATGCGCCTCTTGAGCTGGAACATTCACAAGGGGATCGGCGGCCGGGATCGCCGCTACTCGCTCGCGCGGATCATCGACTGCATCGAGGCGGAGAATCCCGACCTCGTCTGCCTGCAGGAGGTCGACCGACTCGTGCGCCGCAGCGGTTTCGATGACCAGCCGCGGCTCCTGGCCCGCTACTTTCGCTGCCAGGGCGTCTTCCAGGCGAACGTCCACGTGGGCCGGGGCGCCTACGGCAACCTGGTGCTGTCCCGCTGGCCGGTGGCCAGCCGCCATCGCATCACGCTCCGCCTGGCGAACCGCAAGCCGCGCGGCGCCCAGTTGCTCCTCGTGGATTCCCCCGAGGGCCCGCTGCACCTCGTGCACACGCACCTGGGGCTCGCCGAGCGAGAGCGCCGGTGGCAGGTCGACCGGCTGTTGGACCACGCGCTCTTTCGGGGCGCCGACCGCCACCCGACGGTGATCGTGGGCGACTTCAACGACTGGCGCGACGCGCTCGCGCCGGGCACGCTCGCGGACCGCGGTTTCGCGCAGGTGACGAGCCCGGTGTCACGATTCCGCACGTTCCCGGCATGGCTCGCCCTGGGCGCGCTCGACAAGGCGTTCGTGCGGGGAGGCGTCGAGGTGCGGCACGCCCGGGTCGTGCGGACGAGCCTCGCGAAGGCCGCGAGCGACCACTTGCCCCTGGTGATCGACTTCCACCTGGGGTGAACGGATGCCTGGCTCCGCGTCAAGGGCGGGGTGATAGCGACCCGTCCCGACGCATCTCGCGGGGGAGTTTCGGGAGTATCGCCGCTGCGACATCCTCTGGTTCGGATGCGCAAGAGCACGCTGCACCGGCTGCGGCCACGACTTCTCCTGCAAGGGACGGTGCGTCTGCCCGTCCTGCACGGGCCGCCGCATGGCCCAGACGGCCGCGCACCTCGCCGACCGGACGCCCT
>CAIXGY010000075.1 GCA_903919035.1 uncultured Planctomycetaceae bacterium | reverse complement strand
GGCGCCCGGCACCCAGGCCCGCACGGTCGTGCCGTCGAACCAGGTGTTGCCCGTGGTCGTCCACGTGCCCGCGCCGCCCGGGTTCACGCCGTCGCCGTACCACGTGAGCGTGGTGGGGGGCGCGAGGGCTGCCGGGGCGAACGTCGTCTGCATGATGAATCCGGTCGTGGGGGTCGCCCCGTCGAACGACGCTGTCGCGGCCACCATCGACACCGTGGCGGCCAGGGTGGAGCCCGTCGCCGCGTTCCACTGGGCGAGTGTGTAGTAGTGGAGCCCCGAGTGTTCGATGGCGACCCCGAGGCCGTCACCGAGGATGTACGGCACGAAGGCAGCGTTCGTGATCAGGGCCGTCTGGTCGGCCGTCGTGAAGAAGCCGGCGTCGAAGCGGTCGTTCGCCGCGAGGGATGTCGTATTCACGAACAGGTTCACCACGTTCGCGCCGGTCAGAGCGGAGGTCAGCGGTGTCGCGCCGGTGAGCCGCAGGACGTCGTTGCCACTCTGGGTGGCGTTCGACCACGCCGGCGGCGCGTTTGCGGTGCCGAGGTCGAAGTCGAAGTTCGTGCCGGCCACGGGGGCGATCGACCCGACCGTGAAGACTCCGTCCGGCCCGCTCGTGCCGTCGGGGCTCACGATGCCGGTGCCCGTCACCGCCTTGATCGCGCCGTAGCCGTCAACCTTGCCGCCCTCGAGATTCACCGACGTCTGCGTGAAGTCGCCCTTGAACCGGGCCACCGCGTAGGGGCCGGGGCTCACGGTGCCGGCAAACGTGTTGCCGCTCGGGCTCGTGAACTCGGCCCGCGACTGGGCATAGCCCGAGGTCGTGTCGCTCGCAAGGATCTTCAGCACGGCGTCGGCCGGGCCGGTGAGTGGCCCGGCGAACGTGAACTGTTCGGTCGAGGGCGAGCTGCCGCTGACGCCGGCCCTGTTCCGAATCAACACGGTCGCCGTGCCCGTCACGTTCAGCGTGTTCGCGAGTTCCACGTCGTCGCCGTCGCCCTGGCCGATGAGGCCTCCCCTGAGGTTGACGGGCACGGCTGGATTCGAGCCGAACGTGAAGGTCTGGTCGGGAGCGGAGGCCCACGAGTTTGTGTTCGGGCTCAACAGCAGCCGGCCGGCGGACTCCACGTCCACCTGGGTCGTGTTGAGCGGCACGGCCGTGCGATCCACGCCGAGTCCGCCGCTGTGGATGATCGTCTTGCCGGTGTATGTCTTGATGGAAAAGTCCGATGTGAACGTCTGGTTCGTGGTGTTCAACCGCTGCACGCCAGAGCCGGACGATGCGATCACGAGATCAGCGTCGCCCGAGAGCGAGCCGTCGAGCCGCGCGTCACTCGCGCCGGGAATGTTGATCGTGAGCGTGCCCCCGATGATCACGCTCCCGAGGCCCTGCAGCCCGGCGACCGTATCGGACTTGCCGTTGAAGTCCATCTGTGCGAGACGGGCCACCGTCACGACCGAGCCGTCGGGGATCGCGTCGTTCGCGCCCGACCGCAGCGTGCCCGAAACGATGCTCGTGAGCCCCGTGTAGGCGTTGCCCGCAGCCGAGAGAACGAGCAGGCCGTTGCCCGACTTCGTGAAGCCACTGCCGGAGACGATCGGTGCCGTCACCGTCGCCGTCTGCCCCGCATTGGTCACGGCGAATCCGGTCGTGTTCAGACTGCCGGAACCCGTCGCCGCGAGCGTGTAGCCGTCGGTGTTGATCGTCACGGACGACGCGGACAGCGGCGCGGCGAGTGTCACCGTGCCACCCGTCGCCCCGGCGAAGATCGCCTCCCTGCCGGGGCTCCATGTGCCGCCGATCACGGGGCTCGCCGTCGGCGACCACGTCGTGTCGGTCGCCGTCCAGACGCCCGTGCCGCCCAGCGTGCCGCCGCCGGCGGTCCAGAAGAGCGACGTCACCGTCGTGGACGAGACCAGGACCGACCGGCCCGGCGAGCCGACCAGCGCCGTCACGCCGTTGCTGCCGGACACGGCACCGTTCAGGCCGATGGCGCTCACCGGCAGCCCGGACGCGTTCGTCTTGAGGGTGCCGAGCTCGTCATACGACCACGTAAACGTCTGGCCCGTCGTTGCCGCCCCGAACGTCACGTTCCCGGTCACGGACGTGCCGGCCGAGTCGAACACGGTCACGCCATCGCCGCCACTCGAAAGGCCCACGCCTGCCCCACCGTACCCATACACCTGGACCGCCTGAGAGAGTCCCCAGTTCGTGCGAAAGGTGGCGACGTTGAGGAGCGGGTTGGCGGCACTGCCCTCGATGAACACGACCGATTCTCCGACCCCGATCGTGATCGCCTGGCCTGGGTTCGACGTGGACGACACGAGTGGCACGGCGCTGACGAACGCGAACGAGTTGTCGTCCATCTTGTAGCCGGACAGCGTGGCCGCGTCGGTGCCGTAGTTGGTGAGTTCGAACCAGTCGGCGACGTCGCCGTTGCTCATCACCTCGGTGATGCGGAGGATGCTCGCGGCCTGCACGGAGCCGGTCCACGCGATCAACGCGAGCGCGGCGGCGAACGATGACGAACGGATGCGGAAGAGCATGTCGAGACTCCTAGGTCCGGGGGTCGAGCGGCAGCGGTTCGGGCAATTCGATCGGCCAGAGGCAATGGCGGGGCGGCGTCGCCGGCATGAGCCCCCAGGCGCGGGCGATTGGCGGACCACTGCCGACGGAACGGCTCCATGCCCGGCCAGGCACGGCTCCGACCATCGACACGGCCGCCAGCCATCCGGCAGCACGGGGTGTCATGGCACCTCCCCGACACCTTCGCCGCCGGCCCGCGTGACGAGTGCCGCAAACGTCATGATGTCGATCGTCTCGGCGATGAACCGGGTGGACGTGTCGCCGAACACGGCGTGGACGCCGCCGGAGTGAAACGAGTAACACTCCCCTTCGTTCGTGGCGTTGAGCGCCTGGCCGGTTCCGGCCGGCGCCCTGGCCGTGCCGGCGGTGTTGAAGCCGTCGATCTTGAATGGCCCCAAGTTGTCGGCCCAGCTGATGCCCTGGCCGTAGATGATGGGGCCGAGCGGGTTCATGGCCTGCGCGCCGGCCCTCCAGGTGTTGGGCTTGCCGGCGGCCTCGACGATGAGCAGCGTTTTCGAGAACCCGTCGGCCACCTGCCGTTGGCGGGTGACCGCGTCCTTGTCGAGGAGGCCTTTCGCCGCAGCCTCCACTGCGTAGCGTTCCGGCGTGACGACCCCGGATTTCACGCCCGTCGTGGCTTCATAGTCGGACGTCGCGAGCGTCGCCAACTTCACCGCGCTGATTGCCGGCCGGCGACTGTCGCCGGCATCGGGGCTCGCGCCGACCGTCTGGGCGCCGACGTTTCGCGTCGGCGCCGTCGGGCAGGCGTAGATCGCGACCGGCTTCATGCCGGCCGCCAGGTTGGAGTCCGGCGGCACCCCGAGCGTCGGATCGACCGGCCGAGCGGGCGTCGAATTGCTCGTGGCGTCGTACCAGTGCTTCTTCCAGTCGTAGGAGGCGACCGAGGACTGCTCTTCCATGAACGGCAAGACGAGCGCCCGCCAGGAGTGCTCCCGCCGCGACGGATTGCCTTCCGGAGCCGCAGGAAATGCGGTCGTGTCGGCCACCTTAGCGGAAAACATGGCGGCCGGAAGATACCGCCGCGCCTCGGCGCAGGTGACGAAGGCCAGGCCGATCTGCCGGATGTTGCTCCGGCACTTGATGCGGCGGGCGCTCTCCCGTGCCGATTGGACGGCCGGCAGCAGCAGGCCGAGCAGTGAAGCGATGATCGCGATGACGACGAGGAGTTCGACGAGCGTGAAACCGCCTGCATGACGCGTGGGCAGCGGCCTGTGGAGACGGCCGATCATGGGAAGTGTCGGCATCGAGATGGGCATGCCGATCAGCGATCCGATGTGCGGCTTCATGGGGATGGTCGGGGTGATGCAGGCTCGCGTCACGGGTGACGTGTTCCTGACCATGAGTGCCTCTCCGTGTGCGGGTGCTCGAGGGCGGCGGACGCTGTCGCGACATGGCCACGACATCGGGCGGCATGATGCCCGCGGCCTGTTAGGGCTTGCGTAGCGTCACGTGAGAAACGCGTGAGAAACGCATGAGCATTCCGCGAGCGCGGAGCCCGGATCACTCGAATCAACGGAGCCGAACGCCGGTCACCGGGCCGATGGCCCGACGCGCCGCGGATCGGTGATCACGGCATGCATACCAAGGGGGACGGGTGGCCGGCGTCGCG